>WRDI01000068.1 GCA_009783515.1 Bacillota bacterium | reverse complement strand
GCTTGCGGACGGTTACCTTACGTCGTCCAAAAACCTAAAGCGCGTGTTTGTGCTTGCCGACTGCCGCGTCGAAAGCGCGATGGACAAACAGCTTATACAATATTTGTATTATTACCGCATCCCATTCACCATTTTGGCGAGCAAGGCGGACAAGCTTAAAAAATCCGAAATCCCCGCGAAGGCGCAGAAAATGGCGGCTTTTTTCGGCGTGGGCGCGGGCGACATTATCCCCGTGTCCTATTTGGGCATGGGGAAGGATAAGGTTTTGACGTTAATCGAGGGCATTTTGGAGAGCAGTGTGACGGTGGAGGGATAAGGAGCCAGTGGCCAGTGGCCAGTGGGAGTCAAATTATTATAGAGAAAGGGCGATTGCAGCCCTTTTTCTAAGGTGCATTCAGGTAAAGCCGGCGCTTTATACGTGGTCTATATCCACCCCGGGTTTAAAAGCGGTCGGTTTTGCGCCAAGTTATGTATTTGCGGTATACTGTCGGCGCAAAACGTCGGTTTTTAGCACAAATAAATATCCGCTTGTATAAAGGCGCGATACAAAAGAAATCGTGCGGAAAGCGGTGATATCACCGGTTTTACGTGAATACACCCCAGTAAACTTTATACATTGTTGTGAGGAGCTAAGCAACCCAGCTTAGATAAATCCTTTTTTTGGTGTGCAAAATGAGGAGGTAGGGTCGCTCTTACTTTCTCTGACTTCATCATTTCGAATAGTCTTGTAACACAAAAAGCCACACCGTAATAAACTATAGAGGAACATTACATACAACACTAAAACACCATAGACCAAGGGGGAGTTTTTATGAGCCATAGAAGAGCGGGACCGATTTGCGGAAGTCCGTTATGCGGGCTGTGCAACAGGGAGTGTATCGAGGTGACAAAGCTGTTCGATGGCTGTATTTCGCGAATTTCCGACCGTCAATTTACCGTTAATTTGGGAAATATACAGGGGCAGCCGCCGTATACCTTTGTAAGTGTGGTCAGTAGCGGGGCGACGACTGTGTCCAATCTTGTTATTACGCCGCCGACGCCGCCAAACGCGGGCAACGAGCGTAGCAGGGTGGAATTTGATGCCACGGTGCCCATCAGCGTTACATATACCGACGGCGCGGGGGTCACTCATCATGTCTCTTCGTCCGTCAAATTCCATCGCGAGGTTTTTTTGCATATCCCCGACGCGTCAATCGTCCCTGCAACCGTCAGTGTCAGCACCAGCTTGGTCAGCGTCGCCGGCAGTTTTACAGCCTTCGACGAGGTGACGTTTCGTTGTTGCATAATGCAGATAACAAAGGTCGTGGCGGTGGTGGATTTGCTTGTGCCCTCTTACGGCTTTTGCGAGTTCCCATCGTGCGACGAGGCGGGTCCGTGCGAGGCGTTTTTTAACCTGCCGCTGTTCCCGCCGTTTGCGTAAGGTCAGGAGTTAGGGGTCAGCTAAGGGTAGAGGGTAGGGGACAGGAGGCAGACGAAATAATATAAAAAAAAACCTTGATAAAATTAGCGGCATGATGTACAATGATACATACGTGCGACAGGCGACATAAACGCAGGCGGTTTTTCTTGGATCTTAGCAGGCGGTTTGGCTGCGGACAACTCTGGGGGCAGTAAAATAACCAACTGTTATGCGACAGGCGATGTGGACGTGAGTGGTTATTCCGATGTGTATGCCGGTGGCTTGGTGGGGGAGAGCTCCGACATGCGCGTCGTTATGCAATAAAGCTGACAGGAGCTAATAAATTTGTTCCCAACAGGCTAAAAATACTTGATTTTTAACTGACAACATGTTAAAATAATTAGGAACTTTTGATTTTACTTGATTTTTCAGGTTTTTGTTTTCCGAAAGTTCCATCAGTTTTCACCAATTTGCACCTTTAGCTCAGTTGGTAGAGCATCTGACTCTTAATCAGGTTGTCCGGGGTTCGAGCCCCCGAAGGTGTACCAACCATTTTTTCGATATATAATTGCTCAAAAGAAAAAGACGGCGTTAAACCGTCTTTTTCTTTGTCTTTTTCCGAATTTTCTAATTTCGGAAAAACTTTATTGACAAAAGCTTTCGTTTGTGCTAATATATAAAAGAACGATTTTACCTTTATAAAAGAACGATCTTACCCTTAAGGAGGTCAGGCAAAATGGCGAGAATAATTACATATCAGGGGTCTATGGACGCGCTCGTGTGGCACAAGGAATACAAAAATCTTGACTGCGATACGGAATTGGTGGTTCCCGTTGCGCATGAGGCGGTATTTATCAAGGATGGGCAGGTGACCGATAGCTTTGCCATGGGGCGGCATTTTATGCGCGAAAGTTGCGTGGGTACGGGGCGTTTGTTCCACGACGAGGGCGAAAAGGTATCCTGTCGCGTATATTACGTTAAAAAAGAGGGCGCGTACTCTATCAAATGGAATACCCCGCGCCCCATTTTGATTACCGATCCCGTACTTAAAATCCCCGTCGAGTTTGATATCGGCGGCGTTTTCTCTATTAAAATAATAGACTCTAAGCGATTTCTATCGCGGCTTTTGGCGTTTACAAAAAAGGCGGCACTGGACGAGATGAAGGAGTTTTTCCGTGGCCGTATGCTGATTTATATAAATGACCAATTATTGGCGGCGCTCGCCGAAAGTAAGACCAGTGTTATTGAGTTGCCGCGCAAGTTGATGAGCATTTCCAAGGATTTAGAGCTTAGAATGCGGTATATTTTCGAGACATTTGGGATAAGTATCGAGGGGTTTATGCTTAAAAAGGTAGAGCTTATTTCGGGCGGAGAGAAGGAGGAGGTTTCGCCAGTCTGTGGTTTGGCGGGCGATGGCGATGCGGCGGGCGGGGGCGGACAGGTTGGGGACGGGGAGCCGAAGCCCTGCATTACTACCTCTGCCGGCGAAGTGATGTATTGCCCCTTATGCGGAGTGGATTTGCCGCCTTTATCCGTGTACTGCCACAAGTGCGGCGCGAAAGTGGGGGAGTAGTTTCAGTTTTTGAAAAATGTGAAAACCACTGTTGTAAGGTATTTCGATAGCTTTTTATGTCATTTATATTAAGAAACTGTATTCATTATTGAAAACAACATATTTTTGCCACGAAGCGCGAGCGCAGCGAGTATGGATTTTTGTGTCCGTAACGCCCGTACCAAGAAGCTTTCGCGGGTGTTGCTTAATAGCACGGCTTTGACGGAGTCGTAGCAGCGCCGCCGAGCCGACAACCGCTTTGCGTTAAGCAAAACGCGAGGAGACGAGGCGTTTAGGAAAAAATCCGCAGACAGGCGCAAAAAGACACGAAAAGGCGCATTTTTCAATCCATCATCCATTTTGTCCACTTATCCTCTTATTTAACAAGCATCCAAGGGGAGATCACCGACTTTCAATACCTCTGACTGACCATTGATTCCAAAAACGCGTACTCGCGAACACAGGCACATGGTAATTCCCCCACGCGCCCGATAGCACCACGAAACCACGCCCTTTATTTTTTTAAGGCGGCTATTTTTTCGACAAGTTGCCCTATGGTTTCGACTTGCAGGTCGTCGTTGAACATTATGCCGAAGTCCTCCTCGATTTTCATCAGGAGTTCGACCTTGTCAAGCGAGTCGAAGCCAAGCTGGTCAAACGTGGTCTCGTCGCTGACTTCTATGCTTTCGCCGCGGTAATCCTTCAAGATTCCGGTTAATTTATTTTTGATTTCCATGATTGTCTCCTTTTTTATTGGCCAGTGGCCAGTAACGGATATATTTTAGTGAAATGAGTTTAGCGCTTTGGTTTTCCGGAGAGCGACAGGGTATAAGCTATCGGTTGGTAGTTTTAAGACTGTGCCAAGAGGTATTCGTGGTCTTGCTTCGTAGCAGCTAAAGGGTGATTTTTATTAAGATGTGCGTCGCGCCGAGGCGTCGCGCCCTACGATAAAATTAACCCCGACCTTACCTGATACCTTTATTAACACTAACCTTTACCGACCACTGACCACTTGTCACTAACCACTTCAGCCCAAAGAAATGGATTTTTTGTACTGCCTCAGATTTACAAGCTGCTTAAAGCTGTCGCGATTGCGGGTCAAAAACTCCTCCGCCAGGCTTTTGTACGCCAAACTCCCTTTGCCGATTGGGTCGAACTGGATAATGGGCAACCCGTAACTTGGCGCCTCGCCGAAGCGTATCGAGCGCGGAATCTTTGTGGTAAAAACTTTTTTGCCAAAAAACTTGGAAATTTCTTCCGCGACGTTTTGCATAAGGTTGCTCCGCCCGTCGAACATTGTCAACAATACGCCCTCCACTTCCAACATCGGGTTTAAGTGAACCTTGGCGAGCTTGATTGTGTTCATAAGCTGGCTTAAGCCCTCAAGCGCAAAGTATTCGCCCTGCATGGGAATAAGGATGCTGTCGGCGGCGGTCAGCGCGTTTACGGTCAAAAGCGCGAGGCTGGGCGGGCAGTCGATAAATATGTAGTTGTACAGGTTTTTTTGGGAGGCAAGCTGCTTACTCAGCACCTTTTCGCGGTTGTCAAAGCTGACCAGTTCCACCTCCGCGCCCGCAAGGTCGATGTTGGACGGCAAAATGTCAAGCCCCTCGACGCCCGTGGGGATTACGGCGTCCTGTATGTCCGCGTCGCCCATCAGTACATCATAAATCGTCTTGCCAAGCTTTTTCTTTTCGATTCCGAGCGCGCTGGTGGAGTTGCCCTGAGGGTCTATGTCGACGACCAACACCTTTTTGCCCATTACGGCGACAAAGCTTGCCAAATTGACGCAGGTGGTGGTTTTGCCCACCCCGCCCTTTTGATTGGCGATAGCTATTATTTTGGACATTTATTGTCCTCCCTAAGACTTCCATAATATTATAGCATGACAGAAAAACAAATGCAACCTTTTTAATGCGCAATGCACAATGCGCAATGCACAATGAAGGTAAGATTAAAAAATAAAAGCTGACCGCCAAAAATTCCCCTCTTGAGGTGTGGCGGCGCAGCCGACGGGGTGGAAAGTTTCATGGATATAAAACTCGCTTTTTAAATGCTTTCCACTCAAACATTTTCCACCCCGCCCCTGTCAGAAGAGGTCTTCGTGGGCACCCGCGGGGAGGGGATTTTAATGCCATTATTTGACAATCCATATTATATGGAAACCTAAGACAAACGGAATAATGATGTGATATTATACAGTCATGGAAAACGAGGAATATTACAAAAATATATTTGTAGAACGCTTAAAAAAACTGATTGGCGAAAAAAGCGTCAAGGTTTTTGCCACAGAAATCGGTGTTTCCGAAAATACGGTAAAGGGTTGGCTAAAAAAGAAAATCATGCCAAAAAGCAAACATTTGATTATTCTGGCAAGCAAATTTGGAGTACGAATGAATTATTTGGTTGGCTTGGAATAATAAACAAAAAATTGAACTTCATTGTGCGTTGTGCGTTGTTTCATTGTGTGTTATTTAAAATTTGCCCTTCACCCCGCATTGCGCATCCCGCATTGCGCATTCTCTTTGACTTATGTTTAAAAATATAGTACAATACTCTCCGCATGAACATTATCGAGCTTAAAAACGTGTCGTTCACCTATAACCTTGATACGGACGCGGAGGTGGTGGCCGTCAAAAACCTTTCCCTGACCATCGGAGAGGGGGCGTTTGTCGCGCTTGTCGGGCACAACGGCAGCGGTAAAAGCACCGTCGCAAAGCTGCTGAACGGATTGCTTTTGCCCGACAAGGGAGCCGTCACCGTCTACGGCAAAAGTACCAAAAACAAAAAGGAACTGTTTGAAATAAGGGCGAATTTGGGGGTGGTCTTTCAAAACCCCGACAACCAGCTTATCGCCACTATTATAGAGGACGACGTCGCCTTCGGGCCCGAAAATTTAGGATTAAAGTCAAACGAAATAAGAAGCCGCGTGGACCGGGCGCTAAAAAGCGTGGATATGTTAGACCGTCGCGAGGGCACGCCCTTCCGTTTGTCGGGCGGGCAGAAACAGCGCGTGGCAATCGCGGGGGTCTTAGCGATAAGACCCAAAATCATGGTTTTGGACGAGGCGACCAGTATGCTGGACCCCGTGGGGCGTCGCGAGGTTTTGGACATCGTGCGACGGCTTAACAAAGACGAAAAAATGACGGTGATAATGATTACGCATTTTATGGAGGAAGCCGCTTTGGCCGACCGTATCATCGTTTTGAAGGACGGCGAGTTGATTTTGGACGGCGGCGAGGGAGTTTTTACTGAAGAGGAAAAGCTGAAGGCGGCGGGGCTGGAGCTGCCTATGCCTGCACGTGTCGCAGCCATGTTGGGGGAAAGGGGAGTGAGGTTGCCGAGGGGACTTATTAGCGTTGACAAATTAGCAAATAAACTTAGTTTATAATGCTCAATGCGCAATGCGCAATGAAAGTCAGATTTATTATAATGTTCAATGCTCAATGGAGGACAAATTTTAGAATGTTTAATGGAGCTTAATAAATGAAAGAAAGTATTATTAGGGAAAAGAGTTTTAGGTTTGCAGTAAGGATAGTGAAATTGTGTAAGTTTTTGAAAGATGAAAAGAAAGAATTTGATATATCAAAGCAGTTTAACCGTGCGGGAACAAGCATCGGAGCAAATGTTAGAGAGGCTGATAGAGCGGTCAGTAAAAAGGATTTTGCCAATAAAATTGGGATTGCCTTGAAAGAAGCATACGAATGCGAATATTGGATTGAACTTTTATTTGCCACAGATTACCTAATTGAAACGGAATATCAAAGCATGAAAGACGATTGCGGCGAAATAAATAGAATCTTATTGGCGATTTCCAAAGCCGCCTGCAACACTTTATCCTCAACAAGCAACGATTAGCCAACCTTCATTGCGCATTGCGCATTGAGCATTAAAAAGGTACATTATGCCGATCACAATACAAAACCTAAGCTACACATACAACCCAAAGGCGCCGTTCGCGGTGACCGCGCTCAAGGATATCAATCTGCGTATAGAGGACGGGGATTTTTTTGGCGTTATCGGGCATACGGGCAGCGGCAAAAGCACTTTGATTAACCACTTGAACGGGCTGACAAAGCTGACGAAAGGCAGTATAACGGTTGACGAGTTCGATTTGGGCAAAAAATACGATTATAAGAAGTTAAGGTCGCGGGTGGGGATGCTGTTTCAGTATCCGGAGCACCAGCTTTTTGACGAAACGGTGCGGCGGGACGTGGGGTTTGGTCCCCGCAATGTCGGCTTACCCGCCGACGAAATAGACAAAAGG
>WRDI01000067.1 GCA_009783515.1 Bacillota bacterium | reverse complement strand
TCCTTGTTAGACCACTTCAACAGAGTACACTTATCTACAACTTGAACCGCCGTATACGGAAAACCGTACGTACGGTGGTGTGAGAGGGGCTAAGCCCTTTGCGACTTAGCCCCTACTCGATTTATCTCAAAGCCGTATTATGCGGCTTTTTTGCTGTCTTTCAGCCTCCGCGCCGCCTTTTGCCTGTTTCCGTTACTTTTTGTTCGCCGTTTCACTTGCACTTTTTCGTCTTTATGGTTTGAAGTTGAACGCTGTCCGTTACTTTATGTTCGCCGTCGTTTTTGATTTTTTCGCCTTGTCGCAAAATCAAGTTTTTTTTCAAGTTTTTTCAAACTGGACGCTATCCTAAAAGCGCACTCAAATTGATAACCTTGCCGCCGTTCTTTTCGTAGTATTGAAGCATCGCGGGGATTTGCTTTTTGTCCCAACTCGTTATGCAATCAGACAAAACCGTAATGTCGTAGTTTTCCTTGCGCAAATTGAAAACTGTTGACTTTACGCAAATAGTAGCGTCCGCCCCAGCTATGTAAAACTCGCTTATTTCATTTTGCTTTATGAAGTCAACGAACGCCTCGCTTGTCAACGCGCTACCTTTGTATTTCGTGAAAACGTTTTGCGACGCAATTTTCAAATCCACCGCTAACTCCGAGCCGCGTGTGTTTGGCTTGAGCGTCCTCGTGCCCGCCGACAAGTTTTCGTGCCTTATATATACGACGTGAACGTCGTTACCGACCGCCCAATCAATCGCGTTATTTATATTGCCGATTATGTCCTCATAGTTCTTTGTTATGTCGTTTTGAATGTCTATGACTACTAATGCTTTTTTCTGCATTTTTCCGTCCTCCGTTCTTTATTTTATCAGTTCCTTATCCGCTTTATGTTCCTGTTCATTAAATGCCGCACTATGTACTTGAAAGCAAATCGCTTGAAGCGTCATATCTTTTGGCAGTATTTCGTGAATAGTTCGTCGGGCGTATCGTATAAGCCGAGGTCGGCTGTTATTTTGTCAACTTGAATATAGGTGTCGCCCTCGTTCCACTCAATCGGCGGATTCTTGAAGTCGCTTATCGCTACGCCGTAGCCGCAAAACGACCCCTCGCAATCGCTGAACTTTTCCTGCAACTTGCTTAGGTACTTAACGTCCAGAATAAAGCCCTCCAAGTTCAGCCACTTGCCGTTGTATAAAATCTCTACCCACGAGTGCAAAATGTCCCTCGGAGCGCGTCTATAATAGAAGCATGCCCGCTATCTCGAAGCCGTTATCCGTCACAAGCTGTTTCAATCTTTTGTGGCTGAATATTTTATTGTCGCCCGCTCTTATCAGCGGCGTAAAAATCCAATCGGTTATATGTCTTAGTCCCCACGGAAACCACGGCTCGCCGATTATCAAAACACCGCCTGTTTTTAATATCCTGTGCGCCTCTATTATAAAGTTCTGCGCTTTGTTTAGGTGATGCAAGACACAGCAAATCGTAACCGTGCTGAACTCGCCGTCGCCGAACTCCAACCGCTCGCCACTCGAAACGTCAAAGGTTATTCCCTTATACCGCGCCCTGCACTCCTCAATCATTTTAGGTGAAATGTCCACGCCGTATGCCTCTATGCCGCCTTTTTGCCTTATCGCGTTTATAAGCGTACCGCTCCCGCATCCAACGTCGAGCACCTTGTCGCCGTCCGCAACATCGCAAAGTTCAAGCATCTTGTTTTTAAACTTTGCAGTAAATCTGCCGTCAAACGAATTGTCGTAATCGGCGGCTATGCTGTCGTATTTTCTTATTGAGTTTTTTTCGTTTTTATTCATTGCAGTTTACTTCCCGTAATGTGCTCTAAGCCACTTGAAAGCATTTTTATTATGTGGCTGTCGGCAAGGCTATAAAAGACGTTCATGCCGTCCTTACGCGCCTTAATAATATTGTGTTGCCGCAAGTCCTTTAACTGGTGGCTTGTCGCCGACTGGCTTAGTCCGCAAACCTCGGCAAGTTCGCCCGCATGGCATTCGCCCCCCTCAAGCCTAAGCAAAATCTTGAGCCTCACTGCGCTCCCGAATAGTTTGTATATTTCCTCGAGTTTCAAAATTTCTTTTTCGTCCATTGCATTGCTCCTCACATTAGTATTTTCGCAACTACTCATATAGTATAGAATAATATACGCCCTCTGTAAAGCGTTTTGAGGGGGAATACAAAAAAAAGCGACGAGCCGTTCATTAAGCCCGCCGCCTCTATCTATATATATAATGGTTATGCCGCGACCGCCGCCGTCGTCGCTCTGACTTCCGTCCCGTCTTTTAGTATGAATATTATGTGGTCTTAAGCAATAGATTAAACTGGGAGAAGGCAAGCGGAGAAAAAGCTCACGTTGCCGAACAAAATTTTTATGAAGCCTTTAGTGCCGTATTCAAAGACACTTGCTATGTTTTACATAAAAAACCAAAGCATTTAAAAAATTTATATGCTTTGGTTCAGTTGCCTGATGAGGTTATGCTTGAAATTTATCAACCAGAGAACTTTGATTACACAAAAATTAAATGGGGTGTTTCCCCTGATTGTGCTATTGAAAACCGCAATACTGGCAAAATTCTTTTTGGCGAGATAAAAAGGCAAGATGGTTGGGTAGAAGATAAAGACCCTAGCGCAGGAAGAGGGAACGCACATGAAAGATTATGCAAGTTGTTTGCGCCTGGTCTGCTGAACGCTTATAGGCAAATCGGAAACATAGGTGATGATGAGGTGCTTCCGTTTTGGGTAGTTTTTCAAGGTGATATTACTCGTGACCCCAAAAGAGTTAGGGAAATCGCATTTTGGTTTGATAAATTTGACAAAAATTATTTTATGTGGCGTCCGAATTCCGATGTTTCAATATTAATTAGACATTTTGATGTGCACCTAAAGAAATATTTGGAATAAACCGCAAATCGCGAAATCAAAGCCTCACTAACCCACTTTTCGTTTTGCTTCCTTTTTGTTCGCTGTCGATTGCAATTTCTGGGTATGTATAAAAAGTCGGGCACTTTATGTTTGTACTGTGCAACAAATCTTTTAATTTATTTCAAAACCATATTCAACTATAACGAGGACGTTGGTTTCGGCGTTGTATCCCAAGAAAATAAAATAATAATCTCCCGCTGTCGGCGGGATTTCGTTATAAAACGCGGTTCCGACGCAGCAAATCATCATATAATCGTATTGGGAATATTGGTGCATGGGCGGTATCAGAATTTTATTTTTTGTTTCTAACGAGGCCGTCCATAACGGGCTTGTTTCTATTTTGCTGCCGAAAGCCTCTATTTCGTTCTCCGACGTGAATTTAACGTTGCTGTCGGTTTTAAGGCGCATTTCGTCCGAAGATGCCTCGGTTTCTTCGTATTTAGTCGTAAATATTCTGCCCTCTTTCGGCAGTTCAAAATTTACCGTTTGCCCGATTCTCGCGACAAGGGCGTAATCTCTCGAATAAGTGCTGCCGAAAAAAAACGAAAACGAACCGTAAATAATCAGCAAGGCCGTAAAGATAATTCCGGTAACGATATTTTTTACGCACTTATAACCGCGCGTTCTGCCGATTATGCCCAAAACCAAACAGGCTAGCGGCAAAGGCAGCGCAAACAGCATATACCAAATTTTTGCGATAAAATCCCCTAGGTCATAATCCACATTGACTGCAGCCAAAAACAAACCTAAAAATAAACTGAAAAAAGACAGTATAAACAAAACCAGCAAAACTGTTGCAAACGGGCCCTTTTTCTTTGCCGCCGGAGGGGGAGGGTAATAAAACCCGTAAGGTGGTTGGGCAGATGGGGGTTGGTTGTATTGGTTATCCATTATATATGTAATATAGCGAAAACAATAGCGCTTGTCTACTAAAAACCATTAATTTAGATTACGTATTTCTATTTTGTTTGCCACGGCTTCGGCGTTACCTCGCGTAAGAAAAACGATTTTATCGCGGATTTTGTCGTTGAGTTCGGCCTTTGTGCCTTCGGGAAAAATGGGGTCGGAAAATTCTAAAGAGAACAGGAGTTTTTTGCGGTTTTTGGAGAGACGGTATACAATCGCGGCGGGGATTATCGGCACGCCCGTTTTGAGGGCTAAGTGCGCCGCGCCGCCGTGAAACTCGCGTACCTCGGGGCAGAACCTTATCAGATGCCCCTCGGGTAAGATTAGAATAGGGCGTTTTTCTATAAGTAATATATCCGCCATATCCTCCAGCATATCGACGCGTTCGCGCGGGGTTTTGCCGAGCGGTATGCCGCCCATATTCTTAATAAACCAACCGTACCTTTTGTCGGTGGTGTTTTCCGAAAGCGTCAAAAAATCGGCCTTGTGCGGGAAAACTGCGCGCGCACAAGACAGCGCGTCAAATGTATGGACGTGGTTGCAGCAAATTATGAAGCCGATTTTTTTGAATCTTTTTAGGACTTTTTTGTTTTTGAACCTCAAGCCGTTAAAAATTCTGTTAAAAGGCGTTATAATCGGGAGTATTATTAGCCACAGCAGCCACGAGCCCAAGGTAAACAGCGGCCCTCTTTTTATGAAACGGTATTTTTTCATGTCAGAAGGCGGGAACTTCTCCGATAAGCTCTGGCTGCTCGTCCATGCCGAACGCGCAATCCTCGCAACAGCACTCTCCGACGCCGTAGGCGTGCATTCCGCATTCTTCCTTATTCCAATTTTCTTCTTTTTGCATTTTTTCCGGATTGCTTCGTCGAGCTAAGCCCTCCTCGCAATGACACTCTTTGGCTTTCTGCATTTCCTCGGCCTTTTCGCGGAGCATTGCCCCGTAAACTTCCTCTATCTGGCCGACGGATTTGCTTAAGGGGTATTCGCGTCCTTTTTCTATATATTTAGCCGAAAGCTCCTTGACTTCCTCCGGTCGCTCCATAAAATACTCTATCTTGCGGGCAAGCTCCTTGTATTTACCTGTCCTAAATAACGAACGCTTATCTATGGCAAACTGCCGCGTTGCGGACAGCTTGCTGTCGGCAATTATAGGGACAAGCCCCGTTGAGAATGCTTCGATACAGGCGATACATTCTATTTCGGCGACGGACGGCTGCACATAAAGGTCGGAGGAACGCAGGATGTTAAGCAGTTTATCACGGCTGTAAAAACCGAATGATGCGTCAACCTTGCGTGCTTTGGCGAGGGATTTAAGATGGTCGTCTAATTGCCCCATCCCGCAAAAAACGAGTTTAATTTTGTCGCGGTATTTACTGGCTGCGACGGCTTTAATAAGCGTCTCCTGCTTTTTTTCGGGTGCGAACCGCCCGACGCAGGCTATCACGAATTTATCGCCCCATTCCTCCGGCCTATTTGCGGGGCCGGGCGTAAACATATCGGCGACGCCGTTGCTTATGACGTGCATACGCGCCTTATAGCCGTGTTTGGTAAGCTCGTCCGCGATAAAGCGCGACGGGCAATGAATATCTTTTACGTGCCGGTAGTAAAGCCTCTTAAACCTGTTATAAATAATCGAAGTGATGCCGGGTATAATCCGCAGCGGCCAAAAGCTGTAGGTGATATTTTCGGGCTGGCAATGGAAAGCGGCTACGACGGGGATGCCCTTTTCTTTGGCCATTTCATTGACGACCTGCGAGAGCTTAAACGGCAAAAAGGTATGTACTATATCCACACCCTCTAAAGCCTCAGCGATAACAGCGCGGTCGACGCGGGCGAACATTGCACCCTGTTTTTCCATAATTCTTTTGACGAACCACAGCTTCCACGGCGGGACGCAAAACTTAAATTCTTCTTCCTTTTCGGAAGCGGCGATAAATACGACCTCGTGTCCCCGCGCGCGCAGTTCCTTCATAAAGGTGCGCGCCGAAACCGTCGTACCGTTTGTGGCACAGTCGTACATATCGATGACGAAAAGTATCTTCATCAATAAAACCTCAAATATAATCAATATAATAAAAACACAGGGAACTCTTTTGTACCCTTTAAGTTATTATACCATATTTATATTTATTATCAACCAAAAAAACGCGGTCGGCGCAATTATTAAAAATTTTTAATACTTTTTGACGTTTTTTAATTTGTTTCATATTTACTTTAAGGCAAAAAAACAGTATCATAAGTATAATAAATCTAAAGGAGGCGCATCATGGGAGTTTTTATCGGTATTGTCTTATTCTTGCTAATCGCGGGAAGCCTTATTTTAGGAGTTTTTTCTCTTAATAAAGGCAAGTTTTTTTCTAGGGGGGGCAGAAAGGAACCCCCGAGTAAATCCGACAAAATAAAAGCGGCTGTGTTTATGTCGGTTGCCGGAGTGTTTTTGATTATGTTCATTTTCGTTCCCTTCGGCTTCAAAACAGTGGAAACCGGCGAAATCGCTGTCGTCAAGGTTTGGGGCGAGGCCAAGGAGTTAAAAAATCCGGGGTTGCATTTTATGAACATCATCAGCACCAAATACGAAATATACGACCTCAAGACCCAGCAAATGGATATCGACGACGAGGTTTATACTGCTGATGCGCAGCCCTTGATGATGAAGCTCACCGTGCAGTATTCGATACAGACCGACAAGGTGCTGGAAATTAACCGTACATACGGTCAAATGGAAACTCTCGCTACAAGAATCAAAAACATCGCGTTAGAAAAATCCAAGGTGATACTTTCGGCGAAAGACGCTATGAAATTAATCGAAACGCGCGCCGCCCTCTCACCGGACGTATTGACTGAAATTAAAACGATTGAGGCGCAATATTTTATCAACATTGAGAACGTCGCCATCGTCGATATGGCTTTCAGCGCGGCTTTCGAGCAGGCGGTCGAGCAAAAGATGATTGAACAGCAGGCTGTCGAAAGGGCAAAAGCCGAAGCGGAGAGAGCGAATATTAAAGCTCAGGAGGAACTTGATGTCTCTAAATTGCAAGCCGCACAAGCGATAGAAAGAGCCGCAGGCCAAGCCGAGGCGCAAATAGAAATCGCGCGGGGCGAAGCGCAAGCGCTTAAACTAAAATCCATAGAGGCAGCGCGGCTGCTAGGCTTTATCATAAAAGAAGTCGAAGTTGACGGCGGTATAGATTACGAAATCGATTTTGAAAACTCCGACCCTGACATCGAAAAAACTTCAATAATAAGCGATTATCTGAAATTTATCGCTTATTTGGAGGCGTGGGACGGCAAGCTCCCGGAGGTTGTAGGAGAGGGCGTGTCTATTTTGTGGCCAATGCCTTAAAGCCAGGCGCTTTCTGCACAGCCTGTAAATTTTCCGTGAGAATTTTTTCACTAAAAAAATCCCCCGAATGTTTTCGGGGGATTTTTTTAGAAGTTACTTGCTTCTTTTGGTGGAATAAGATTCCGCGCCCTCGATACGCGTAGGGGGAACCCTGTGCCCCGACGGGACGGTAATCTCGCCTA
>WRDI01000066.1 GCA_009783515.1 Bacillota bacterium | reverse complement strand
TATCATGTCCCTCTCTACCTGGTAGAAAATCTTCTTGCACTGCTCGCTGAACTGCTTGATACTCTGCTCTGTTATCATGGCTTTCTTGTCCCTTCCTTAATTTGTTTTTTTTTGGTTGGTTTTGAGTCCGTTTTGCTTAGGACTCGTTTTGTCATTAATTTTTGTCGCCTACTCCCAATTCTAACCATCTTTTATCAGATTTATTGTATTATATAGTATTTTGGCTTACTTGTCAAGCATTTATTTCTGCATGAGAGCACTTTTTAAGAGTTTTTTATGCCGGCATACCCTTCTTAGCGACGAAAGCAAGCCCCCGCCCTACTCCAAACTTCACCCTAACCACTATTTTTCATTGCGAATTGCGAGTTGTTTAATTGTGAGTTGTGCACTATCTCCCGGCATACGTTTGCTCCAGTTTGCTTATCTCCAGCCCCCTCATGGCAACGCCCACGCCCTCGCTGACCTTGGCGATAACGTCGGGTTCGTTCCAGTGCTTGACCGCCAAAACCACAGCCTTTGCCATAGCCGCGGGGTTGGAGGAATTGAATATGCCCGAGCCCACAAACACGCCCTCCGCGCCCAAAACCATCATAAGCGCCGCGTCCGCGGGGGTCGCCACTCCGCCCGCCACAAAATTGACGACGGGCAGCTTTTTGTTTTTCGCCACGGACAAAACAAGGTCGTAAGGGGCGTTGATTTCTTTGGCGTAAGACATCAGCTCATCCTTGGGCTTGGCGCACGCGACGCGGATTTCCGCCATGATTTGACGGATATGCCGCACCGCCTCGACGACGTTGCCCGTGCCCGCTTCGCCCTTGGTGCGCATCATGCTCGCGCCCTCGCCGATTCTTCTTAGGGCTTCCCCAAGATTGCGCGCGCCGCACACAAACGGCACTTTGAACTCTTTTTTATTGATGTGATACACGTCGTCGGCGGGGGTAAGCACTTCGCTTTCGTCCACGCAGTCCACGCCCAACGCCTCCAAAACGCGGGCTTCCACGATGTGCCCTATGCGCGCCTTAGCCATAACGGGGATTTTGACCGCGTTTTTTATGCCGATAATCATTTTGGGGTCGCTCATACGCGCCACGCCGCCGTCCCGCCGTATGTCGCTGGGGACCCTTTCAAGAGCCATAACGGCGACCGCGCCCGCGTCCTCGGCAATCTTAGCCTGCTGAGGGGTGGTGACATCCATAATAACGCCGCCTTTAAGGGTCAGCGCCAAGTTTTTGTTAAATTCGTACTGTGCCATGGAGAACCTTCCTTTTTAGAGGCGGTATTCGCGAATACGCCCCCATGTTTTTCGTCTTTTTTTTCGTGTGAATTATAGCAGTTTTTAATGGTTTTAGTCAAATGAAATGAGGGGGACGCGGCTTAATTTGTAAAATCTTCTTTACCGAGTCCGCAATTTCGCATACAAAAATTTACCTTTGCTTTACCGTTTCTACGGCGGTTTATTAAAGCGTTTGTGTTATGATATAGGTATCAAATTAGGAGGTTCATAATTTAAATGAACAAGTTACGTTTCAAGCTTTTGACACTGGCCGTCGTACTGGCCTTGTCGGTCGGGATGTTCGCGGCCTGCGCGTCGCAGCCCGTCTTTCCCGATAACTTTACCGTCACGGTCGACGGTATATCGCCCGGCGGCACCGCGACTACGGGCAACCAGACCAACGCAAACGAGGGCAACAGCAGCCAAAGCAGCAGCCAGAACACAAACACCTACAACAATAATTATTATACCTATTACGGCGAGGCGGGTGAGCTTGCCCCCATTAAAAACGTAATAATGATGGTTCCGGACGGCATGAGCGTTTCGGCGACGTCTTTGGCAAGGTATATGCTGCCCAACAACGAGGACGGTATGAAAAACCTTTATATGGACGAGTATGTTTCCGGGCTTATGCGTACGACATGGGCGGCGGGTCCCGTAACCGACTCCGCTCCTGCCGCGACCGCGTTTTCTACCGGCCATAAGGGCTGGGTGGGTGCGTTGGGCGTCGACGGAGACGCCAACCCCAAGGCAACGATTTTAGAGGGCGCAAAGGCCGTCGGCAAGGCGACGGGCATGATAGCCACCTCGGAATTTATGCACGCCACGCCCGCGGGCTACACCGCGCACGAATTTAGGCGCGGCAACTACGAGATAGTGGCAAGGCAGATAATCAGCAACGAGCTTAACGTGTATTTCGGGTCGGGCTCCGCCAAAATAACCACCACGGATTTTGTCGGTTACATACAGGACGCGGGCTACGACGTGGTGGAAAGCAGGACGGAAATGAACGCCGTAAGCGCGCCCGCCGTTTCCTCCGACGTTTCGGACACATTAAAGGTTTGGGGCGATTTTAATTCCAACGCGGGCAAAAACAACCTCTCTTACGATATAGACAGGGTGGACGAGGAACCGAGTCTTGCCGAAATGACGCAAAAGGCTATCGAATTATTGAGCGCGGACACGGACGGCTTCTTCCTTATGGTAGAGGGCAGCAAGATTGACTGGGCGGCGCACGACAACGACACAATCGGCATTCTTTCGGACGTTTTGGCGTTTGATAAGGCGTTCCGCGCCGCCGTCGAGTTCGCCAAGGCTGACGGGCAGACGCTTGTATTCTCCGTTTCCGACCACGGCAACAGCGGAATCTCTATCGGTAATTACGACCTTGTGGCGGGCACGGCGGGATACGGCTACGACGCCTCCCCGTGGGACTTCCTTAAACCGCTCAAAAACGCTTCCTTGACCGCCGAGGGCGCTTTAATGCTTAAGGCGGGCGGCGCGACCGACGACCAGGTTTTGATGGCTTACGGCATAGACAGCGCCAAGTATTCCGCGACCTCCGCGCTTGTCAACCACCAAAAGGTTCACGCCAAAATACAGGCGTTCAAGGCGATAAGCGGCACGGGACTTGACAAAAAGCTCGCGCTTGTCGAGGTTATGAATCAGCTTTGCTATATCGGCTATACGACTTATGGGCATACCGGCGAGGACCTTAATTTTTATATGTACGCACCCAAGGGCTATACGGTGGGTTCCTTAATCGGCAAAAACGGCTTTATCGACAACACAGACGTTGCTAAACTTATCGCGGCGGCCATGAAAATCGACCTTGAACGGCTTACCGACGACTTGTTTGTTCCCGTGTACAGTGACGGAGAGTCTTTGTTGCCTTTTGGATATACAGTGACGCTTGTTTCCGCCACTACCTCGGCGGCCGCAAACGCGGGTTATGTGTACGAGGCGGTCTTTAGTATCACCAAAGGCAGCAAGACGCTTACTGTCACAAGCGCGGGCAATACCTATAAGATTGGGGCCGCCGCGCCCGTCAAGTATACCAACGGGGTCAATGTATACAACATTGTAGCGGCAAACACCTACGCCAACAGAACGGCCGGCACCCTATATGTGCCCGCGGAGGCATTGGCCACGCTGTATTAATTCGCTGTGTTCTTTTTTCATACTCCTCCTTTAAAGCAAAACCCCGTCATGATGGCGGGGTTTTGCGATTATGAGGAAATCTAAGGCGTGTTCACATAAAATCGGCGTTTTTACCGCAAATAACACATTCTTGCTTTCGCCGGAACTTTATACGAGCGGATATTCGAAATAAAAGACGGCGTTTTGCGCCAATAGTGTACTGGAAGTACATACTTTGGCGCAAAACCGACGGCTTTTAACCGAATAGACGCCGTATAAAGTGCCGATTTTATGTGAACACGCCTTAATCTTTGACCTTCATTGAGCATTGAGCATTGCGCATTATAATTCCAAATAATCGTCGTAACTAATATCCTTGTCAAACACCTTTGTGCCGTCAATCTCGATAATCCTGTTCGCCGTCGTCTGTATAATCTCGTGGTCCTGCGTGGTGAACAGCATATTGCCCTTAAACGCCGTCATGCCCTTGTTAAGCGCGGTTATGCTCTCCAAGTCCAAATGGTTGGTTGGCTCGTCCATAACTAAGACATTGCCCGCCAAAAGCATCATGCGCGATAGCATACAGCGCACCTTTTCGCCGCCCGATATGACCGCCGCCTTTTTAAGCGCCTCCTGACCGCTGAAAAGCATGCGCCCCAGCCAGCCGCGCAGATATTCCTCGTAATGGTCCTTGCTCCACTGGTCAATCCACTGCACAAGGCTTAATTCAACGCCGTCGAAAAATTCGTCGTAGTCGTGCGGCAGGTAGGTCGGGATTATGGTCTGCCCCCACTTAAACCAACCGCCGTCCGCCTTTACCGCCCCCGTCAGTACCTCGAAAAGCATGGTGTTGACCTGCGAATTTTTGCACAAAAACGCGATTTTGTCACCCTTTTTCAGCTTGAAGGACACGTTGTTGAAGTACCCCTTTTTGGTCAGCCCGTCGACTTCAAGTATCTCGTTGCCGATTTCCCTTTCAAATTTAAACTCGATAAAGGGGTAGCGGCGCTCCGACGGGCGAATGTCCTCTAATTTTAACTTTTCCAATTCCTTTTTCCTGCTTGTCGCCTGCTTGGACTTGCTCGCATTTGCCGAAAATCGCGCGATAAACTCCTGTAATTCCTTTGCCCGCGCCTCCGCCTTTTTGTTCTGTTCCTTGGCTTGCCGCAGCAACAACTGGCTGCTTTCGTACCAAAAGTCGTAATTGCCCACAAAAATGCGGATTTGCTTAAAGTCCACGTCGCAGATGTGTGTGCAGACCTTATTCAGAAAATGGCGGTTGTGGGACACGATTATTACCGTGCTGTCCTCTAAGGTCATCAGGTAGTCCTCAAGCCACTTGGCCGTTTTGACGTCCAAATTGTTGGTCGGCTCGTCGAGGACGAGGATGTCGGGGCGACCGAAAAGGGCTTGGGCAAGCAGCACCTTGACCTTGATCTTGGCGTCCAAATCGCCCATTTGTGTATAGAACAGGTTTTCGTCAACGTTGAGGTAGTTTAGCAGGGTTTCCGCCGCGCTTTCCGCCTCATAGCCGCCCATTTCGGCAAATTCCGCCTCAAGCTCCCCCGCTCGCACCCCGTCGGCGTCCGAAAAATCCGCCTTGGCGTACAATTCCTCGCGTTCGCGCTTGACATCCATCAGGCGGGCGTGGCCGGTCATAACGGAGTCCAAAACGGCGTAATCGTCAAAGGCGTTCTGGTTTTGGGCAAGGACGCTCATTCTTTTGTCTTTTTCGATGACGACGTCACCCTTATTCGGCTCTAGTTCCCCGCTTAAAACCTTGAGAAAGGTGGACTTGCCCGCCCCATTCGCGCCGATTATCCCGTAGCAGTTGCCCTTGGTGAACTTCAGGCTGACGTTCTCAAACAGCACGCGGCTGCCGAACTGTATCATAATGTTGTTGACGTAAATCATAGCGGGAGTCTCCGTGATGACGTTTTTGTTCGTTTTAATGCTCAATGCTTAATGCACAATGAAGGTTGGGGTTATCGTAGGGGCGACCCTACGAAGCAAGACCGCGAATGCCTCTTGCTAAGGTCTTATCGGTCGTCCGTGTCGGGTGAATGAGCGTAGTCGGGGTTAATGCGTTCCGTAGGGGCGACCACCGGTCGCCCGCAATAATAAAAATCCTTTTATATCATCCAACACGGACGGGCAATGCCCGCTCCTACGGTTTGCATTACCCGAAATTAACACACAATAATTTTTGCATGAAAAGAACGCCTTTTGTCAAAGCGTTCAGTTTAAAACAGCGTTATAAATTTGCCGTAAATACGGAAACGCCAAATGATTATGGGTTGTATTCCCTAAACTACTCCGCCTTGTACGGTAATAACGCCACCTGACGGGCGCGCTTAATCGCAGTCGCAAGCTCGCGCTGGTGATACGCGCAAGTGCCCGACGCGCGGCGGGGTACCATCTTCCCCTTTTCAGTGATAAAGCGTTTGAGGCGAGACACGTCTTTATAATCGACCTCGGCCGCCTTGTCCTGACAAAACTGGCACACCTTCTTTTTTTGGACGCGCTTGGGCTTCCTGTTCTTGTCGTCGGGATCCTGCGAGGGTCCTCGCGTACTTTTTTTAAATTCCATTTTTTTCTCCTAAAATTTTGTCGCGGCGTTGAGCGCGAACATAAAGTGCCCTGCTCGGACACTTGTGCCAAAGCGCATTTACATAAATAGCCAAATTCTCGGCTATGAACCTGTGTTCATGGTTAGTAAAGTGGATAAAGATGGATTTTTGCGCTAAATCGCAAGTTTTTCGACGACGCGTACTTTATGAAAACCATCGTCGCTCGGCAGTGCAAGCAAGCTTGCGTTGCACTCGCTTCCTCGGTTTGAATGCAGAGCTACGTTAGGAGAAAAAATGGCGGCTTAGCGTGAAATGATGCTTTTTAGCCCTTTACTAATTCTATGATAAGCGGGCTCTAAAACTTAAAACGGTAGCTCGTCGCTATCTACAGGCTTTAATTCCGTTACCGGCACGCGATTGGCCATCGGCTCTCCACCCTCACCTCTGGGTGATAAAAACTCCACATCGTCGGCGATAATGTCCGTGTAATAACGCTTGTTGCCGTCGCCACTGTCAACAGTGCGGTTTTCAATACGGCCGCTGACCGCCACTTTTTTGCCCTTGGCAAGGAATTTTCCGCAGTTGTCGGCTAAGTTCCGCCATGCTACAATATTAAAAAAGTCCGCGTCGCGCTCACCGCTTGCGCTTGTAAAGTTGCGGTTTACGGCTATCGCGAAACGGCATAAGCTCACTCCGCTACCCGTAGTGGTAAGCTCCGGATCTTTTGTCAAATTTCCTACTAAAACGACTCTGTTCATATTTAATTTTCCTTTTTTACAGTTTTTTTCGTTTTCAATGCCCAACGCTTAGTAAAGGTTAATTATCTTTTCAATACTTAGCACACAATACTAAATGCCAAATATCGACTTAAAAAAACACAACAACGTAATTGAGCATCGAGCATTTTGCATTAAGCATTATTTTTTGACTATCATAAACCTGATGACTTCGTCATTCGCGATGCGTAACTGTCGCTCGAATTCGGCGTTGAATCCGCTGCTTGCGAAATAGGTCATCAGTACGTAATAGCCTTCTGTTTTAAAGTTGATAGGGTAAGCAAGTTTGCGGGTTCCCCACTTGTTTACGCTCTCAACCTGTCCGCCTGCGCTTTCCACCAGCTTTTGGTACCTTTCGATAAAGGCCTCTTTCTCTTGGTCCGGTAGCCCTGCGGCATAAACGATCAATGCCTCGTACTTATTCACGGTTGTCCTCCTTTTGGTCTAATCGGCCCCGCCGAAAAATCAGGGGCGGCGCAAAGCGGGCTTCAGACGGGCAACAGGCCCATGTCGCGACGGGAACGCACCCTGATGTACGCGAAACCCTTCGCCTCTCTAAACCTTGCTTACGCAAAGCCAGCAATCCGTAAACGGATTGTCGGCTCCGTCGGCGGCCGGGTAAGCG
>WRDI01000065.1 GCA_009783515.1 Bacillota bacterium | reverse complement strand
GTCGGGAAGCATTCGCACGGCGGGCTTAACAAAGCTTTTATTTGCAAATTTTTATGTCAATAACCCACGAACCGCTTTAGTCGGTGTGTTTTTTATAACCCAAAATTAATACCGCCATAAATTTTAATATTAAGGTGAAAATTTGTTAAGTTGTTGTTGAAACATTTGACAAAATTTTTTCGGTCTGCTACAATTCCAAGGGACGAAAGTCATAGCCAATCAAGTTAAAAGCAGTAGGTATTTGGTATTTTTGTCCATATTTAACCTGATTGACTATGATTTTTAAAATTGAAACGCGGAGCGTATATAATGCCCGACCAAAAAAACAACAAAAACAAAAAAACGCTCTTAAAAGACGAGAACAATACGTACTCTACCAAAATAGATAATGATGCGTATCTTACCAACGCCACTCCGAAAGAGGAAGGTCAATCGGCGGCGGCGGGCGAAATAAGAAAATACAGGATTAAAAAAGTGGAGCATAAAGAGGCTCCGACAGAAAAACCCGCCGAGCCTCCCGCCTTTGCCGAAACGGAGAAAAAACGTTCCGCCATAGACGAGGACCTTTTGCGCGCCTCGAAACAGCGCAAAAAGCCTAAAATATTAAACCTTGACCTTGTAGCCGCCGAAAGATTTTTCCCTGATTTTTCCCAAGGTTTAACTGACGAACAGGTCAACTATCGCATAGAAAAAGGTTACACAAACTATACCACCAAAAAGAAGGGCAAGACCTACCCCGCCATAATTTTAAGCAATATATTCACCTTTTTTAATATCCTCACGTTCATAGTGGGCGCGGCGCTGATGCTTTCGCGCAACGCCGACTTCGGAAACTACTTCTTTTTGTTCATAATCTCGGCGAATATTGTCATAGGAATTGTGCAGGAGGTACGTTCAAAGCGCACAATCGACAAATTAAGCATAGTTTCCGCCCCCTCCGCTACGGTGGTGAGGGGTGGTGAAAAAAGAGCAATCCCTATCGCCGCCATAGTGCTGGACGACATAGTCTTCACCGAAATGGGAAAGCAGATTTCCGCAGACTGTATCGTGGTGTCGGGGGCTTGCGAGGTCAACGAATCCATGCTGACCGGCGAAAGCGAACCGGTCAAAAAGCATGCGGGCGACACCTTGTACTCCGGCAGTTACGTTTCGTCCGGCTCTTGTTATGCCCGCGTGGATAAAGTGGGCGACGCGAATTATATAGAGACGCTGGCAAGCCACGCCAAAAAATACAAAAAGCCCAAAAGCGAGCTGCAAAATTCCATCAGGCTGATAATGAAAATCGTCACTTGTTTTATTATCCCTATCGCTTTTTTTATGATATTCTTTGATTTAAAGGACATTCCTTTGGATAAAATTTGGGACAAGCTGGTAGGCAAAGACGACATACCTGGTAGCGTGGTAAAATGGGCGGGCGCGATAATAGGCATGATTCCCGCGGGAATGTTTTTGCTTACCAGTATGGCGCTTGCCGTCGGGGTCATAAGGCTTGCCAAAAAGCATACGTTAGTACAGGACTTGTATTGTATTGAGATGCTTGCCCGTGCCGACGTATTATGCCTTGACAAGACGGGCACGCTGACCGACGGCTCGATGCAGGTGCACAAAACGGTCGCGCTTTTTAAGGATGAGGACGCCGGGGAAAAAATTTCGCGGATAATAGGGTCTATACTCACCGCCACTGAGGACAACAACCAGACTGCCCTCGCTTTGGCGGCAAAATTCGGCTATAACAATAAGTTAAAACCCAAAACCGTGTTGCCGTTTTCCTCGCAGCGCAAGTTCTCCGCCGTTACATTCGAGGAGGAAGGTACATTCATATTGGGCGCACCCGAATTTATCCTTAAGGAAATGGGCATAAGATTGGATAGGTTAGTCGCCGAATACGCGGGGCAGGGGTACCGCGTGATATGCCTTGCCTCTGTCGCGGGCGAGATAACAGCGGACGGCAGGCTTCCGACGGGACGCAAGCCGTGGGCACTGATTGTAATCGAGGACCATATCCGCGAGGACGCCTCAAAAACGATTAAATGGTTTAGAGAAAACGACGTCGCGGTCAAAATCATCAGCGGCGACAACCCTGTGACGGTATCCGAGGTCGCCCGCAGGGTAGGGGTGGAAAACGCCGAATTATATATATCTTTGGACGGCTTGTCAAGTCAAGAGGTGATAGAGGCGGCGAATAAATACACCGTTTTTGGAAGGGTGACCCCCGAACAAAAGAGCCTCTTGATAAAAAGCATAAAGGCGAAGGGGCATACCGTCGCCATGACTGGGGACGGCGTTAACGATATTTTGGCGATGCGCGAGGCGGACTGTTCTATCGCGATAGCGTCGGGCGCCGAGGCAGCGCGCAACGTCAGCCACTTAGTGCTTTTGGACAGCAATTTCAGCTCTATGCCCAGCGTAGTGGTGGAAGGTCGGAGGGTAGTCAATAACATCACCAAGGCGTCCTCGCTGTTTTTGACAAAGACGTTTATGTCCATAGTGTTGTCAATAGTCGTGCTGTTTTTGTCGGGGGCTTACTTCTTCTCAACCAAAAACCTCTTGTTGTTAGAACTTTTCGTGATAGGGGTGCCGTCTTTTGCGCTTGCGTTACAGACCAATACCAACCGGATACGGGGTAATTTTTTGGCAAACGTGGTAAGCCGAGCCATCCCAGGCGGAATGGCGCTTGTTATAAGTGTTTTGGGTGTGTATTTTTACAGAGACGGCATTCAGGCGCAGGCGGTGTGGTCGATAACGATAACAGATCCTATTTTTGAAACGCTTTTGGTGTTGGCGCTATCATTTACGGGAATGATTGTGCTTGCCAAAATTTGCGAGCCGTTTAACGTCCTGCGGGTATTCGTATTCTTAGGCAGTATGGCGATGATGACAATTTGTATTTTCCTTTTGGGCGATATGGGGGAGAAACTGTTCGGCGTAGTTCCCTTAGCCATGAGCGAGAGCAACGCGGCATTTATGCACATCCTGTTTGTATTCGGCGTGGTATTGTTGTCGTATTTTATAATCACGCTGATAATGAAGGTTTTAAAGGCGTTGAATGTTATGTACGATTGAGTATTATTCCATACCCCCAAATAAAAAAACGGAGACACACTATATATGAACGACACACAAAATCCTAAACGCAGAGGTAGAGGCCGTCCCCCCGGACCTGCCCGTGCTGCAAACAAGCCGGCAAAGACCGCCAAAAAAGCGGGGTCCCGCGCGGCAAAGACCAAGGAATACAAAATTAATTTCAGCGCGCTTGATGCGCAGGGCAAGGAATTATACAGCAGTATATTCCAAGGCTATGACGACAGCTCCATTTATGAGCTTAGAGAGATCGCGCGGCGTATCGGGGTAAAGTCCGCGACCACCATGGACAAGCGCACTCTTGTCATCGCCATGAGCGAGCGGAGAATGGCGAACACCGTTTATTGTCCCCCTCAGGCGGGGATTGTCGCGCCAGTTATCTATGAAGAAGTAGAGATGATTACCGACGATTACCTTATGCGCACCGCCGTTCTGGATCCCGAAAGCAGGATGGGTATTTTGGACATTACAAACGACGGCGCATGGCTTAGGACCACGGGCTTTGTCCAAAGTGACGCCGACGTATTCGTGCCCATGCTTATGGTCAACGACTACCGCCTTGAGTCGGGCGACGAGCTTACCGGGCAGGCAAGGTTTATGGATAAGTCGGGGCGTTTCGGGCTTTTTAAGCTTGAAACGATAAACGGCACGGCGGCGACCGGCTTTATCCGTAAAAGATTAGAGAAGCCGGTATCGCCGACATCCGTTTTAAAGCTTAGCAAGGGCAGCAGGACGCTTAACGCGCTTAACGTGCTTTGTCCTTTAAGCAAGGGGCAACGCAAGCTGATTATAGGCTTGGGCGCCTTAAAATTGGACGGTTTGGCACGGGAAATTAGCATTAAATTGCATGAAAAAGGATTTGTCACAATCAATCTGTTTTTGGACGAAAGCCACGAAACCATGCGCGAAACCGCGGACTTGCCGGGTATCAGCTTAGTGCTTGCCTGCGACAGTTTTGAAAGGTACGACGAGGCGATACGCTTAGCGGTGGATTATGCGAAACGTATCGCGCCTTACGGCAAGGATGTGGTAATGATACTCAACAATGCCGACGTGCTGTGCGAGGAGACTTTGCGCGCAGTTTACGGGGCGGGGCGGTGTAGCGAGAACGGAAGCATCACCACGGTTATTATTTCTTCCGCGTTGGAACTCAATCCCCTTATAAACAGGCTGAGCCGTACGGCTAACTCTATAGCTATTTTGAAGAATAACATCGGAGCCGACCCAATGGTGGACATTAAACGTAGCTTTTCCGAAATTGAGGAACGACTTTCGGCGGCGGAGCGGCAGACCTTGAGCGATTTGCGTAAGCAGATGTCCGAGCCCTTTGTAAACGTGAGGGATTTGGCGGCGGCGTATGAGATAATACTTGCGGATAACCAAAAAAAAGATTAACGCGCAATCTGCGGATTGCTTGCTATACGACTTAAAAAAAGTAGTGCTGCATGCCCTACTTTTTTCTTTTGACTATTTTTTACTAATATGTTATAATAACTGCCATGCTTAATAATGGAGAATTATATCATGGGACTAATTTCTTATATCGCAGGCAGCGACAACCGCCGCCATCTGAAAAAAATCTCTAAAATCGCCGACAAAATCGAGCTTTTAGAGCCGACCTATCAGGCGATGAGCGACGAGGAGCTTAAGGCGCAAACGGAGATTTTTAAAAAGCGCATACACGAAAACTTTGAGACGCTTGAGGATATTTTGCCGGAGGCGTTTGCCGTCGTGCGCGAGGCGGGCAAAAGGGTTTTGAGTATGCGGCATTTCCGCGTGCAGCTTATAGGCGGCGTGGTGTTGCACCAGGGGCGTATTGCCGAGATGGGCACGGGCGAGGGCAAGACTTTGGTTGCGACATTGCCATCCTATCTTAACGCGCTGACCGGCGAGGGCGTGCATATCGTCACGGTTAACGACTACCTTGCAAAACGCGACGCGGAATGGATGGGCAAAATCCACCGCTTTTTGGGGCTTACCGTGGGCGTGGCGATTGCCGGAATGAAGCCGGAGGACAAACGCAAGGCGTACGAATGCGACATCACCTACGCCACCAACAACGAATTGGGGTTTGACTACCTGCGCGACAATATGGTGCTGTATAAGCAGGACATGGTTCAGCGCGGGCTCAAGTACGCCATCGTGGACGAGGTGGACAGTATTTTGATAGACGAGGCGCGCACCCCCCTCATCATCAGTGGGTTAAGCGGCAAAAGTAGCGATATGTACGGCACAGCCAACCGTTTTGCCCGCACATTGAAAGCGTCGACCAACGTGGACGACGAAGGCATGCCTATCCCCGGCGAAGAGAGTGACGGCGATTTTGAAATTGACAAAAAGAAAAAGGCGGTTACTTTGACAGCGAAGGGCGTGGAGAAGGCGGAGAAGTTTTTTGCCATTGACAACCTTTCCGATTACGAGCATAACGAATTGAACCATTACATCAATAACGCCATGCGCGCCGTTTTTATCATGAAGCGCGAGGACGATTATATAATTCAGGATGGCGAGGTCATTATTGTCGACGAATTTACTGGGCGTTTGATGATTGGGCGGCGGTACAGCGACGGGCTGCACCAAGCCATCGAAGCAAAAGAGAACGTAAGGATTCAAAACGAAAACCGCACCTTGGCGACGATTACCTTCCAAAACTATTTCCGCCTTTACAAAAAGGTCAGCGGTATGACGGGTACCGCCAAAACCGAGGAAAACGAGTTCCGCGGCATATACGGGCTTGATGTCGTGCAGGTTCCGCCCAACCTTCCCAGCCGCCGCGTGGACGAAAACGACAAGGTTTTTTCCACCATTGCGGGAAAACTCCGCGCCGTCGTCGAAGATATAAAGGAATGCTATCAAAGAGGGCAGCCCGTACTGGTGGGTACCACAACCGTTGAAAAGAGTGAGGAACTGTCCCACATTTTGCGCAAAGACCACGTGCCGCACAACGTCTTAAACGCTAAAAACCACGAGCGCGAGGCGGACATAGTTGCGCAGGCGGGGAAATTGAAAAGCATAACCATCGCCACCAATATGGCGGGGCGCGGCACGGACATACTTTTGGGGGGCAACGCGGAATATTTAGCCAAAAAGCGCATGAAGGACCTTGGGATGAGCGACGAAACGGTATACTACGCCACGTCTTACTTTTATACCGAGGACCCCGCGATTCTCAGCGCGCGGACCGAATTTGCAAAATTTTACAACGATTTTAAGGAAGTCGTGGACAAAGAAAAGGAAGAGGTTATTGACTTGGGCGGTTTAAGAATTGTGGGTACGGAGAGGCACGAGGCAAGGCGTATCGACAACCAGCTGCGCGGCCGCGCCGGCCGTCAGGGCGACATCGGCTCCTCCGTGTTTTATTTGTCCATGGAGGACGATATGCTACGCCTTTTCGGGGGCGACCGAATGAAAAACATCGTCAATTTCTTAAAGGTTGACGAGGACACGCCATTCGAGATGAAAATGCTGACAAACGGCATACGCAACGCCCAAAAGAATTTGGAGGGGCGCAATTATTCCATTCGCAAACACGTGCTCGAATACGACGACGTGATGAACGCGCAGCGGCTTATCGTTTACGGCGAGCGCGGCAAGGTTTTGCGCGGCGAATCCATCCACGAGCAGGTGGAAAAAATGATGGACGCACAGTGTCAGCTTGTCGTCAAAAACAACACCGACCCCAAGGTGGATTGGCAGGATTGGGACATCGCGGGACTAAACCGTGACGTGGAAAAGCTGTTGTTGCCCGGCGAGGAGGAGTTTTTCACCGAGGATTTGTTGGAATCCATGTATATAGACGAGCTTACCGAAACTTTGCAAAACGAGGTGAGGAAGGTTTATTCGTTAAAGGTGCGCGAGGGGGCGGAGAAAAATATCGACTTCGAGGAGGTCGAGCGCGTCATAATGCTGCGCATGGTGGACTCTAAATGGATGAACCACATAGACAGCATGGATATTTTGCGGCGGGAAATAGGGCTTAAGGCGTACGGGCAGCAGGACCCCGTTTTGGCGTATAAGAAAGAGGGTTTTGAGATGTTTGACGACATGATTGCCCGTATTCAAGAGGAAACTGTGAGTTTGCTGATGAGGGTTAAAGTTGAAAACGCCCCTATGCGCAGAAAGAGCGAGAATATGGAGATGACAGAGGGCACGGGCGAAACGCAGGGGAAGAGGGTGAAACCCAAGTTTACGGCAAGCGCAAGCAAAGAGCGATCGATAGGGCGCAACGACCCTTGCAGGTGCGGAAGCGGGAAGAAGTACAAGAATTGTTGTTGGGACAAAGATCATGTTTAAAAACGATAGAAAGATTGTTTTTTTTGGGACAGTTTTTCGCTTTTTTGAAATATCTTTTGAATAAGTCCAAGTTTGTACTTTTTCGTACGCCGAAAAAGTACCAAAAAGGCGCTGGGGACACTTGCGGCTGTGTCCCCAGACCCCCGCAACGCTTTTAAGGT
>WRDI01000064.1 GCA_009783515.1 Bacillota bacterium | reverse complement strand
CGTTTTTGGCGTTGTTGACGCCCGTAGAAGAGCCGCCGCCCGTCACCTGAACGGTCACTCCGCTGTGGAACGATTTAAACTTTTCCGCAAGCTTATCCATAAGGGGCTGAAGCGAGGTGGAACCAGAGACTTTTATCGTGCCGTTAAGACTCGCGGATTTGTGAGCGTAATCGGGATAAGTGTCGCTGATGGTTACGTATCCCTCGTTGATGAGGGTGTTGGCTTCTTTCGAGCTTAAAAACGCGAGAAAGTATTTGAAAAGGTTGCTGCTATCCACATGGTCCTCTTTATACAGGACGCTCAAGGGACGCGAAATGGGGTAAGTACTGTTTTTGATGTTGGCCGTGGTACACTCTTTGCCGTCGACGGTAAGCATTTTGACGTCGTTTGTGTTGACGTACCCAAGGCTTTCATAGCCTATTGACTGCGGGTTGCTCTTTATCGCCGCCGCGAGAGCCGCCGTGCTGTCCTTTTCCAGAACACCGCCGGGGTCTGCCTTAAGGATGTTGGCACCGTTAGCGTCCTTTTCGCCGGTGGTAAGACCAAGGTAGTCGCCGACAAAGTACGCCTTTGTACCGCTGCCCGTGGCGCGTGTCGTCACCACTATTGGTCTTTCCGCGTCGAAGTCCGCTCCGCAAGCCGCAAACGCCCCGATCGCAAAGCCTAAGCAAAGCACTACGGCAAAAATTCTGACTAGTTTTTTCATTTTGTTTTGTTCCTCCATAATTTTGATTATGGTCAAATTATACACAGGCTATAAAGATTTTTCAGCAAGATTGTGTATAGGAAGCGTAAAGATTTGTAAAGTTGTACAGCATCAATTACTTGACGAACCGAAAATTTTTCTGGGCGGCTTGGGACACGGTGTATATTATATCTAACCTGCCTTTTGAAAAGCAATATCCCTATGAACAGCCCGAAAAGAAAGCCGCTTTGAAAAGCCGTATAACCGAATTTATACACTATTCGGGCGAAAAGACGGACAAACCCAAAAAACTCGCATTAGCGGAACTAATACCGCTATCCGATGAGGAAGCGGGCGAATTACCATTCTAACAAAAACAAAAAAATAAAAAGGAAAAGGAATTAAAAAATTATGAAAAACAACGAATTTAAGACAATGTTTGAAACTGACGAAAAATACCGCGCTTTAATTTACGCAAGCCGTGAATTAGAGATATGCGGTTGGTGTCCGAAAGCGAAGCACAACAAATTAAGCGGTTATTACGACACTTGCGAAAAAAACCGTAAAGACGGCGTAACAGGCTGTCATAAATGTATCGCGGAGCATTTTACATTAAAGGCTAAATAATCGGCTTACGGCACGGGTGGGCGTGGTGGGACAAACAAAAAGCGGCAGGTTCAATTAAGAATCTGCCGCTTTTTGTTACCTTCTTTGTGCCGTAAAGCCTGCTACACCTTTCACAAAAATATACCTTATTCTTGCTGTGTTCAAACTCTGACACGATTGGTGGAGATAAGGGGATTCGAACCCCTGGCCTATGCGTTGCGAACGCATCGCTCTACCAACTGAGCCATATCCCCACGTTCTTTGCTTCCTGAATCGCTTCGCAAAGCAATGGCGTATTATTTTTGACCGCATCGGCTTGCTACACTTTACTTTTTGCAGCTCGCGTCGGTATATTATTTTGCGAGCAGGTCCTTTGTATCTATTTTTTATAAATTATGCCCGCAATCCAATGTACAATAAAAATAATTTTTTTGCAAGAAAAGCAAAAACCCTGTATAAATTCTCCGTGTCAGATGGGTACACCGTAGATGATTTGGTGAGAAACTGCCGCAAACTTAAGCATTGGCTATAACTGCTCGTTGTCAAAATACGAAATTGTTTAAAGTTCTCTCCCTTTTTGTGCCTGCTCTTGTCGCTATAATTGCGCTTGATGAAAGTCTCAGCGGACGGGCCCGTTAACCGAACTTAAGTGTCAGAACTAAAAATCGTTTTATCGATCGTTTTATTTAAACGTCATCTCCGGAACTGAATTAAAGCTATTTTGGTTGTCCGCGACGCTGGTTAAACCTGCTTATCCTTCCGCCAGTTTCGATATGCTTTTGCGTACCCGCGTAAAAGGGGTGGCATTTTGAGCAAACGTCAACCTTGACCACATTGCCTTTCTTGGTGGTGCCCGCAACAAACGATGCTCCGCAAGCGCATTCAAACGCGGCCTCGTGATAATCGGGATGAATATCTTTCTTCATTGTTGTCTTTCTCCTAAGGATTACTATGTTTAAAGTCGGTTTTAAATTATTTTAGATACGCAATTAAACAGCTTGGCATATTGTAGCCGAAAATTCAATCTTTGTCAAGGAAATATAATACTGAAAGTGAAAATTTTTAGCTACTGCTTTTATAATACAATCAAATTTTTATGAAATTTGGCAAAAAACCGTAAAAATCCGTTATTTTTCAGCCCGCTGTTACCAAATTAATACCAAAAACATTTGCAGGCTATCATGGATTGTGATATAATAACTCGGTTCATTACGCAACCGTGCGGATTTTCTGTTGCAACGCCCAAATTTTAGGGGTTGTTGTTTCCGCCGGCGAGGTAGTACCGGTTGGGTAAGGTTAAATCCAACCGGTATAAAACAGGGAGAAAACACAGTGTCCAACGTAGTATCCATGAAGCAGCTCTTAGAAGCGGGCGTGCATTTCGGGCATCCCACAAAGAAGTGGAACCCGAAAATGAAAAGGTATATTTATACCGCGAGAAACGAAATTTACATCATCAACCTTGAAAAAACCGTCGGCCTTATAGACGAAGCGTACGCCTTTGTCAAAAAGACCGCCGAGGAAGGCAAAAACATATTGTTTGTCGGCACCAAAAAGCAGGCGCAGGAAGCCATAATGCAGGAAGCGGTAAAGTGCGGAATGTATTACGTCAACCAGCGTTGGCTGGGCGGGATGCTTACCAATTTTGCCACTATTCGTTCGCGCGTGGAGTGGCTCAACAAATTAAATCAGATGGAGCAAATGAATGAATTTGCTCTTTTGCCCAAGAAAGAGGTGCTAAAACTTAAGGCGGAAAGGGATAAGCTGGAAATCAATTTGGGCGGCATAAAAAATATGCGAAGCCTTCCGGGGGCGGTGTTTGTCGTCGACCCCAAAAAGGAGCATTTGGCGGTTGCCGAGGCGCGCAACCTTAATATCCCCGTGGTAGGGATTGTGGACACCAACTGCGACCCTGACCTTGTGGATTATATCATTCCAGGCAACGACGACGCGATAAGGGCGATAAAGCTGATTGCGGGGGCGATGTCCGACGCCGTTATCGAGGCGAGAGAGGGCGAAGAAGGCTTAGCAAAGCGGCGTGAAATAGAGGCGCAAATGCAGGCGGACGCGGCTAAGGCGGAGGCGGAGGCAAAAGCGGAGGCTACGGAAAAAGCCGAGAAGGCGGCGTTTGTGGACGAAAAACTGTTAGCCAAAGCGACGTCTAACATTGAGAAGAAGGCAATGGCGAAAGCGGTCGAGAGCGAGAAAAAGGCGGCGAGGGCGGTTGCAAAGGCGGCGGACGAGGCGGCGGAGAAGGAAAAGATTGAATTAGCGGGGAAGATCCAAGAGGAAATTATCGGGGAGTTTATGGCGGCGGAGGCCGTCGGGGCGATTGTTGATAGCGCAACCGATTGTCTGATTGAACCTGAAATCGTGCCGGAGGTTGTAATCGAACCCATAGTCGAAACGGTAGTCGAAGTACAGCCCGAGCCCGAAATTATACCCGAACCTGTGGTGGAGGTTACGCCCGAAATTCAGCCGGATCTTAAGGCTGTCGTCGAAGCCGCACCCATAATTCAATCCGAAATCGAAGTCATAGCCGAGGCTGCTCCTGAAGTCGTACCCGAAGCGGTTGCCGGAACTGCACCCGAAGTTAAACCCGAACCGAAAGCCGCTAAGCCCCGCGCGAAAAAAAGCGCACCCAAGACGAAGCCCAAAGCCGAACCGAACGATGAACCGAAAGCCGAGTAAAAATTAATTGAAATTCGTACAATAATTCATAAATTACGTATAAAACGACAATATCAGTAACATTTTCAACCTTACAGGAGAACAAAATTATGGCGTTTACCGCACAAGACGTGGCAAAGCTGCGCGAAATCACGGGCGCGGGCATGATGGAGTGCAAAAAGGCACTCATTGCCACCGACGGAAATATGGAAAAGGCGGGCGAGTACCTCCGCGAGCAGGGCGTCGTCACCGCCGCTAAAAAACAGTCGAGAATCGCCTCCGAAGGAGCTGTCGGCGCGTTTGTATGCGCCTGCGGGTGCTACGGCGCGCTTGTCGAGGTCAACTGCGAGTCCGACTTTGTCGCAAAAGGCGAGCAGTTCCAAAACTTAGTGACGGGATTAGCCCGTCACGTCGCCGAAATCGACCCTAAAAACGTGGAGGAGTGTCTTACTCAGCCTTACGTTTTGGACAAGAGCGTCACGGTGGGCGACGTAATCAATGCCGCGACCGCCAAAATTGGTGAAAAAATATCGTTAAGGCGTTTTGCAAGGCAGGACAACGGCTTGCAGGAGAGCTACCTGCATATGGGCGGCAAAATCGGCGTGCTTTTAGAAGTGGGTACGGACGCGGCTTCGGAAGGCGTGTCCGCGCTTTGTCACGATATAACGCTGCATATCGCCGCTTTCGGGCCGTCCTATGTATATAACCAGGAGGTTCCCGCCGCCGAGGTCGAGCACGAAAAGGGCATTTTAAAGATTCAAATCCAAAACGACCCCAAAGCCGCCGGCAAACCCGCTATGGTTATCGAGAAGATGATCGAGGGGAAGCTTGGAAAATTTTATAAGGACGTCTGCCTGATCGACCAGGATTTTGCCAAGGATTCGACCAAGACTGTGCGTGCGGTAGTTGCGGAATTTAACAAGCAATATGGTGCAAATATCAAAATCAACCGTTTCGTGCGGTTTGTAACGGGCGAGGGCCTCGAGAAAAAGAACGAAAATCTTGCCGACGAAGTTGCGAAATTGTCAGGTAAATGATTTTGATTTTAAGGGACGATTGATTTCGTCCCTTTTTTATAATGCGCAATGCTTTTTATAATGCTCAATGCACAATGCGCAATGCTCAATTAAGGATAGCTGTCGATGTGTGACGAAATCGCGCACAAGGCACAAAGAAATGATAATAAATCAAAATTTGACCTTCATTGCGCATTTAGCATTGCGCGTTTAGCATTCTTAAAGAGGGTGGAATTATCACAAAGGGAGGAAAAATACATTGTATAACAGGATCTTACTTAAAATAAGCGGTGAAGCCTTATCCGGCGAGGAGGGCGTGGGAATCAACCGCGACATGGTGGAAAACGTCGTTTGCCAAATCGTCGAGCTGTCAAGAATGGGCAAGCAAATCGCAATAGTCGTGGGCGGCGGCAACTTTTGGCGGGGGCGGCAGGGCGCGCACATGGACCGCGTAACCGCCGACCACATGGGGATGTTAGCCACGGTGATGAACGCCCTCGCCCTCCAAGACGCCATCGAAAAAAAGGGGGTGCCGACACGTGTGCAGACTGCCATCGGCATAAACGCCGTCGCGGAGCCTTTTATATTGCGTAAGGCATTAAAGCATTTGGATTTAGGAAGGGTGGTGCTGTTCGCCTGCGGTACTGGAAACCCCTATTTTTCCACCGACAGCGGCGCGGCGCTGCGCGCGACCGAAATCAAGGCGGACGTACTCTTAATGGCGAAAAACATAGATGGGGTGTACGACAGTGATCCGCGTTTGAGCAAGACCGCTCAAAAGTTTGCCGAACTTAGTTATCTCGACGTGATAAACAAAGGGCTGATGGTGATGGATTTTACCGCCATTACGATGTGTATGGAAAATCACATGCCCATTGTGGCGTTTGGATTAAGCGGCGACAAAAGTCTTATCCGAGCCGCCTACGGGGAGAGGATAGGGACGCTGATAAAGTAAGGTGTGCCGGATTTAGATGGCGATTGTTTCGTGGAGGCGACTCTACGATCTTAAGGTATTTACCCAAATGATAATTCGAAGGTAATCGGCGACAATAGTCGGTGACTATTTTTTTCTGCGTCGGCAACGAATACGATAACAATTCTGCGGCTTGACTCATACAATAAGAATGACGGCATTTGTTACCCATACTAATTCGCTTTCTGATTTCACCGTACGACATCTTTTTTGTGTAAAATCTGTTCGCAACCTATGCAAAATCAGCAGGCAGCTTAGTATTGATAGTAAATTACCGTCAAAAATTATAAAAGCTTATCCTTTTTACTAACTATGAACATAAATTCTAAAAAAATGGGGTAGGTTTAAAAGGCGGTTTAAAAATGGAAAATGAATTAAATGCCGGCGGCGATATTGTCAAAGACGCAGAAAAAGCCGACATTATAAGGACGCAGGCGGTAATGCAAACGGCGGTGGAAACGACAGCCGAAACCCAAACGCAAGCCCTGCCCGAAACCTTGTCCGAAATGGTGGCAGAAACGGTAGCCCAAGCGACGGAACTACATAACCAAAGCGAAACGGGGCAATTTGCGGGCGGCGCAAGCGGCGTGGGTTTAAGCGACAGCCGGCAGGCGGGTCCGCTTAAATGGGAGGACACCCCGTTGTTCGGCTTTATCGGGCGGTTTGGCGCGGGCGCGGACCCGGACGATTTTACAAAAGCCTTTCAAAATTTCGTAAACCAAAACGACGCGCCAAGCGAAGCCTGCTTGCCTGACGCCGCCACCGGCGCGGAGAGTGCGGACGGCGCGGAGGCGGAAGGCGTAAATATCGCGGAAGCAAGGCGCGTCCCGTTAATCAATCCCGATGAATTCGTCTTGGACGGTCTGACTCGCCCCGGCTCTTTCGTCCGCGACACCTCTCCGACAGACCAAACATACAGGTTTATAAACATGCCCCTCCCGTATGATTACGACGCGTTAGAGCCATACATCGATAAGCTCACCATGCATCTGCACCACGACAGGCATCTTGGCAAATACATAGACGAACTCAACCTCGCCCTTGCCCCTTATCGGCGCTATCACGATTGGCCGCTCACGCGCTTATTGCAAAACCTTAACACATTGCCCCAGCCCCTAAGGACGGCGGTCACGCATAACGGGGGCGGCGTGTACAATCATTTTTTTTACTTCGAGTCGCTGACCGACATAGCGCGGCAAAAAATAATCCCCTCTACCGTGTCCGCGCTTTTAGGCGCGGCTTTCGGTGGTGTAGACGGGTTTAAGGCCGAATTTAAGAAAAAAGCCCTAAGCGTATTTGGCTCCGGCTATGCGTGGCTTGTTATCGGGGCGGGCGGACGGATAGAAATAACGACGACCGCCAATCAGGACACGCCGCTGATTAAGCGTCAGTACCCGCTTTTGAATATTGACGTATGGGAACACGCTTATTATCTGAAACACTACAACGACCGCGCGGCTTATGTCGACGACTGGTTTGGCGTCGTCAACTGGCACGAGGTCGGCAAGCGTTTGTCCGAGGTGCGCAGATAGGGCGAACAGATACAACCGGGGACCCAAAAAAATCGTTGCTCTTCTTCTTCTTCTTCTTCTTCTTCTTCTTCTTCTTCTTCTTCTTCTT
>WRDI01000063.1 GCA_009783515.1 Bacillota bacterium | reverse complement strand
AGCGAGTGTAGCGCAAGCTTGCTTGCACCGCGAGCGACGAGGGTTTTCCCGAAGTACGCGCTCCGTTTTTTGCCCGCCAATTTTATCCGCAAAAAACCCACACGGCTTATGTCTAATATGAGCTATAAGGAAGCGTTGCTATTTTACCACAAAAAATTCTAAATGTCAAAAATTACTTCATACGTTTATATTATTGAGTGACTTTTGAATTCGTCACACCAGTTTTTGATTTCGGACGCAGTGTCTACGGAGGATTTACTAATGCCTGCGCCGCCGGAGAGCCGCGCGATTTCGTCAATCATTCCGTTGCGGGTCAAGCTTTCGACAAAGGTGACGGTATCGCCTTCGTTATCCTTCGCGTTAATCGCTATCTCCGCTTTTTTGACCTCTTTTTTTACAGCGAAGTGGGCGTCCGCCATCGCGGCAATCTGCGGCAGGTGCGTCACACAAAGGATTTGACAATTAAGCGCGATTTTGGCAAGCTTTTTGGCAACTTCCTGCCCAACCTTACCGCTGATCCCGTTGTCGATTTCGTCGAAAATCAGCGTGGGGATTTTGTCTGCGTCGCCACTGACCGCTTTGATTGCCAACATAAAACGGGACATTTCACCGCCGGATATAATCTTTAAAAGCGGCATAAAGGGCTGGCCGGCGTTGGTGCGCAGGGTGAAGTGCATATCGTCCATGCCGCTGTCGGACACATATTTTTCGCACCCGTCAAATGCAGGAAAATCGGCGAAATTAGCGTTTAATTCGGCGTTTTGCATACCCAGTCCGGATAGTTCCGTGTTGATTTTAGCTACAAATCCTGCCGCCGCCGCCCGCCTTTTTTGCGATAAATCCGCGGATAAGTCGTAAATTTCCTTTAATTCGCGCTCCTTTTGCAGGAGTAATTGTCGGTAGCTTTCCTCGCCGTGGGCCAAAGTTTCTAACCGAGTTTTGGCGGATTCAAAAAATTTCGTCAGGCGGTCAAAATCACCGTATTTTCGGATTATTCCACGTATCAGCGACAGCCGTTTTTCTATCTTTTCAATGTCGTCTGCCCCGACTGACAGGTCGCGAAGCTCCGATTTGACAGAGGCACTAATGTCGTCCAATTCAATTAAACAACTGTCCAACCTTTCGATATAACGCCTTACATCCTGCCCCAACGCTTCAATTTTTTTTAGCGGAAATACGGCGCGCGCTACATTCAATCCCGCCAAATTCTCCACCGCCTCTCTAAGGGCGTCCGCGATTTTTTCGTGGTTTAACGCCTTTCGGCGGGCGGCGACTAACTCCTCTTCCTCCGTCTTATGAATGTTTGCTGAGGCGATTTCGGCAATTTGGTAATTGAGATAATCTATTTCCCGCTCCCGCTGCCCGGCGTCGCCTAAGTCTTTTATGGATTTTACGGTTTCGCGGTATTTTTGGCACTTTTCACTTAAAGTATCTGCCATAACCCCCTGCCCGTGTCTGGCATAGTAGTCGATTTGGGCTAATTCACTACCCGGCTCGTACAGCTTTTGGAAATCGTGCTGGCCGTAAATATCGATAAGAGACGCCATAAATTTTTTTAGCATCCCGCCCGTAACCGTCTGCCCATTAATTTTTATGTCGCTTTTGCCCTCGGCTGTGAACCGCCTTTTTATCACCGCCGTCCCTTTACCTTCAAGCCCCATGTCGGACATGATTTGTTCTGTGTGGTCGCTTAGAGAGAACACGCCCTCGACGAACCCCTCTTCCGCGCCGTAACGCAGTAGCGATTTGTCGTACCTCGCACCGAACAAAAGCATCAGGCAGTCCACGATGATGGATTTACCCGCGCCCGTTTCTCCGGTCAGCACGTTAAGCCCCTCGGCAAATTCGATCTCGGCAGACTCAATTAATATAACGTTTTTTATCCTTAATTTTTGCAACATATCAATACAACTTAATTTTTTCTCTTACGTAGTGAATGGATACTGCACCCGCTTGCCCATATCCGTCCCACTCCTTCCCACACGGTTTCGACTTTTTCTACGGTCTAAATCCTTTTTCTATTGTCCTCTGCAAGCCGAAAGCAAAAACGCCACGATTATCAACGCCTCAAATGTAATTATCTTTTTTAACATTATGATACTTCCCTTATCCCTGTGTCTTTTATTTTGTATGACTTTCAATACCGTGGCTTAGCTTCGCAAAAAACCTATTTTTTTGTGAAAGGCTGCGGCTACCTCGCCGTCCTTAAAAACAATGAAAACGGTGTCATTGTCTGCTACGCACCCCATGCACTCCGCGACGTCAAAAAAAGCGGATTTTGCCGCCCTGCCGAAGCCGTCTACCGTTTTAATAATTACCATTTTGTCGATAAGCGTAACGCTAAGTATAACGTCGCGCAGTATCTCGGACAGTCTGCAACCCAGGGTTTTTAGGTCCTTCGCCTTGGTGTAGTATTGCCGTCCCCCCTCGTCCGAAATTTTTACAAGCCCTAGTTCTTTGATGTCGCGCGAAACGGTTGCTTGCGTCACACTATGCCCCGACACAATAAGTTCGGCGGCAAGCTCGTCCTGCGTTTCGATCCGCTTTTGCGTGATAAAATCGATTATTTTGCTGTGTCTGTCGGTTTTTCTCATTTTATCTCCAATTTGAGATTTTGTGTAAAAAAGGCATTTTTTAGCGTTTTTTATGTGCTATGTCAGACATATGCAACGGATTTTTGGCGCTATGTCAGACATAAATGGGGTATTGTCTTGTGTAAACCCCGACATAGCAAATATTTAATTAGAAACACTCGCCCAAGTCCAGCCACAGCCACCCCACCCTAAGCGAAGAAGCCATTCATGAGCACCCAAAAAGAGAGGAGCTTTAAGCGGGTCCATTTTTATTAAAACTCAACCGCCAATTTAACCTTTATTCCCTAATCAAGTCCAAACGTCTCAAGCGTAGGCTGATTACCCTCTAACCAATACGCCGAACAGTCCTTTTCGCGGTCCATAAATCCCCTGTCAAACAGCTCCCGCCGTAATATTGCCCAGTCCTCGAAGGTATGGTGATTTTGCAGGATTTGATTGACCTCGCTCTCCGTATACCGCCGCCCAAACTCAAAATTTGCCGCCAAATAAAAAAGCGCGGCAACCTTCAACTTAAATCTTGACGGGTAAGCTTTCAGCCTCCCCTCTCCGTCAAGAAAATTTTTTAATTCCTTTTTACATAAAGCGATATCCAATTTAGTCCATCCTCCCACGCCATGTGAGGTCAAATTTTAGCTGGATCGCTCCGTAATCAAACCATTTTTCCATTAAATCCTACACCAATCCGCTAATTTTGTCAAGCAGCTTCGCATAAAAATTACTTTCTTTAAGTCGCAAAAAATCGATACTTTTATTAGAAGTCGATATCTCCACTGTGTCGGACGCCGAAATTCCGCATGCCGTCACCCCGTCCACAACCAAGACGGCGTCATCGTAATCCGCCCCCAAAAGCACCTGCACGCGCTCGCGGTCGTTCAGGATGATAGGCCGGCTGTGTAGCGTGTGCGGGCAGACGGGCGTCAGGCAAATCACCTCCGCCTTGGGGCTTATGACAGGCCCGCCTGCCGACAGCGAGTACGCCGTAGACCCCGTCGCCGAGGACACAATCAGCCCGTCGCAATAATACTGCTCCAAAAGATGGTTTTCGATTTTCGCATTCAAATAAATCATTTTGCCGGTGGAGATGCGGGTGATATATGCCTCGTTCAGCGCGTAAAAAATTTTTTTGCCCCCCTTTTTGCCGTTTGCGTCCGCGTCCGCATCTCTCGTTGCGCCTTTTAATTTGCCCGATTTTTTGACCTCGCCTTTCGTCACTGTCACCGAAATAAGGCGGCGTCGGTCGATTTTATATTCACCGTCCAAAATTTCAAAAACCCTCTCCAGTTCGTCAAGCTCGATTTCGTTCAAAAAGCCTTTACTGCCCTTGTTTATCGAAAGCATTGGGATGCTGTGCTTTACGCAGTCTTTGGCGATATTGAGGACGGTGCCGTCGCCGCCGATCGTAATCATGACGTCCAAAAAGGCATAGTCGGCTTCGTAAAAATACTTCTCGCCGCGCAAGGTTTCCGCCACGTTGGAGAACAAGTAATAGTCAAAATTGCGCTTTTTCAACAGCGCGACCAGTTTGCGGGTTATTTCCAAACCCTTGTCTTTTATTATGTTTGTATAAATGCCGATTTTCATATTTCCGTCCTAACAATTGTATATATAAATGTTTATTTTCATGTTTCCGTCTTGTCTAATAGTATAAAGTTAATATAGGGTCCCGGCCTAAACGCGGTCGTCATTTAACCTTCATTGTTTTAATGTCGGATACTTGCCGCATCAAACCGCAGACATTGGCGCCCGAAGTGGTTGCGCTCACGTCGCCAGTAGCATAGCAGTTCCCTATCGCTCGTTCAGTACAAATTTTCTCTTCATGTCAAAATCTCCTCCTTAGCCTTACCCGCTAATAATTATAGAGTATTTTCCGCTATTTTGCCAACATTTTTGCCGTCATAATGACTAAATTTTTTATATTTCGTATGTTTTTCTTGGCGGCGGGGCTGGATTGCCGTGTTTGACAAACCCAACAGTAATAGTAATCCACTGTTTTTGGGCAAATTCCACTACCATGTCAGACATAGGCAGGTGGGTTTTAGTGAGGTAAACCGCCAAAAAAGCGCGAAATCGCGGTTTTTATGTCTTTTTCGGTGATGCCGGATTCCTTAAACGAAAGGGCGACATCACGGCTGTTGACGTGCCTGTCGCCGTGCGCGAAATTGATAATTTTTGCCCCTGCCTCGTTAATACTCGAAATGTCTGCACTCCGCTCAGCATTCAAATACGAAACCACCGCTTGTCCAAATCCGCCCGATAGCACATTGTCCTCTAACGTAATAATAAGGTTGCCGTTTTTATTGATTTTGTACAAGAACTCGCGATTAAGCGGCTTGATAAATCTCGCATTAATGATATTAACATTGTCAATTTTATGCGCCAGATCTATCATGCGGTTCCCCGCGGCAAGCAGGAACACTTTAGAGCCGCAATTTTTCAAAACCTCCCATTTACCGTACTCTATCGGGCATTTTGTCGATGATGTTTTACCGTGTTTGCTGTATGTTATCGGCGTCATGTCGGTGCAAACGTTATATTCCGTTACGTAATCCTTTGGGTACCTTATCGCCAAAGGGTGCGGGAAATTCGCCGACCATTTAATCATCTCGGCCAGCTCCGTCCCGTCCTTGGGCGTCATAATCGTCATGTTTGGGATAAGCGAAAGGTAGCTGAAGTCGAAAATCCCTTGATGCGTCGCGCCGTCGTTGCCGACCGCCCCCGCCCTGTCTATAAGGAATTTGACCGGAAAATTACCCAGTGAAACCTCGTGCAAAATTTGATCAAAACCGCGCTGCAAAAAGGTGGAATAAACAAAAAAATAAGGCTTATACCCGCCTTTAGCGAGGCCCGCCGCTACCGACACAGCGTGCTGCTCGGCGATTGAAACGTCAAAATAGCGGTCGCGGAATTTTTTAGCAAAGCATTCCAGCCCCGTGCCTAAGCCCATTGCCGCAGTAATCGCCACAACTTTGTCGTCCTTTTCGGCGAGTTTTAAGAGAGTATCTCCCGCTAAAACTGAAAACGATTTTACAGTCGGAAACGATCGCATATCCCTTTGTACGTCCACATTTTCGGTCTGTTGAGTGTTCGGCGGTGCCGAAAAATATATCGCCTTCTCCGCCGCCGCAACGCTGTGAAATTTATCCGGGCTTTCTTCTGCCTCCGCATACCCTCTACCCTTTTGCGTTACCAAATGGATTATCGACGGACGGTCTTTAAGTGACACCTTTCTAAAAATGTCAACCAACTCGGCGACATTGTGCCCATCGACCGGTCCGTAGTACGATATCCCGAAATTTTCAAACAAACGGCTTGCCAAAAAAAACTCCTTGACGCGCCCCTTTGCCTTTTTTAAGGTCAGATTTTCGCCGTCACCAAAAAACGGCAACAAGGTTTTTTTGACGTTAGCCCTGAATATATTGTACTTGCGGCTCAGCCTTAATCTTGTAAAATATTTTGAAATCGCCCCGATATTTTTGGAAATTGACATTTTGTTATCGTTCAAAATTATGGTAAGTTTGACGTCCGCCTGTCCGATGTCGTTGAGCGCCTCATACACCATGCCGCCGGTAAACGAGCCATCGCCTATAATGGGCAAAATTTTGTAATCTTCGCCCGATAAATCACGCGCACGGGCCAAACCTAACGCAAGCGAAATCGAGGTGCTGCTATGCCCCGTCATAAATGTGTCCGCGTCACTCTCAAGCGGCGACGGAAAGCCCGAAATCCCGTCGTCAGCCCGCAGCTTTGACATCTGCCGTAGACGCCCCGTAATCATTTTGTGTATGTATGACTGGTGGCCGACATCGAACAAAAACTTATCCTTTGGACAATCGAAAACGTAATGTAGCGCGACAGTGAGTTCAACCGCGCCCAGGTTTGAAGCGAGGTGCCCGCCGGTCTTAAGCACGGTTTTAACCAAAAATTCGCGCGCTTCCTTGGCATATAGTTTAAGCTCGCTTATACTTAACTTCTTTAAATCGTCGGGTGAATTTACTCTTTCCAAATACATAATTATTATTTCCAAAGGTTGTTTTGGTGCACAGTGTTCAAGCGCACAGTGCACAGTGAAGGTCGGATTTAAGTGTAGAATGTGGGTTTGTTCGTGGTTTAATAAAAAGTGGGGTTTTCGCAATATTTCCCTTTTGAGGGGTGCCCACGAACACTTCTCTGACAGGGGCGGGGTGGCTAAAGTCGGGCGATTTCAAATTAAGTGTTACGCATTGAGTATTATACGGTTACTATGTCTGACATAAACAATAGGTTTTATGCCACTACTCAACTACTGTGTCTGACATAGGCAAGGTTTTTTGGTAAACAGTCTTTTTATCCCTCCCATTTGCAAAAAACGCATATTACATATATTTTTCAAAATCCACTAACTTTAATAAAAATTCACAGCCAATACTCCTTGCCGCCATGCATGCATTTTTGGCGTAATAATCGACCAATCGCCTTGTTTCTTTTTCTCCAAAAAAGTGTGCGAAGGATTCGTTATTGTTGTCGTGTAGGTCGTCCTTAAGCTGAAAAGCTAATCCAAAATTCTCGGCATAATCTTTGAGTATGATACTCATATCCTTACGCCCCGCAGTCCCCGCGGCAAGTAGCACGGCGCCCACAAACAAACAGGCGGTCTTCCTTTTATATATATTAATGAACTGCTCTTTCGATACTCCGGCTTTGCTCTCAATGCTTTCAACTTTATTGTTTTGAACGTTTTCAGATGTTGTTTCCGACTGACTTTCCAATTTTGCCATAGCCTCAATTTCGGTGGCTTGCCCCCCGATTATTCCTATAAACCCTGTCAAAACCGAAAACTCTCGCGCGGCGGGAATCAAAGCGGGATTTAACGTGCATGCTTCCAACAATAATGTAAAAGAATTATTTAATAGCGCATCGCCGGCAAGTAACGCGACCGCTTCACCGAACACCTTGTGGCATGAGGGCTTCCCGCGCCTAAAATCGTCGTTATCAAGACAGGGCAGATCGTCGTGAATCAGCGTATAAGTATGTAGCATTTCT
>WRDI01000062.1 GCA_009783515.1 Bacillota bacterium | reverse complement strand
CGTTGCGCGGGTGCTGAAACTTAATCCGTATGCCAAAATCATAATTGTCGGCTGTTCGTCGCAAAATAGCGCGGCGGCCTATGGGGAAAAAGCGGGAGTTATCGCCGTGTTTGGGGCGACGGACAAGGACAAAAAGGTGGCGGAAGCGGCGGCGGAGTTGATAGATGATTGCGAAAGCGGGTTAAATCTTTCAATTTTAGAGAAAAGCATCGCAGAACCACCCCGCCCCCGTCAGAGAGGTCTTCGTGGGCACCCCTCCGAGGGAGGGGAATTCATGGGCATCCCTCCGAGGGAGGGGAATTGTCCGGATTGCCACGCTCGCAGGCTTGCTCGCAGTGACGGAGAGTCGACACTCTCGCGTACCCGCGCATATGTCAAAATCCAAGACGGTTGCGACAATTTTTGCTCGTTTTGTATCGTGCCATACCTTAGAGGGCGCAGCCGTAGCCGTCCGTTATCCGATATAATCGGCGAGATAAAAAGCCTGAGCAAAAAGACCAAGGAAATCGTGTTGACGGGCATAGACATCAGTTCTTATGGGTTGGATAATCGGACAAGCCTAGCACAGTTAATCCGTAGTATAGGCGATAATTTAAAGTACGGCATAGAACCCAGCGCGGACAGAAACCTTCTAAGGCTACGTTTGGGGTCGTTAGAATGCGGAGTTATTACGGAAGAGTTGCTGACTGCCATGCGGGAGGCGGGTTTTTGCGACCACTTTCACGTTTCTCTGCAAAGCGGCAGCGGGAGCGTCCTAAAGCGCATGAACCGCCATTACACCCCCCGCGAATTCTTGGAAAAAATCGAACTTATCCGTAAATATTTCCCTTACGCGGGGGTTGCAACCGACGTTATCGCGGGATTTGCCGATGAAACCCAAATTGAACACGATGAAACAAAACAATTTTTATGTGAGGCGGCGTTTTCGGATTTGCACGTTTTCTCCTACAGCCCGCGCAAGGGAACCAAGGCGTATGACCTGCCGCAAGTGGAAAAAAAAACGAGGGAGGAGCGGGCAAGAGAAATCGGCGAAATAAAAAACGCACTAAAATCGGATTTTATACAAAAAAACTTAGGGCGTGTGGTCGAGGTTTACGCCGAAAAAGACGAAAACGGCTTCATCACGGGTTTTACAAGCAATTATATAAGAGTATACACTAATCTACGGGCAGGGGAGATGGGTCGCATTCGACTGGTGCGCGAATTTAAGGATGGAGCAATAGGTGAGTAAGTATTTTCAATTAAGTGATGAAACTTTTTTGTTGCGCAAAAAATCATTTGACAATAATAGATTTTAGGTATATAATAATGCAGACTTGAAATTTTTCGTTAAACGCGGGACAAGTAGCCTTTAAGCTTTATCACAGAGAGCGCTTTTGCTGAGATGGCGCATAAGGTTTAGATAAGCGAAACCACCCGTGTTAGAAAACGCTTTTCCGTCGGCGTCACGGGCGGAGTCGAGGCGGCCGTCACGTGTCGTGAAGTAAGGTGGAACCACGGAATTTTTTCGTCCTTACAGGTCTTTTTCGTAAGGCCTTTTTTGTTGTACAGAATTTTGCTGCGAAATCGTTTTACGACAAATTTAACTACTACGCCAGACATAAACAGCGGGTTTTTAGAGTTTAATATGTCGGTTTTACAAAAACTAAACATTTTAATGATTCAACATGTAGGGGAAAACAAACATGATTAACGTAACCTTAAAGGACAGGTCCGTAATCGAAGTAAAGGAAGGGACAACACCCTTAGCCGTCGCTAAAGCATTAAGCGAGGGTCTTGCAAACGCGGCGCTTGCGGCAAGGATAAACGGGCTTTTGGCGGACTTGGCGCAACCGCTCGCCAAGGATTGCGCCTTAGAAATCCTGACCTTTCGCGACGAGGACGGCAAAAACGTTTATCGCCACACCTGCGCTCACATTTTAGCGCAGGCGGTCAAAAATATCTATCCCGACGCAAAGCTCGCCATAGGCCCCGCCACAAAAACCGGGTTTTATTACGATTTCGATTTTTCCGCGCCCATTACGCCCGCCGACTTCCCGCTTATCGAGAAAGAAATGCAGTCTATCGTTAAGGCGGATTTGCCAATCGAAAGGAAAGTTGTCAGCCGCCGTACCGCGCTTTCGCAAATGCGCGGTCTTGAGGAGCCGTACAAAATTCAGCTTATCGAGGATGTCCCCAAAGGCGAAGAGGTATCATTTTATAAGCAGGGCGAATTTGTTGACCTTTGCCGCGGACCGCATCTTACACGTACCGGCAGGGTCAAGTTTTTCAAGCTGATTCAGGCAACGGGCGCGTACTGGAAGGGTAGCGAAAAGAATAAAATGCTGACGCGCATTTACGGCACTTGCTTCGAAAAAAAGTCGGAATTAGCCGAGTATTTAGAGCTTTTGGAAGAGGCGAAACGGCGCGACCACAACAAATTGGGGCGGGAAATGGGCTTTTTCATGACTGATGAAAACATAGGTCAGGGCCTACCGCTTTTAATGCCCAAGGGCGCCAAATTATTCCAAATTTTGCAGCGTTTTGTCGAGGACGAGGAGGAAAAGCGCGGCTATATTTTGACTAAAACCCCCTCTATGGCAAAAAGTGACCTGTATAAAATCAGCGGCCATTGGAGCCATTACCGCGACAAAATGTTCGTCATCGGCGAGGGCGGCGGAGAGCAATTCGCCCTGCGCCCCATGACCTGTCCTTTCCAGTACATGATTTATAAAAGCGGGCTTAAAAGCTACCGGGATCTACCCGTCCGCTACAACGAAACCTCGCCGCTTTTCCGTAAGGAGGCGAGCGGCGAGATGCACGGCCTTATCCGCGTACGCCAATTCCACCTCAGCGACGGTCATGTTATTTGCACTCCCGCGCAACTTGAGGAGGAATTTAAGGGCTGTTTCGAATTAAGCCGCTACTTTTTGCGCTGTTTGGGGCTGGACAGGGAGGTCACTTACCGCTTTTCTAAATGGGATCCTTCGAATAGGGAAAAGTATATCGGTAAGCCCGAGGAATGGGAGGCGGCGGAAGCGCTGATGAAGTCCATTTTGGACGGCATGGGCATCGAATATGTAACCGCGGTGGGTGAGGCGGCGTTTTACGGACCGAAATTAGACGTTCAAATCACCAACGTGTACGGAAAAGAGGATACGCTGATGACCATTCAGGTGGATATGTACCTGTCCGAAAAGTTTGATATGTGGTTTGTGGACGATCACGGGGAGAAAAAGCGCCCCTACATCATTCATCGTTCGGCTTTTGGGTGCTACGAGCGGGTTATGGCGATATTGATTGAGAAATACGCGGGGGCTTTGCCGCTATGGCTGTCTCCTGTGCAGGTGCGGATTATGCCTATAACTGATCGTACCTCCGAGGCGGCGAAATCAATCAACGCACAATTATCGGTGCACGGGATACGCGGAGAGGTCGACGGGCGCAACGAGAAAATAGGCTATAAGATTCGCGAGGCGCAACTTGAGAAGATTCCGTATATGCTGATTGTAGGGGATAAAGAGGTTGAAACCGGCGCGATCGCAGTACGTAGCCGCGGGGCGGGGGACTTAGGCAGTACGGATATTACAAGTTTTATCGAGAAAATCTCTAAGGAAATCGCGTCTAAGCTATCTGAAATATAAATTTTTGCCACAAGTCAAGCGTTAATTAAGCGTTGATTGCTTGTCTATTGTTGACAATGGGCGAAATTGATGATATAATTGTCTTAACCATAATAGGGAATCGTGATAGGAAATCGTACAAAGGAGAGTTTATGCAAGTCGGCGTTTTGATAGTTTTTATATTATCCTTGTTGATCTGTTGTGCGATCGCTTATATGCTGGGAATGCTTTGGTTTAGCGATATTCGCAACCGTAAACTCCGAAGTTTTTTTGTCATGGGCATACAGGTTTTCCTTTGGACGCTACTTAACGCGATCGCCCTGATAAGCGATATAGAATATTTTCCTATAATTTTTACATTGCGCATGGCTATGGTCTGTATAGTGCCGTTCGGCGTGGTTTGGTTTATTTTGGAATTTTCCAAGTCTCCGTTGATAAAAAATCGGATTGTGAGGTTTTTGCTGATACTTTTGCCCGCGATTGACGTGCTTAGCATGGTTTCCAATCCCCTGCACCAACGGTATTTCCGCAATTATGATTATCCGAAACCCGGTACGGGCGTGTTGTTTGACGTTCATCTTTACATGAACATGCTGTTTATCGTCATCGCCTTTGCGTTTTTAATACTCTATATAATAAGGCAGGTTAAGCGGGAGAAAAAAAGCTCTATCCTTATTTTTACGGGAGTGGGCCTGCTTATCCCTTACGCGTTGAATATGCTGTATACCTTCAATATGCTCCTGTACGATCTAACGCCTATAGGCTTTTTCGCAACCCTGCTCCTTTTCATAATTGTATCGCACCGCTTACAGATTTTCAATGTCAAGACCGTGATGTTTTCCAAAACTATGGATTCGATAGACGACATGATAATACTTTTTAACGACAGACTAATGGTTACGGACGCAAACAGGCGCGCGCGTGAAACTTTTGGCGAGTTTTCGCTTTCTCCCGGGCAAACGAAGGCATCCGGGTTCTTCGAGAGGATACGTGCCTCCGCCCTTGACAAAAAACCGGTGAATTTGTTTGAATTGCTCAAAAACGGGGCGGATATAGAGGGCGAATGCACCTTGGGTTTTGACAGCAGGCAGGTTTGGGCGCAAAAAGAGGAAAGGACATACACGGTTTCCTGCTATTCCGTGTACGAACGTAAGAAAAAAACGGGTTATATTTTTAAGATGGCAGACGTCAGCTCATACCGCGAAATGATAAGCGAGATACACAAGCAAAAGGAAAAAGCCGAAGCCGCCTCGCGCTCTAAGGGTGAATTCCTCTCTCGCATGAGCCACGAAATGCGCACCCCAATGAATGCCGTGATAGGCATGACGCAAGTTGCACTAAAAATCGGCGATCTGGATAAAAATGTCGAAAACTCGCTTTTAAAGATTAATGACGCGTCGCAACACCTTTTGGGAGTCATAAACGACGTATTAGATATGTCAAAAATAGAATCGGGCAAGCTTGTTTTGTGCGAGGATAGGTTTGCTTACACCGACCTTTTGCGCACGGTATCGGTTTTGGCTGACATTCACGCGGAACGAAAACGGCAAAAATTTACGGTGGATTTTGACGGGAATCTGCCGCGGGTGATAATTACGGACGGCCAGCGCCTTACACAGGTGATTACCAACTTTTTGTCAAATGCTTTTAAATTTACGCCCGAGGGAGGGGAAATCTGCCTTATCGTCAGGCAGGAGGAGCGCGCCGGAGACATAGTGGCGATGTATTTTGAGGTCCGCGACAGCGGCATAGGGATTCCCGAAGAGTACCAGGCGAGCCTGTTCGACCCCTTCGAGCAGGGCGACGGCAGTATCAGCCGTAAATTCGGCGGCACCGGCCTCGGCCTTGCCATCAGCAAAAAAATAATAAACCTTATGGGCGGCGAAATCCGCGTCCAGTCTGCGCCGGGACAGGGCTCGCGCTTTATGTTCACCCTGCGAGCGAGGGTAGCGGGGTCTGAGGAAGGCGAAAGCGCGTCGGAGAAGGCCGGAGAGGAAACCAATGACCTGAGTGGTTGCCGCATACTTTTGGCGGAGGACATAGAAATTAACCGCGAAATTATGCTCTCGCTTTTCGAGGGTAGCGGGGTGGTGTTCGACGAGGCTGAAAACGGGCGGATTGCTCTTGAAAAATATATGCGCAACCCTGATTGGTATGATATTATCGTTATGGATATCCAAATGCCCGAGATGGACGGATTGTCCGCGGCGGCGGCCATCCGTAATGTGGAAAAAGAGGGGAAGCGTATCCCTATTATCGCCATGACTGCAAACGCATTTAAGGAGGACGTCGACGCCTGTTTGAAGGTGGGCATGGACGACCACATAGCCAAGCCTATAGATATAGACAATGTCAAGGCGGTTTTGCATAAGCATTATAGCCGATTGAGCCAAAAATAATAGTTATCTTGCGGCATCTTTTTGCCCGTCGTGTATAAAAATTAGAAAATTACCAACTATTATAGGGGAGGCTGTTGACAAAGTGCTTTAAGGATTTTGGCGAGGACATTTTAGGGTGATAATTGTCCGCCAAAAAATTAAAAAAACTTTATCAACAGCCCCCTTAAAGATAGGAGGCGATTTTTTTATGACTATTGGCTTAATTTTGTTGGCGCTTGTAGCGATTTTGATTTTTTTCGGGATTTCCGAGCGGTTTTTCCGCGCTTTGGGACTTAAAAATTGGGTAGCGTTTTTGCTTGTATTGGCGTTGGTGGTCGGCGCGGTAGTGCCAAATTTAACTATCGCGGGCGTTTTGACCGTCAACTGGGGCGGATTTGTCGTCCCCTTGGTGATAATGGCGGTACTGATGGTGCTGATGAGGGGCAAGGATCAGATTATGCGGGCCGTGCTGGCGATTTTCGCCGTTGCCGCGGTGGCGGTAGCAACGCGGATGTTGATAGAGCCTACCCGTGGCGCGCTTATTTTGGCGGCGTCGCTTATCATCGGGTTTTTGGGCGGCACGGCGGCGTATCTTGCAGGGCAGTCGCGGTTGGGTTCGCTGACGGGAGCGATCGGCGGCATAATTTTGGGCGATATCATCACCAACTTTTTGTATGTGTACGTGTTTAGCGGGTACGAGTTTATGCTGGGAAGTTACGGAGTGTTCGACTCCATTGTCATCGCGGGAGTGTTTGCTATTGTGCTGTATGAGGCGATTTCCGCCATCAAAAGGACGGCGGAAAGGCGGAATGGTATCGGAGCGAAAAGGCAGGGGAATGCCGTCGGGCAAGGCGGACTCAGGGGACACGTTAAGGCGGGCGCGGAGGCGGGCGAGGACCAGTATTTTATGCAGGATTTTGAAAAACGGCGCACTGACTTTGTTTCGGTCGATCTTGAGGAACAGGACAAACGGACACTGGCAGCAAATGGCGCGGAGGTGGGCGTTGACGACGGTCTTTCAAGCGAGGACATCGACTCCTTTTTCGACGACTATGTATAAAGAGCGTTTTTAATAAAAATATATCAAAAAAAGCTTCATGTCTCAGCAAAGAAATCTCGATCTTTTGTTTTGTTTGTTACAGTTATTTATATAGACCTGTGGACAGGTCTAATGCCTTTCGTCAATTCGTTATTCGTTAAAGGGAAATTATCTGATGGCGGGCTACTTGCCGTTACGTTTTGCCATGTACTCCCGTCTCCCTCGCCGCATAAGATATATCGATGTTTCTTTATATTAACGGAGGAAGAAAGCTTAGCGGCGAACTTGACATCCGCGGCGCGAAAAATTCAATATTGCCCATTATTGCCTGTTGCGTAATGAGTAGCGAAACGGTAACGCTTAAGAATTGTCCACCGCTTTTGGATATTTTCGCCATGCTTGATATTATCGTGAGCATGGGTGGCAAAACAAGCTTCGATGGCGGTGTTATCACCATTAACTGCGCGGATGTTACGCCACGCCAAATTGACCAAAGGCTGACGCAAGGTATAAGGGCATCCGTTTTTATTTTGGGCCCACTTTTGGCGCGATTTGGGCGGGCGACGGTCAGCTATCCGGGTGGCTGCGAAATAGGAAAAAGACCGATAGACCTACATATTGACGGACTGACGGCTTTGGGAGTGAAAACCACGTTAGAGGGCGGGGTTATTGATTGCGACGGGGTCGGCATGAGGGGAGGGGAGAT
>WRDI01000061.1 GCA_009783515.1 Bacillota bacterium | reverse complement strand
TTGCCAAAACGGGCTTCGACCTATCCTACCTCGCGCCGTATATCAACATGACCTTAGTGTCGGGACGGATAGACAAGCTTTGCGCCGCCGCGGAGAGGTTCGGCGTTCCCCTGCCCCGCGCCCTGTCAAGCGTCAAACTGATGATAATTTTCGAGGCGGTAAATCTGGACAGGCGGGAGTCGCTCAAGCTTATCGACGCGTATATGGACTGGACGGGCGGGGCTATCGACCTCGCCGCCGCCACGGGACAGGACAAGGTGGTCGATTATATCCTAAGGCATGACCAAAAAATCGCCCCCTCGCAGGAAAGCGTGGTGCGGGCGATTACGGCGGGGCACACGGACACGCTTGGGGTTTTGAATCGCCACGGTGTGGATTTATCCGACGAGGCCTGCGTAAGGGCGGCGTGCCGCATATTTTTCCGCTTTGACGGCCCCTTAAAGTTTTTGGCAGGGGTAGGAGTGTTAAAGGCGGGTTACGACGGGCGAAGTGTGCTTGATAACGCGTTACTTGATGGGAATGCGGAATTGGCAGCGTACTTAAACACACTGAATCTATGATCCGCTGCCCCTAGCCCTCGATCCCCGACCCTTTCCCTGTCAAAATGCCACCCAAATAAATCCCCATGACCGAGGACATCATGAGCCCCCGCGTCCATCCGGAGGAATCACCCAAACAGTGCAAATCAGCCACGGACGTGCTTAGCCGCGCGTCCATTTTTATACGGTTTGAATAAAACTTAATTTCGGGAGCGTACAAAAGCGTTTCGTTGCCGCCAAAGCCCGGCACAACCTTGTCAACCTGCTCGATAAAGTTCAGAATGCCGACCATCGTGCGGTAGGGCAGGGCGGAGGTTATGTCGCCCGCGACGACGCCCGGCAACGTGGGGCGCAGATTGCTTTTGTCAAGTTCGTTTTGCCATGTGCGCTTGCCCTCGCGGATGTCGCCCAAACGCTGCACCAAAATGCTCCCGCCCGCCAACATATTTATCAGTTGCCCAACTTTTTTCGCGTACAAAATCGGCTGATTGAAAGGCACGGTGAAGTGGTGCGTGCAAAGAATCGCCAAATTAGTGTTGTCGGATTTTTTTTCCTTGTATGAATGACCGTTAACCACGGCGAGGTCGTCTTCGTAGTTTTCCTGTGCGACATACCCGCCGGGGTTTTGGCAAAAGGTGCGCACCTTGTTTTTGTACGGCTGCGGATAGCCGATAAATTTACCTTCGTACAGGATTTGGTTTATTTCTTCCATGATTTCGTTGCGTAGTTCCACGCGCACGCCAATGTCCACGTTGCCCGCTTCGTTTTCTATCCCGTGTTTGACGCACATTGCTTCCAGCCAGCCCGCGCCCCGCCGCCCCGTCGCCACCACCGTTTTGCAGCTTTTTACGGGTATACCGCCCACTATCGCGCCATAACATCGCCTGTTTTGTATAATAAGGTCGTCGCATTGTTTGTGAGGTATTATATCGGCGCCCGCGCCCAAAAGGGCTTGCTGGATTTTTTGGTAGAGGCCGCGCGCCTTTTCCGTGCCAAGATGGCGGATAGGGCAGTCAATAAGTTTTAGGCCCGCTCCGATAGCCTTTCCTCGGATTTTTTTAATCGCTTCGGGGTTTGACACACCCTCTATGCGGGTGTCTGCGCCGTAATCAAGATAGATTTTGTCGGTGTAATCAATCAGGCTTTGCGTTTTGTCGCGCCCGATAAGGTCGGGAAGGTCGCCGCCAACGTCGCAGCTAAGGGACAGTTTGCCGTCGCTAAATGCGCCTGCGCCCGCAAAGCCGGAGGTAATATGGCAATGTGGCTTGCAATAAAGGCAACTGCCGGTGAGGAGTTTTGGGCAGTTGCGCTGCCCGATAAGCCCGCCTTGGTCGATAAGTGCGATTTTTTGTTTGCCGCCGCGGCGAAGTATCTCCAGCGTGGTAAAAATTCCCGCCGGCCCCGCGCCTATTATTAATATATCGTAATTTTGTTTCAGATTTGTTAATTCATATTCGTTCATAGTGTCCAGGCCTCCCCGTCCCGCAAAATCCGCACTTCACCCGACAGCCCCAAGCGATCGAAAACTTTGGGCTTTTCGCCGTGTATCGGAATTATTGTCTTTGCCTGCGTTATCTCGCAAACCTTTTTTATGTCCTCCGCTGTGGCGTGTCCGCTTGTATACAAATGTATAAGTCTACTGCCGCCCGCCACCGCTTTGTCTGTCCACTAGCTTTTGTATGCGTCAAGCCGCGTTTTCCGTCTTGTCCGCTCGCGGCAACTCCGCGCCCATGTCGATTATTATCCGTGCCGCCGCCGTTTTAATCTTGATTATGCACCCGTGGCCCTTGACCTCTCACCCTTATTCTCTATTTTTTATTTCTCACCCTTGTCCCAGTCGGCGATACTGCCCAGCACATAATCGGGCGGGGATTTTAGCTTTTGAATGTCCGCCGTCTTTGCTTCGCCGCTGAGGACGGTGACCGAAACAAAGCCGCAGTTTTTGGCAAATTTTAGGTCGGTGGAAAGGCGGTCCCCCACCATGGCTATCTCGTACGGCTTTAGCCCCGTCATTTTTATTATGCTTTGCCCAAACGCCTTGTACGGTTTTCCGCATATAATGTCCGGTTTTCGTGACGTAGCGCATTTTATTGCTTTTAAGAAGGAACCTATGTCGGGGATGGTGCCGTCCGCCGTGGGGCACACTTTGTCGGGATGGGTGGCGATAAACAGCGCGCCCCTGCATAGATACGCGCAAAACCTTTGCAGCTTATCGTAGGTCATTGTTTTATCGAACGTCAAAAGAGCTATATCAGGCACGGCGTCACACAGTCTGTTGCCAGCCAAAATAATTCCCGCCGCCGCAAACTCCTCCGTTACATCCTCCGTGGCGCAAAGAAACACCCGTTTGCCCGCATGGTGTTCCCGCAAATAATCTATCGTGGCGCGAGTCGAGCCGTATATGTCGTCCAAACCTAACTCAAACCCGAAGTTTTTCAGCTTTTTATAATAATTTGCCGCGCCCGTCGACGAATTATTGGTGACAAAAAGCACCCGTGCCCGGTTTTTCATGCGCGAGACCGCGTCGACAGCCCCCTCTATCAGGTGGTTGCCAAGATAGAGTGTGCCGTCCATATCAAGCAAAAAGCATTTTATTTTGTCCAAGGTCATAGTATTTGTTTTTTCTTCCTTCTTTTAAAATCAAACCTTAGAACCTATCTTCATGATTTCAAACGACGGTCTTTACGGGTCTTTTTGCGGCTGTCCGCGCTAATTTTCCTAATTGTAGCGCTGCTACGATGTCGTCAAAAACGCTTATCAGCCACAAAAATCCCTCGTAAATCCCGAATTTTTAATTCATGAAGACAGGTTCTTAAAATCGTTGCGATGAGGTTACAAAAAAGGAGACACAATCGAAAGTGTCCCCCCTTTGTGCCCTTTGCTGCCCTTTTGGTGCACTCCAAAAGCGCCATATTTAACGCAAGTCGGTGCGTCGGGGACACCGCGCCCTACAAAATCTCCGTCACGGACTCGATAACGACGGGCTGTATGGGGACGTCGTCCATATTCATCCACATACCCGTTTTGACGCGCGAAACCGCCACGGCGGCGTCCAAGCTTTCTTTATCCAAAACCCGCCCGAATGCGGCGTACTCGCCGTCAAGATAGGCGCAGTCGGCGACGCAGATAAAAAACTGGCTGCTCGCGCTGTTTTTGTCCCGCGTCCGCGCCATTGAAATTGTGCCCGCGGTATGCTTCAAATCGTTGTCGAATTGATTTGACCTGAATTCCCCCACAATCGCGGGAGCCTGCTTTTGGTTTAACTGCCCGTCGGCTATAAAAAATCCGCCGCCTTGAATCATAAAGGAGGGGATAACGCGGTGGAAGCACAGCCCCGTATAAAAGCCCTCGCCCGCCAAACGCTTAAAATTTTCCACAGTGACGGGCGCCTTGTCGGGGAACAGTTCTATGTTGATTTTAAAACCGTTATTAAGATTTATGCAATATTTATCGCTCATGATTACCTCCGAAATTTCAAACCTATTATATCACAAAATTCGGGCAAAAACAAGAAAATGTTCAATGCTTAATGCACAATGCGCAATGTCGGTCAGATTTTTATGATTATTTCTTGTACAAACACAAGACCGCGTCCTTTTGATTGGGCGAGAGGTCTTTTATGTAATCGATCAACTGGCAGTCCTTTTTGTACTGGTAAATGTCGTAGTAAAAAAATTCCTCCGGGGTGGACCCGCACGCCTCGATTATTTTCATAAGCGTCATTAAGGAGGGCTCGAAATTCCTTTTTGTCTCTAACGTGGATATGTACGGCTCGCTTTTATCGATTGCGAAGCTCAGCGTGCGCGCCGACAGCTTTGCCCGCGACCGTATAATCCCGATTCTTTTGATAATTTCTTCCAATGTCATAGTAAAATCTCCTTGCCTAAATTATAAAGCGTTTCGGAATTTTACTACTAAAACAACCCTCTTAAATATTGAATATCAGCACATAAAACAGTAAATATTGTTTAATATACAAAAAACATATTGAATGTCATTTAATATTAATTGCGTTTTGTGTTGAAATATGATAATATTATTTTAAATACGATGCCGCTAACCGTTGTTTACGGTTAAGTTTAAAAGCGGTGTTATTATAGGAGAAAAACGTTATGGCGTTGATAAAATGTCCCGAATGCGGGAAGGAGGTAAGTGAATACGCGGCTTTATGTATAGTTTGCGGCTGTCCCATGTCCTTAAGAGGGGCTCAAGAGAGGACGCAAATACAAACGCCGACAATTGTAACTACGGCAGAACAAGGACAAAAACGTAGAGTGGTGGCAAGCTGTATAATTGCCCTTGTAATGTCTTGGTGGGCGTTTGTGACGCCCCTTTTTCAGATTAGTAGTATCCAAGGGATAAATGGCTATAATGTTTTCGGCGCGATAGACAATCATGCGTTATGGCCAGTATTGGCTGCGGGTGTAGTAATTCTTCTTCAAACCACAATAGCGGCTGTCATAGTTGCTCTTATTTGCATTGCTCTAAAATCGTCAAAACTGCTTATTGTTGTTACCGTATATGTTATCATTCAATTTATTATGATGTTTTTTTATTTTTGTGGCAGTATGTTTGCATTTTTATACTTTGATGACCCGAATGCCGCGTTTGTACCATGGCTGACAGGCTCCGGGATTGTGGTATGTTATTTCTTAATACCTTGTTTGGCGGCACGAAAGCACAATTAACAAAATAAGAGGGGAGGCAGGTATAAAAACCTTGCCGCCTCTTATTTTTCCCTCAAAAACACCCACGTCAGAGGGGATAATTAGTTCTGCTCCCGTTTGGCTTTGAATTTGCCCTATTGCCGCGTCCTTGTGGCGTTTTTTAAGGATTAAACCCTCTGCCGCGCACTCTACACCGCAAGCCCGGTGATGATTTTGTTTACCTTTTTGCACGTCGTTAGCAGCAATTAAAATATGTCCTTAAACTCCGCTGTTACTATCAAAACCCCACAAACCGCTTCTCGCCCTTGACATACACCGTCCAGCGGTCAAAACCGATATCGGCAAGGATTTTTGTCGTCGCTTCAAAGTTAAGCCCCACGCCGTCGGTGGTGTGCGCGTCCGACCCAAAAGATATATCCCGCCCGCCCATTTTGTAGTATCTTTCCACAATCGCAAGGTTAGGGATAAATCTGCCGCCCCGCCCCTTCGCGTTGATTTCCAAGGTTTTGCCCCTCTTTATAAGTTCGAATAAAATTTCCTCCGTAAGCGCGACCGCAGCGGGGTTAAATATATCGTCATGCGAAAAATCAATATATCGCGCGGCATACCCGATATGCCCCAAGATATGGTAGGGGTAATCCGCCCTCGCGCTTTCTAAAATTTTCTCTAAATACCGCAAATAAAAGCTTTTTTTGTCATGGTATTTTTTTGCCCAGCCCTCGCCGGCAAACGAAATATATATGTCCGTCCCGTCCACGGAATGCACGGAATTAATTATGACGTCGAAAGCGGTTTTGGCAAAAATATCGCGGTAATGCGGCACCGCCTCCCCGCAATAGCCGCACTCTATGCCAAACGCCAAGTACAGCCCTTTCGGGGTTTGTTTTTTCGCATCATTAAAGCCTTTTCGGTATGCGTTAAGGTCGATTTGCCCCACGTCGCGGGTGTCTACGCAGTAAAGATAGTCGCCGTCAAGATGCTCGGTTGTGGCGATGTAAGAATAATCGTGACCGACGGCATATTTCACAAGGTCGAAGATGTCCATTTTTCCGTCGACGGAGAAATAAGTGTGGGTATGAGTGTCGATTTTTTCCATGCGGGTAGTTTAGCATAACGGCGGGGGGCTTGTCAAGAAAGTGCACAGCGCACAGTGCACTGAAAAAGTTTTTCCGATTTAAGCCACGATTGTTTTTACCTTGAAAACCCCTAACCAAAAAATTTTGCCTCGATTTGCCCCCATTAGTGACGTTAAACGACATATTTATTTTTCGCAGCCCATTTTTACCCCCTAAATCAGTTGTGAAAGCCCCAAAAATTATGATATAATTTAAGCCAATCGGAAAACATGGTTATCGCCAAAAAAACCGGCGAAAAATACAACAAAAATAAGAGAATAAAAGAGGTGCCGCACATGGTTAAGGACAGTTACGATTCTTCTCAGATTCAGGTCTTAGAGGGGCTTGACCCCGTCCGCAAAAGGCCGGGCATGTATATAGGCTCCACGGACGAAAGGGGGCTTCACCACCTTGTCATCGAGATAGTGGACAACAGCGTCGACGAGGCTTTGGCGGGGCACTGCGACAGCATTTTGGTGGAAATCGACCGTAACGGCGCGGTGTCGGTCACGGACAACGGGCGCGGCATCCCCGTGGACATCCACAAAACCGAGAAGGTGTCTGCCGTGGAGCTGTGCCTTACAAAGCTGCACGCGGGGGGCAAGTTCGGCGGCAGCGGGTATAAGGTCAGCGGCGGCCTGCACGGCGTGGGGCTCTCCGTCGTCAACGCGCTTTCCGAGTGGCTTGAGGTTGAAGTGTACAAGGACGGGCGTATGTACCGCCAAAAATATGCAAGAGGCATACCCATGGCGCCCTTAAAGGACGTCGGCAAAACCGACAAAAGGGGGACAAAAATCACCTTTTTCCCCGACGGACAGATATTCGAGACGCTTGATTTCGAGTACGATTTTTTGCGCGGGCGCATGAGGGAGGTCGCCTATTTAAATAAAGGATTAAACGTCGCGCTTTCGGACAAACGCAAGGGGCAGGAGCGGGGGGAGTCCTTTCATTTCGCGGGGGGCATTTTGGACTTTGTCGATTACCTTAACCGCACCAAAACCACCCTTCTTAACAAGTCAATCTACATCGAAAAACAATATGAGGAACGCATAGTCGAGATGGCGCTCGGGTATAACGACGGCTATAATGAGACGATTTACGCCTACGCCAACAACATCAATACGGAGGAGGGCGGCACCCACCTTACGGGTTTTAAAAACGGCATTTCCAAGGTAATTAACGACTACGCCCACGCGCAAAAGCTGATTAAGGACGACGAGAAGTTAGCCGGGGAGGACGTAAGAGAGGGACTTGTCGCCGTTTTGAGCGTAAAATTGACCGACCCGCAGTTCGAAGGGCAGACCAAAACAAAGCTTGGGAATTCCGATATGCGGCCTTTGGTGGAAAAGACGGTGGTCGAGGGGCTGGGGACGTATTTGGAGGAAAACCCCAAGGAAGCGCGGGATTTGGTCATGAAGTGCGTTATGGCGCAAAGGGCGC
>WRDI01000060.1 GCA_009783515.1 Bacillota bacterium | reverse complement strand
TGATGTTTGCTGACGCAAACATAGCAAATCGCAAGCGATTTGTCGGCTCGGTTGCCGCCTCGGTTACGTACATTTAAGGTACGCACCCTTGGCGGCAAGTCAACTGTTGCCCGTCTGAAGCCCACTCTCTGCCGCTCTAAAATAAGGTAAAGGTAAAATCATGATAAAAATCACGAAAAAATCGGTCAAAACCTATTTCTCCATCGCGTGGCGGGAGCTTGCCGTCATAGGCGCAGCGCTTTTTATAGACCTTTTGAGCAAGTATTTGATTTCGCATAGCATGGAGGATGGGCAAAAAGTCGCGCTTATTCCAAATTTTTTGAGTTTTCTTTTCACCGTAAACTATCAGGCGACGATGGGCTTTGACTTTTTCAACTTTTTCGGACAGGGCGATAAAATGACCGAAAACGGCAAGCGGATTTTCTTTATCGTTTTTATGTCTGTCGCCGTCACGGGCTTTTTTGTATTTTTGGTTTTTGGACATAAAAATCGGTTTTTCTACCGCCTGCCGCTTGCGCTTATCGTCGGCGGAGCTTTGGGAAATTTGTATGACCGGATTTTTGTCGGAGGTGTGAGGGATTTTATACACGTCGAATACTTTGGCAAGAATATCGGGGGACATACGTATTTTCCCACCTTTAATTTGGCGGATTCGTCGCTGGTTATAGGCGTGGGACTGTTTATAGTATATTTGCTGTTCTTTTATTTCAAGGACGAGAAGAAGAAAGAGGAGGCGAAGAAGTTGGCTGAGGCGGGTGCTATAGTGACCAGTGACCAATGCCCAGCGGCCAGTGAAGAGTTAAGAGTTAAGGTTGATTTAGATGAAGCCGCGGAAGGGGCCGAAGTTGTAAATAAGCCTATGGATGTTGAAAAACAAGCGGATAAGGAAACAATTACATGATTGTGATTTATGCCGAGAGAGAAGGGGCGCGCTTAGACGTGTTTTTGGCGGGCGAAACCGATTTTACACGCTCGCAGATTAAGCAGTTGATAGACGGCGGGCATATCCTCTTGGATGGGAAGGCGGTAAAAAGCGGGAAGGCGGTAAAAAAGGGCTGCGAGGTTATAATAAATGAGCCGGAGCGCACCCTTGACATAATCCCGCAGGATATTCCGCTTGACGTGCTGTACGAGGACGAACATATCGCGGTAATAAATAAGCAGAAGGGGCTTGCCGTCCATCCCGCGGGCGGAGCGGTCAAAAACACCTTGGTAAACGCGCTTTTGTGGCGGTTTAGGGATTTATCAAGGGTAAACGGGGAAATCAGGCCGGGCATAGTCCATCGGCTTGACAAGGACACCACGGGGGTGATGGTTGTCGCCAAAACGGACGCTTCTCACTTAAGTTTAAGTCGTCAGATTGCCGAAAGGAGCGTAAAAAAGCTGTATATCGCGCTTTTGGAGGGGGCTTTGAAGGACGACGGGGGAGTGATTGACGCGCCTATCGCCCGCGACAAAAAAGAGCGCAAAAAAATGGCGATTGACAACGGCGGGCGGAATGCGATGACTTATTACCGAGTTTTGGAGCGTTTCGAGGGGAATACTCTTGTCGAATTTGACCTAAAAACGGGACGTACGCACCAAATACGCGTTCACGCCAAGCACATCGGGCATCCCGTTGTGGGCGACCCGGTTTACGGCTTCAAAAAACAGCGGTTTAATTTGGACGGCCAGCTTTTACATTCTTGTTTTTTGGAATTTAAGCACCCTGCGAGCGGGGAAATTGTGGGTTTTAGCGCACCCATACCCAACGATTTTGCGAGAGTGATGGAAATAATGCACAATGTACAACGCACAACGCACAATGAAGGTCAGATTTAAGAACCACCCCGCCCCTTAACGAGGAGGCATTCGTGGGGCACCCCTCCGAGGGAGGGGAATATGAGTTTAGCGCATTGGTTTTCCGGTGAGCGACAGGGAAAGTAAAATACGAAAATTTTGGTACTTACTATCAAATATTCGCCCAGTTCAGCCACCCCGCCCCTTGTCAGGGAAGCATTCGTGGGGCACCCCTCAAGAGGGGAATTAAAAATGGCAGATTTTAATTAAGAAATGACCTTCATTGAGCATTGAGCATTGAGCATTGAGCATTAAAGCATACATTACAGACAAAAAGGAGAGCCAATCCTATGAAACGCAAGGACCTTTTGGGCTTACGCGACATAAGCGCGGACGAAATCATGACGATTTTGGACATGGGTAAGGAAATGCGGGCGCGTTTGGACGCGAACGAAGCGGGCACGGAATTAAAGGGCAAGACCGTCGCCACGCTTTTTTATGAAAACAGCACCCGCACCCGCGTGTCCTTCGAGAAGGCGGCGAGGTGCTTAGGCGCGCAGACGACGGGGATAACGGCGCAGGCGTCCAGCGTGCAGAAGGGCGAGTCGCTTATCGACACGGGCAAAACCTTGCAATCGCTTTTGACCGACGCGATTGTGATACGCCACCCCTCAAGCGGCGCGCCCCACTTTTTGGCGAAAAACATCGATATTCCCGTGATAAACGGCGGCGACGGCACCAACGAACACCCTACGCAGGCGTTACTTGATATGCTGACGGTTTACCGCGCTTTCGGCGATTTTCGCGGGCTGAAGGTGGTGATTGCGGGGGACATAAAGCACTCGCGTGTGGCGCGCAGCAACATCTGGGGGCTGAAAAAGCTGGGGGCGGAGATTACGCTTGTCGCGCCCGAAACGCTTCTGCCCGCCGCGTCCTCCCGCCTTGGGTGCGAGGTTTCATATAATTTGGAGGAGGCGGTCTGCGGCGCAAACGTAATCATTGCTCTCAGGCTGCAGCTTGAGCGGCAGACGGCGGGACTGTTCCCGAGCGCGGCTGAATATCACCGGTATTACGGGATAACGGACAGAATTTTGCATAAAGCGGACGCGGGAGTGCTGCTTATGCACCCCGGGCCCATCAACCGCGGCTTAGAGGTTAGTGGAGCGGCGGCGGACGGCGAGTGCAGCGTGATTTTGGATCAGGTGACGAACGGGGTGGCGGTGAGGATGGCTGTGTTGAAGTTATTGTGCGCCGCCGCATATTAGGCTTGCTACGAAGCACGAAGTATACGGGCTACGTGCGCTTGGCGGCTCAGTTACGTACGCCTAAGTACGTGCCTTCGCCGCCATCGCGCCTGTTGCCCGTCTGAAGCCTAATCTTCGGCGGATTGCTTAGTATGTCAAATTATTATTAGAATAGGGGTAAAAAAATGAGTATTTTAATCAAAAACGGGTTTGTCGTCTTGCCCGATAAAATGGTAAAAGCAGATATCCACATCGAGGGCAGCCGTATCAAAAGGATTGCGCCGCATATCGACGCGGACGCGGACGAGGTGATTGACGCCGCCGGTCTTGCCGTTATGGCGGGTCTTGTCGATATGCACTGCCATTTGCGCGAGCCGGGGCAGGAGCACAAAGAGGACATAGAGTCGGGCGCGGCGGCGGCTTTGCGCGGAGGGTACACGTCTGTCGCGTGTATGCCAAACACCTTGCCCGTGGTCGATAACGCCGCATTAGTAAGGTACGTCGCGGCGCGGGGCGCGGAGGCGGGACTATGCAAAGTCTACCCCATTGCCGCCGCCACAAAGGGGCAAAAGGGCGCGGAAATCACCGAAATGGGATTTTTGAAGGCGGCGGGCGCGGTCGCCGTGTCCGACGACGGGCGGCCTATCGAAAATTCGTCCGTTATGCGGAACGCGCTTAATTATGCTAAAACGCAGGGAGTTTTGCTGATAAGCCACCCGGAGGACGTGTCGCTGTCGGCGGGATGCGCGGTAAACGAGGGGTATAACTCCACCATATCGGGACTCAAAGGGATTTCCCGCGCTGCCGAGGAAATTATGATTGCCCGCGACATAATTTTGGCGAAAACGTACGACGCGCCCGTGCATATCGCGCACGTTTCGACCGAGGGCGGCGTGGAGCTTATCCGTCAGGCAAAAAGGCGGGGCGTGAGGGTGACGGCGGAGACCTGCCCGCACTATTTTGCCGCCACGGACGACGAGATTTTGAATTATAACACGTCCGCGAAAATCAACCCGCCGCTTCGGGAGGATAGCGACGTGGAGGCGGTGATAAGGGGCTTAGCCGACGGGACTCTTGACGTGATTGCGACAGACCACGCGCCGCACCATGTTGAGGAAAAGACGCAGGAGTTTGACCTCGCGCCCTTCGGGACGGTGGGGCTGGAGACCGCGTTTTCGGTCGCCTACACCTATCTTGTGGACTGCGGGGATATCGAGTTGACAAAGCTGTCAAAGCTGATGAGCGCGACGCCCGCTTCGCTTTTGGGGATTGGCGGCGGAGTTTTGGCGGAGGGGGCTTTGGCGGACATTATGATTGCCGACCTTAACGAGAGTTATGTCGTGGACAGCAGGAAGTTTAAGAGTAAGGGTAGAAATAGTGTTTTTGAAGGGTGGCACTTGAAGGGGAAGGTGGTGTGCGTGATTGTGGACGGGGAGGTTAAGGAGAGGAGTTAGGGGTTAGGGATCAATGGTCAGTGATCGGTTTCGGTCAGATTTAATTTATAGTCATCTTAACATCATAGTAATCGCAAAAAATGTCATTCCAAACTTCAAAAAGTCATCCTGACCCCTTGAAATGTCATCCTGAGCGTAGCGAAGGATCCCAACCTTATTGTAAAGTGGAATAGATCCTTCGCTGCGCTCAGGATGACAAGGACAGAAAAAAAAGACCGTTTCTGAACGGCTGACATAGTGTTTTTAACAAAATAAAAAGGGGAAAAAAATGATTGACGCACTTATTGAAAAAGTAAGACAGCTGAAAAATCCGTCCGTGATTGGGCTGGATACGGCTTTTGAGTATTTGCCGGAAAATATGCGGAAAAACGCCAATTCATTAAAGGGCGCGGCGGAGGCTATACTGGAGTTCAACCTTAATATTATCGAAAAAACCTATAAATTGGTGCCCGCGGTCAAGGTGCAGGTCGCGTATTACGAGATGTATGGCGTACACGGCTTACGGGCTTTTGAGGAAACGCTCAGGGCGGCGAAAGCAAAGGGGCTGGTCACTATTGCCGACGTAAAAAGGAACGATATAGGGGCGACCGCGGCGTGTTATTCTAAGGCGTATTTGGGGCGGACGTTGGTCGGGGACAGGGAATTTGCCGCGTTTGAGAGCGATTTTATCACGGTCAACGGGTATTTGGGCGGCGACGGGATAAAACCCTTTTTGGAGGACGCGAAAAAGTATGACAAAGGGTTTTTCGTGCTTGCCAAGACGTCTAATCCGTCCAGTGGAGAGATTCAGGATTTGCCTATTGCTCATTTGTCAGAGAGCAAAAGTGATACACCTTCTTTAGCTGCGAAGGTGATTTACCAAAAAGGAGCCCCTTCTTTGGCTGCAAAGGTGATCTATCAAGCTATGGGGCAACTAATCGAAAAGTGGGGGGAGGACAATATCGGGAGTTTTGGGTATTCGAGAGTTGGCGCGGTGGTGGGCGCGACTCATCCCAAGGAAGCCGAAATATTGAGAGAAGCCATGCCGCACACCTTGTTTTTGGTGCCCGGGTACGGGGCGCAAGGCGCGGGCTCCGCCGAAATCAAGCCGTGCTTTGACGGACGGGGGCTGGGCGCGGTGGTCAACAGCTCGCGGGGGATTATTTGCGCGTATAAAACGGACAGGTACAAGGGGATGGACTACGCTTCGGCGGCGGCGGCGGCGACCGTGGATATGCGAGAGGATATTGTAAAGGTGATTGATATTCTATGAAAGACATTTTGTTTACTATTGCGGATAATTGCGAGATTGCCGAGGGTATTTACCGTTTGGAGTTAACGTGCGGAGAAAGCTTACCGCCTATTATCGCGGGGCAGTTTTTGCATTTGGAGGTGCCGGATAAAAGATTACTTATGCGTCGCCCGTTTTGTATTTATGACTATAAGGCGGATAGTGTAATAACTTATTACGTGGTTGTGGGCAAGGGGACTTATTCGTTGAGTAGGGCGCAGGCGGGGGATAAATTAAGGGCGATTTTGCCGCTTGGGAACGGCTTTGACGTGAGCGGATACAAAAAGATTGCGTTGTTGGGCGGGGGAATGGGCTGCGCAGAGCTGTATAGCGTCACAAAGACGGAAGGTAAGGAGTTTTATGCGTACTTAGGGTTTGCGAACAAGCGTAAAGTGGCGTTTTTAGAGGATTTTGAGAGGAAAGTTAAGCGGCTCAACGTTTTCACCGACGACGGAAGTTATGGCGAAAAAGGGTTTGCGCTGCCCGCTTTATTGAAAGATATTGCCCAATTCGACGCGGTTTTGGCGTGCGGTCCCACTCCTATGTTAAAGGCGTTGCAGGGCGCTGTCAAGGATATACAACTCCCCGTTTTCGCTTCCTTAGAGCAAAGAATGGGCTGCGGCGTGGGCGCGTGCCTTGCGTGTACTTGTAAGGTAAAAGAAAACGGGGAGGTGAGGCACAAAAGGGTCTGCGCGGACGGTCCCGTGTTTGATTTGAGGAACGTGATTTTATGAATTTGAAGGTAAATATTGGAGAAAAAAATGAACTATATCAGGAAAATCAATCAAAAATTTATAAACGATTTGCTTGTGGGCGAATTAAAGGAATTGCTGGCGATTATCAAGAACGATAAAGCTTTGCAGCTTGAAATAAGAAACGGCTACATAAGCGTTTACTACTTAGGCGGTAACTTGCTAAAAGTTACGCAAAAAGCAAAGAGCTACCGTTTTGAATTTGACCTTAGATACTGCTTTGACGAAAATGATAAACGAGTAGTAGAACAAGTTAAAACTGATAATAATTGGGTTAAGAACATTCCGACCTTAAAAATCATAATGACAAAGTGGCACAATGCAAAATATGACAAACAAGAACGCAAGATTCAACAAAATTTTTGCCGTGATAACATGGCGTCCGACAGTCATTATTTTGTTATAGATATGGAGTATCAGACCGGCAAGGAAAGCCGTGTGGATATGTTGGGGCTATCAAGAAACGGCGAGAAAATAAATATTGTTCTTATCGAATTAAAGCAAGGTTATAATTCGATTTCAGGAAAAGCGGGCTTGAAAAAACATTACCTTGACTTAACAAGGCTTATAAAAAATTGCAGTACCGATTTAACCGAAACCGTAAGAAATATTTATGCGAATAAGGTTGCACTCGGTCTTATTCCCGATTGTTATGATTTATCAAAACGAATGGATTTTGAAATTTTATTTGTGCTTTATGATTACAACGACAAAAGTATTCAATTTGAAAGGGCATTGAATGAAATAAGAGAGTTAAACGAAAATATTAGTTTTGCTTGTCAAAAAATTCCAAAAGGGATTTTTACGCTATGATAATAAAAGCTCTTAGGGGTACGCACCAAATCGGCGGCAGCATAGTAGAGATTAAGACTGCACAAGCGCGTATAATGATTGACATTGGCGCGGAGCTTCCCTCTGCTAATAAAAGCGGGTTGGATTTTGATATTGACGGCGTAACAAAAGGCGCGGCAAATTGCGACGGCGTACTTGTAACACATTATCACGGCGACCATGTCGGAATGTTTGAAAAAGTTTTGCCCGGTATTTCTGTTTATATGGGAAGCGCGGCGAAAAAGATTTTATTCGCTGTTCACGGTACATTAAAAAAGAAACTCGGCAAAGGCAGCCCCGAACTAATACAAACATTCAAAGAGTTTGAGGCGGGCAAGCCGTTTTATGTCAAGGATGTAAAAATCACGCCGTATTGCATAGACCATTCGGCATTTGACGCTTATATGTTTTTAATCGATGCAGACGGCAAGCGCATATTACACACGGGCGATTTCCGTATGCACGGGGCAAGAGGCAAAAAAATGCCCGCAGTTTTCAAAGCGT
>WRDI01000059.1 GCA_009783515.1 Bacillota bacterium | reverse complement strand
CATACGGCGGGAGAAAAACCCCTGCTCGCTCTGTTCCAAAATGCGGCGGGGGGCGCTCAATTCGGTTTTGATAAAATTGGGCTGCAACAAGCTCGCGTTAGGTCACCACGGCGACGACCTTGTCGAAACCCTGCTGCTCTCGCTTTTTTACGAGGGGCGCCTAAGCACGTTTGCCCCCGTCAGCCTGATGGATAGAACAAATATCACGCTTATCCGCCCCTTTGTCTACGCGGAGGAAAAAAACATTGCGGCGGCGGCAAAAAACTACCCCGTCGCGTTTAACCCCTGTCCCGCCAACCACAGCACCAAGCGCGAATACATGAAGGACTTATTGAAAAAACTCCAAGGCGACATCCCCGAAGTCAAAGAGCGAATGCTTGGGGCGATTACGCACCCGGAACGGAACAATTTGTGGAAAAACAGTGGTCAGTGACCAGTGTCCAGTGACCAGTTATAAGAGGTTAGAGAATAGAGAATAGGCTGAAGGTCGATTTTTTATATAAAAATTGGTCGAGCAAATTCCCCTCCTTCGGAGGGGTGCCCCACGAACGCTACCTTGACGCGGGGCGGGGTGGTTCCAATAGGGCACGGTGAAGTTCATCTCTTCGAAGTCGATTCACTCCGAGTCATTAACGCCATGATATGACGTAAATATAAATATTCCCTTGCCAAATATAATAACTCACAACACTTTCCCATCCGCCGCCGTCAAACAACACTACGGAGCCTTTGCTTCCGTCTGTGGGGGCAATATGCAGGCGATTTCTCGTAACCTTACCCTCGCTTGCGTCATCCCAAGTCAGCCACATTACATAATCTCCGCCGCTATTGTTGCCACCGAATACAAATGAATTCGCTAATTGGTCGTCCGTTCCGTCGGGACGAACCTTCCTTGTCGACCTTTGCGGGGTTGTACCTTGGTTCCAAGAATAGATGTAATACAGCCAACCGTCCCTAATTTCTAATGTGCTCAACAAAACATAGTGCGATGGCTCTATTATCGTTATAATATTTTCCCCATCCAAATCCATCCTAAAAAGCTTATTGCCTACGCCAAAATCATAACTCGAAAAATACAAATACCCCTCATAAATAAACCTTGGGTCAAAAACAGTCGTATTTTCCCAATCAAATCTTGGGTCATAAGTAAAAACGGTGCTTTCTATCAAAAGGATTTTGTTTGTCCCATTCAAATCAACGCGGAACATCTTAGTGTTGTATTGCCCCGCCCCGCCGTAGGTTTCGGAAATCGAATAAAAAATATACTGGTCATAAACAAACCATCTTCTGATAAGCCAAGTCGCTTGGGTGTATATGCCCTCTTTCTTTTCGCTATTCTTGTGAATAACAATCGGCTTATCCCACCCGTCGATTTTAACCGTATATAACGACCAACCCGATTGATAAAAAATCCAATCGTTGTGAATCTCGAAGTAAAAAACATCCTTGATACATTCCTGCAAATCGGTTCCGTCCGGTCTCATTCTTAACAAATGTTCATTCGTTCCCGGCGGCGGCAATGTGTCAATATACATATATCTATTGCTGATAAAATAAATCCAACCGTCATAATAGGTGGCTTCGTACAACCAATATTTACTGACTTCCTCAGGCAATTCTTCCCTCTCGCTTCCGTCAGGTTTCATGCGGATTAATTGAGGGGCTATAACGTATATCCAATCGTCAACCATAAAAAAACTGCCGTCAGCACCATAAACCGTATAAATGTAAATGGTTGATAAATATATTTTGTGTACGTCGAAATTGTCCCAGTCAAGTTGGGGCTGTGTTTTTTCAGTTTTTATTACGGGAGGAATTTCCGGCGGAGTTTCTTCTTCTTGCTCCGTTTCTTCCGGCTCGGTTTCTTTTTCTTGCTTCGTTTCTTCCAGCTCGGAATCCTCCGTGTTAGGTGCTACAAAAGGGTTTGGCAGCGGATATGTATGCACAGGTATCGTCCACACGCACCCGACAAGCCCGAATACGAGTGATATTGACAATAATATCACCAATAGTTTTTTCATTCCGCACCTCCGCTAATATATTATAAGCAACTTTGAATATTTTGTCAAGCATATTTCCGTATGCAACTTATCAATTCCCTTTTTTTTCTAAAACCAAACCGACAATCTACTCTCTATTATCTATTCTCTGAAGCGGCGCGCCGAGGGCGTCATGCCCTACGACATGGCGGTGCGTCGAGGTGTCGCACCCTACAACATATTAAAACCCACCCTAAACTCCACTCTCCACTCTCCAAACTCCCCATCTACCTCTGCCTTGCCGCTATAACCGCAAATTCCTTTTTCACGTCCTTGAAAACCCCGATAAGCAAAGGGTCAAACTGTGTCCCCGACCCGCTCTCGATAATCCACGCCGCTTCCTCGTGCGTCAAAGACTCCTTATAAGAGCGCGTGGTGATTAACGCGTCGTATACGTCCGCAATCGCCATAATCCGCCCCTCTAAGGGTATCTGCTCCCCCTTTAACCCCGACGGATAACCCGTGCCGTCCCATTTCTCATGGTGAGTACCCGCAATCGCCAAGGCGTGAGCAAGCAAAGCGGGGTTGGAAGTGTTGTCTAAAATCCGCTTTATCGCCTCCACACCCGCCGAAACGTGGTCCTTCATATTTTCAAATTCACCCTCGGTCAATTTACCCGGTTTACATAAAATATTGTCCGAAATGGCGATTTTGCCCACGTCGTGAAGCTGCGAGGACGCCAAAAGCGCGTTAACGTCCCAGCCTGAAATAGTCTCCGAATAGACGCCGCGGCGGAACATCCCTTTCACCAGTTCCTTGATATAAAGCTGCGTACGTACGATATGCCCGCCCGTGTGCTTGTCGCGGAATTCGACAAGATCGGTTACCGTCGCCAGCACCGCGTTCTGCATTTGGACCACCTCGGCAACCTTTTCGCCCACCATGGTTTCCATGCTTTTGAAAAGGCTGTCAAGCTTTGCCTTAGATTCGACGAGTTCCTTGGTCTGTTGCGCGAAAAGCAACTCTTTTTCAATACGTTTTAGCAAAAGCGGCGGAAGAAAGGGCTTTGTCACGCAGTCCGCCGCGCCCAACCCAAAGCTTTCAGCCTGACTGCTTGCGTTACCCAAGGCGGTGAGGAAAATAACGGGAACGTCTTGTAAGCGCGCGTCCTCTTTCAGTCTGTTTATTACGTCGCCGCCCATCGTCAAATTCAAAAGGATGATGTCGGGCGTCATGTTTTTGAGCGCCTCAAAAAGCTCGAAAATCGAGGAGACGGAAATAATCTCGTAAAAAGGCTTCAGTATCCGCTCGCCCTGTACAAGGTCAGATACGCACGAATCCGCCAAAATAATCTTTTTTATGTTGTCTGTCATGCTGCCGCAGTGTTTGCATGCTATGTTTTCCATACGAAACTCCTACGGATACAATTCTATACAAAAATATTGGCAAAAGTCAAGCGTTTTTCAAGAAAATAGAGAATAGGGGTCGGTTGTAAAAGAAAACATTTAAAGTAAAAAGAAAAGTGACGGCGAAATTCAATTATGACATGACCGCCACCACAACCTCTATTCTCTATCCCCTATCCTCTCGCCACAGCCATCGCCACCAATTCCACCTCCGGCGACAAATACCCGTCCCGGAGCGGCTCTTCTGACCCGAAACTGCTTAGGTACTTTTTGCTGTCGTCCGCGAAAATTGTGACCACATTAGCATTATCGCCAAGCTCGTTTTGGAGCTTAAGCGCGCCCAAAAAGTTTGCGCCTGAGGACACGCCTACGCCAAGGCCCAGCACCTTTGACAGCTTTTGTGCCATCAATATGCTGTCGCCGTCGCTCACGCCCACCACGACGTCCAACCTGCTTAGATCGACGATGCTGGGGATGAACTCGTCGGAAATACCCTGAATCCTGTGGCTACCCGTCTTGTATCCCGTCGAAAGCGTGGGGGATTCTGCTGGCTCTAAGGGGTGAATACCGATTCCCCGCCCCGCGAAATATTTATGCAATCCCATAATTGTGCCGCCGGTGCCCACGCCCGCCACAATCGCGTTAATTTTCTGCCCAAATTGCGCCATTTGCTTTTCGATTTCGACAGCGGTAGTGAGGTAATGGCTCTCTGTGTTGTCGTGGTTGTCAAATTGTAGCGGCAGATACACTCCCCCACCTTTGGCAAACTCGTCCGCCATGCAAAGACAGCCCTTAAATCCGCCCTGATGTTTTGAAACAAGACACAGCTCGCCGCCGTACAGGCGCATAATCTTTTTGCGCTCCTCGCTCAGCCAGTCGGGCATAAAAATAACCACCTTGTGCCCCAAAAACGTGCCAAGCGCACACAAAGAAATGCCCGTGTTGCCGCTGGTGGTTTCGCAAATCACATCGCCCGCCGTTAAGTCCCCGCGCGCGTAAGCGTTTTTGAGAATGTTGAGCGCCATCCTGTCCTTTATGCTACCCGTATAATTGTAATACTCCGCCTTAGCATAAACCTTGCGCTGTTTGCCCCTATATCTATAGATGATTTCTAAAAGCGGAGTATTTCCGATAAGCTTCTCTAAAGCTTTGAATTTTTCCTGCATATTCCCTCCGATGTTTGTCCTTTGGCACTATTTAAGACTTGTTCAATATAATACCTTAAAATTCGTATAAAATCAAACTAATTGTGTAGTCTTTTTTGAAAACCTCATATGTTTTTTTGAGAATACGACAAGAAAAGGCTGGTGATTTTCTCACCAGCCTTTTTTCAAAAGATTATATCTAAACTATAATTTACTATCCCTCTGCACGTTCCCCTCTATCATCTGCCCTTAATTGACCGCTAACCTTAACTCACCGGTATAATTCTCACATCCGATGCCGTCCGCCCCGTTTCCGACAATGTCACGTGCAGGATTTGCGCGATTTCGATGTCGGTAAGGTCTTCGATTTTCATGATAATCGTCACCTTTTCGTTGGTGCTACTGACGACAACATGGTCGTACCCTAACGCCCTGATAAGACCCTCAAGCGTACTCTCGATAGTCATGTGGGCGACTATGTCAATTTTCGCGCTTTGCGCCTGCGCCAGTTCTGCCGAGCCGGTCGCACTGTTGTCGATTATGGCGTCAAGGTACAAAATCGTTTGGTCACGCGTGGCTTTTCTGTCAGCTTTAAAGCCGTCAAAAAAGCTGGAATACACCACGCCTTTGTCGCCTAAAACATCGGTAGTGGCGTTTTTATTAAGGTAAATGTTAAGTACGCCTGTCGCCACAAGCAGGGCGACCATCCCTACCAATATAAAGATTTTCTTTTTTTTGCTTATCATTTTTCCCTCCTAAAGGTTTGAAAAACATGTCGCTTTTCATTTTCTCTATATTTGTATTCGGGGTAACAGCGTTATATTCATTTTTACGTTCTTTATTTTTAAAAAGTGTGGGGTTTGGAGAGTGGAGTGTGGAGTTAAAGTTGAATTTCAGCGCATAATGATTTTGTGCGCAACAAGATGCAATATTTATTAAATATCGTCGTAACTCCACGCTTCGCTCTCCAAGTTCCAAGCTCCGCACTCTCATTTCACTTTCCCCATCGGCAAAACCACTACCTTATCGCTCGAAATCCCCAGTAAGGTAGATATCGACATAATTATGTCTACCTTGATCTTTGCGTTTGCCCCGCCCTCGCACACCACGACCACGCCAACCGCCTTGGGGTAAATCTCCTTTATTACCACGGGGGCGGAGCTTCCGCCGCCGCTGATTACAATGGGCGTGGATGTGTTGGAATTGGGGCTGCTGCTCTCGCTCGCCGCCAAAACAAGCTCCACTCCCGACTCCCAGTTGATGACCGCCTTCGCCTCCCCCGCCCCTTGAATTTTTGAAACGATTTGTGTCACCTCGCTTTGCATACGCGCGCAATAATCGCTGTATATCGACGACCCGCCGCTTGCCCCCGCAGTGTTCGAAATTTTGTCCCCGCCGCCGCCAAAGCCCACAAAGTAAATAATAAGCATAACCGCCACGGCAATTACGGCGATAATTATCTCGATATGCTTGACCTTTTTAAGGCGGCTGAAAAGCCCTTCTTTTTTTTCTTTTTTGTCCATGAAAACTCCTTTTTTATAATGCTCAATGCGCAATGCTCAATGCTCAATGGCGGTCTGATTGATTTTATTATTTCACCATTCTTTTCTTTGCACCTTGCGTGTCGCTTCATTACGCACTGAAAATAATCCTTCATTGCGCATTGAGCATTTGCGCATTGAGCATTGAGCATTGAGCATTATTCGTTTATTACCACCTTGCCTCTATCTATTTTTAAAAACTCCGCCGCAAGTGCCCGTATGTTCTCTGTTTTATTTATATTCGTGGCGGGTGCGGAAATAACTAAAGCGGACAAATCTAATCTGACCAAAGTAATGCAGATAGTTGTCCCAAACTGCGCCGTTACCTCGCATGCAACGTTTTTGTACCCCTTGTCCGCCAAAGCCGCCGCCAACCCGTCCTCCAATGCCCGCCGCTTTTGCGCCTCCGCATAATTAAGATAATCGCGGTCAAGGCTGATTTCCTCCGAAAATGAACTAAGGTCAAAGCTTTTGCAACCGGACAAAAGCGCGGGTAGCGGCGAAACGATGATTAGCACGGTTAGCGAAGCAAATACCCCGCGCACCGCCTTCCCGAGCTTTTTCTCGCTCAAAAAGATATCCAAAACGGTACCTGTGACCACCACGGCGAGAATACTCAGCGCCCACGGCACAAAACCGCTCATAAATCCGAATGTTGCACTCATTTATCCGATTACCTCCTCAAATTTATTCTCCGCTTCATCCCCGATGGAAAAGGAACAATTAGTGCGAAACACCATACGCCCATTTTCTCTTGTTCGTTTATATTGATTCATATTGACCGCTACCATGTCACAAAATTATTTTATAAAACCAACTGCTCAAATTTTCCTTTTTTTTAGATGGAAAACTTTCTTTTTTCTGAAACGCTTATTAAAATGTCAGAATTACAATACCAAATTCCCCGTACAAATCGTTAACAATAAAAACACAAAATACAAAAACGCCATGCCCAAAACAATCGCCGTAAGAGACTTGAGCGTCTTGCCTATCCCCGTTAAAATTCCACTTACGCCGTCCAAGCCGAGCGGTTCCACCACCGCCCCCAAAAGCGTGAGGGATAGCGAAAATACGATAATATTGACAATTGTGGGCGCAAGCGTGAGCAAGAGTAGGGTCAGTCCGCCGAGGCCAACCGCATTTTTGATGACGACGCTGCCCGCCATTACCATATTAAAGCCCTCGGACAGGTACCCGCCGATGATGGGGACATAGCTACTTATCGCGAACTTGGCGGAACGGATTGACACCCCGTCGCGCACCGACGCCGTTATGCCCTTGACAGACAAAAACGCCAAAAAAACAAAAAACGCCGTACCCAATACCCATTTTAGCGCGCTCATAAAAAAGCCGGACATTTTTTTGAGTTTTACCGCGTCGGAGAGATTCCCCACGATGTCGAAAACCACCGCAAGTATTACGCAGGGCAATGCAAGCATGGTGATTATGCCGGTCAAAACGTTGCCCAGAATCGCTACCGCAGGCGTGTAAGCCGCCGCGCTGCCAGTTGCTCCCGACGCGGTCATAAGCGTAAGAATGACGGGAAAAACGGCGTTAATCTGTGCGCTCATGCTGTTTACCGCCTTTGATACACTACTGATGAGTGCGAAAACTTGGGCGAAAAGCACCACGGCGATGACCGCGACGCAGGCAAATTTGATGATGTTGCCCACCGACTCGGACGCGAAGCCGCTTTTGGCAGAGTTGATGATGGAAAAAGCTACGCAGACGCCCAAAATCATCAACATAAAGGGCAAAATTTTGCCCAAATCGCCCAAAAATAGATTGATTAGGTAAGAAAAAATGGAGGAAAACTCCGTGCCGTCCTCGCCGT
>WRDI01000058.1 GCA_009783515.1 Bacillota bacterium | reverse complement strand
TAGGAAAGACTTGTTTTTTTCGGTAACGGTTTTAGACCCCGGGCCTCTGCAAAGCAAGCCTTGCGCTGCGGAAATAAACATGCCGCTATGTGTGCCGCGAAGGGCCTGTGAATGGGGCTGATATGTGATTGAACCATGTTGCATACTAATTTTGTTGTGCGTTGAAATTCTACCTTAACTTCACTCTCCACACTCAAAATTCTATAATAAACTCCGTTCCCTCCCCCTTCATACTCTTCACCGAAATCCTCCCGTCCATCATTTCGATAATATTCTTGCAAATAGTAAGCCCCAAGCCGCTACCCTTCTCCCGTCCCCGCGTCTTGTCGCAACGGAAAAACCTGTCAAAAACGTACGGCAAATCCTCCGCGTCGATGCCAATACCATTGTCCGCAACGGATATACTCACGCTCTCGCCGCCCCCCGTCACGCCCACGGTGATAACTCCCCCGCCGGGGCTGTATTTTATGGCGTTGTCGATTATTGCCCGCACCGCCTCGACCAACAACGCCTTGTCGCACTCAAAATATGCCTCTTTAGTCCCCCAAAAATCAAATTCCCGCCCCGCCGCCGTTAAGCGGTAACTGTCCACAATCTGCCCGACGACCTCCGATATATCCGCCTCCTGCTTGTGCATGGTCAGCCGTCCAAGCCGCGCCAAAAGCAGCATTTGGTCAATTATTTTCGCCATATAGGTTGCCTCACGACGTATTGCGGCAAGCGATTCATCCAAAACCGCTGAATCGTTTTTGCCCCATCGCTCCAATAATTCGCTACTGCCGCTTATCACAGACAGCGGCGTTTTTAATTCGTGGCTGGCGTCCGAAACAAAGTTACTCTGCCGCTCAAACGACTCCTCCAAACTATCCAACATACGGTTTATCTGCTGCACAAGCTCCATGATTTCGTCCTGAGAATCCACGGGCTTCAGCCTTTGCGTCAAATCCTCGCCGTTTATGCCGTCGATTTCGGTAATCATTTTTCGTATGGGGGCTAACATCGCATTGCTGACTATAGCCCCCGCCGCCGCGCCAATAAACAAAAACGCCGCGCCCACCCCTAAGCTGATAAGGGTAAGCGTGGGAATAAAATCGCCCGCCTCCATCCCCTCTCTGATAAGAAAATCCTTTAGGTAGCTGACCAAAAACACAATATACATCGCGATCAAAAACCCAAAAATCAGGGTGAAAATCACGGTCGTCTTGGTGGTCAGCCGCACCTTTTGCGTGGTGAAAACAAACCTGAAAAACAGCCCGACAAGATAAAACGGGAAAAACACCCATTTTATCACGGTAAGCGCCCTGTACTTCGCCCGGTTTTTGTCCTCGCGTATATTAATAATCGTTTGGTCGACGTCCTCTAAGTTCCTGTGTTTCGTTTTTCTGTATTTTAACATAATAAATCCGTTCCTTAACGCACAATGGTGCGCAATGCAACAACGCCAATATCAACCAAATTTATTTTTAAATTTATCCTTCATTGTGCGTCGTTCCATTGTATGTGGTGCGTTGCTATACTTTATTTCCGCGCATTTTGTTTTTAAAGACAAGAATCGCAAGCACAAAAATTACAACGGCATAGGCAAGTACAATACCCGTACTTGCCAACATTTCGGCAAGGTTATTCTGCAAGACCATTTTTACTGCGGTGACACTATGATAAAACGGAAGTATTTGACAAAAAGTTTTAAAACCTCCGCCGATTAATTCAAGCGGAATAAATACCCCCGACAGCCACCCGGCGAGGTTTGTAATCAAAGCGCCGCAGATACCGCCAACCGCTTTGTCATTCATTAGACTGCCGCATAAAAGTCCTATGCCGATAAAGAGCGCGGAATTGATTGCCGTAATCAAAATTGCAAGCAATATGTTTGCCGTAAGCGGAAGCCCCGCGATTAAACTCGCTGTCAAAGTTATTGCCGCCTGTCCAAGCGCCATTACCAAAAGCGGCGCGGTATACCCAAGCAAAAAATTATGCGCCCTCATGGGCGAGGCAAAAAGACGGGTTAAAAATGACGAGGCTCTGTCCTTTGCAAGCAGCATACCCGCAAACAGAGCCATAAAGACGGTGCCGAACATAGCAAGTCCGGGAGCAAGGCTGCCGATTTCAAACATAGGATTATTCGCTTCCGCAGGGATATTCGCGTTGATTACCGACAATAAAACAAGTAATATAAGCGGAAAACCCAGTCCAAAGCATAGGTTTAACGGCTCCCGCAATATCTCCTTTGCGTTTCGTTTCGCAAAAATTAAGGTCGTCATAACGCTCCCCCCGAAAGAATAATAAAGGCGTCCTCTAATTTTTTTGTCTTTGTTTGCTTGGTTAATTCCGCAGTGGTCCCGACCGCGACAAGCTTCCCCTTCGCCATAACACCGACTCTGTCGCATAACGCTTCCGCTTCCTCTAAGTAATGTGTTGTCAAAACCATTGTGATTCTGCTCTTTAATGATTTGATAAGCGTCCATAATTCACGCCTTGCGATTACGTCAAGCCCGAGTGTCGGCTCGTCTAAAAACAATATCTTTGGTCTTGTGATTAAGGCCATGGCAACGGAAAGCCGTCTTTGCATGCCGCCCGACAGCTTTTTTGCTTTTTTCTTTAATTCGTTTTCAAGCCCGAACCTTTTTGCCGTTTCCCGCGCGTTTCGTTTTGCCGTCCTTTTATCCTGTCCGTATAACGCGGCTATAAATTCCAGATTTTCGACAACGGATAAATTGCCCGCGACCGCAGTCTCCTGCGGTGAAATATTTATTGCTTCCTTGACCGCTTGGGCTTGCGTGTTAATGCTACTGCCAAATATTACGGCGTCGCCGCTTGTCGGCTTTGTCAAACAAGAGAGCATTTTGATTGTCGTTGTTTTGCCCGCGCCGTTTACTCCCAAAAGCGAAAACAATTCGCCTTGATTAATTTCAAGCGTCAAATTATCGACCGCCGCAAAATTGCCGTATTTTTTTGTTAAACCGGTAATTAAAATCGCACTCATTTATATCTCCATTTTTAGTGGCCAGTGGCTTGGGTTAGGTATCAGTTATCAGACGATGTCGAAATCATTTAGCCATTATATCAATTTTAAAGAAAAATGAAAGGACGAAATAATAATAACCATTACCTTATACCTTGTACCTGATACCTAAACAATCATGTACCCGCTCCCCCGCACCGTCTTAATTATCTTTATCCCGAACACGTCCTCGATTTTGGCGCGCAGGTAACGTATGTAAACGTCCACAAGATTGGTGTTGCCGTAAAACTCGAACCCCCAGACAGACTCTACGATCAGCTCCCGCCCTAAAACCTTACCTTTGTTTTGCAGAAGGTAAACAAGCAAGTCGAACTCCTTTTTGGTAAGCTCGACGGAGGTGTCGTCCACGGCGGCAGCCCTTGCTCCCACGTCAACCTTCAGCCGTCCGTGGCTTAACATAGTGTTGCCGGTCACGGGCTTTCGCAGATTGGCACGTACTCTCGCCAAAAGCTCCTCGATGGCGAAGGGCTTGGTCATGTAATCGCTCGCGCCCAAATCGAGGCCGGAAACCTTGTCCATAATGCGGTCGCGGGCGGTAAGAATAATCACGGGCGTGCTTTTGTCGGCGCGCAAGCGTCGCAGTACCTCGACGCCGTTGAGGGTGGGTAGCATTATATCCAAAATTATCAGGTCGTAATTGTTGTCAAGGGCAAGCTTGAGTCCCTCACGGCCGTCGGCGCATAGGGCGGGTTTATAACCGTTGTGCAAAAGCTCAAGGGCGATAATCCGCTGTATACCCGGGTCGTCCTCGATTATCAGGATTGCTTCGTTCATGGTTTTTTCCTCCCGTGTAAAAGTAAATTTGTAAAGAAACAGGTAAAAAAACAACGCCGCTATAATAATACCCTAAAAGTACAAACTTGTCAATGTCATGACGTCGTTTTATATAATTATTTCGTTGTGCACTATTTCATTGTGCCTTGAGAAAGTCACTTCTCGCTTTGTTTGGCACTTTTGGAGTGCCCCAAAAGTGCCCCCGGGGTCCCCAAAAATCTTGATTTTTGGGGTGGGAAATGGGTACCCAAGGGGAAACACTTGCGGCCGCTCGTGCTAAAAACAGTCCTGTGGACTGTTTTTGCGGACTTTATCCGCCGCGTCGCGCTCCCTTGGGAAACCCCCTCGCAACGCTTTTAAGGCCGGATTTTAAGAAAGCAAGAGGAGTTATCGTTAATTCTTATATAAACGTCCAAAATATAAACACATTTTTGAGCGTCGCCTTTTTCATTATCGTGTCCCCAATAACGCATAATAGCAAGTATTTAAAATATTGAAATATTATAATACCGCATATAAAATATTTTTAAGGAGAAAAAACAATCATGGAAAAAGAACAATACATTGACATCGAGCTTGTCAAATCTATTATGAAAGAAAAAGACATTGATGAAAAAGCATTGGCAAGCGGTATGGAAGTTACGCTTGCCACTATAAAAATATTTTTAAACGGCGCGGACCAACATTATTTGTCAACAATTTTTGTATACAAATTGTCCCGCGTATTGGGCGCGGCCATGGAACAGTTGTTGCGCAAAGAATACCGCAAAGTCAAAAACGTATAAAAAAGACCGTCCCGTCCTCGGAACAGCCTTTTTATCGTCCTTTGTTAATCTTCGCGCAATCCTTTAATTTCTTACTTACTTCCTACTTGTCTCCAAGTTCGGGCAGGTAATTAAGCGGGTTGACGGTAACGCCGTTAAGCCTCATCTCAAGGTGCAGGTGCGACTGCTCGTAATCCCGTGCCTCGATGGGCATAATGCCCACCGTGCCAATCACGTCTCCCGCCTTAACGGTATCTCCTGCCTCGACGTAAATGTCGTCGGCAAGCCCCTTGTAGACAGAGACCACTCCGCCGGCGTGCTGAATCCTGACCACGCCGCCCTCCATGCTTGTCCCAACGTCCACGCTGATGACCATGCCGTCAAACACCGCCGAAACCTCTGTCCCAAGGGGAACTAAAAAGTCCACGGCCTCATGGGTTTGGATCATGCCCGCGGTGACATGCCGCACAAGCTTGGTCTTGTCAAAGTCCTTGCCGATTTCGTACGAATCGACGGGCAGGACGTATACGGGGGTGGTTATGACGGGCTGACCCCCGCCGTCGTCGGGAGGCTGGGTCTGTCCTCTGCCCAATGTAAGGCTTAAGGTAACGGCCAACGCGGTAACGACCAGCGCCACACTCACGGCTATGGATATTATAGCCTTTTTGTTAAGCTTAATTTTGGGCTTGTCGCCCTTGCTGCGATATACTTTCATTTTAAATTTCCTCCGGTACAACGGATTATTGACACAAATCTGCGGTTTATACAGGAGGACAAAAAGTTTTTTGCGGATAAATCCGACTGCGCGACAAAAAAACGACTGATTTCTTGTATTTCAATCGGTCATTTTTGTTTCGTTAACAACTTTCATTCAGGTTTTATATCAAGATTATACCAATTTTGACTAAATAGCATAATTTTTCATTTTTATATATTACCGAGGAAATTAAATATCCAACTTGTTGGCAAGCGGATTTTTGACGCAAGGGGCTCCTAAAAATCTTTGCCAAGCTATTCCAAATGCCCTCGATTTTTGGAGTAGAAAAAGACGCCGCATAAAAAATAATATATTTTGTTGCCGAAGTAATGAATGCCTCCGACGTGCCACTAAAGGCGCAAAAATTTGTGAAAACGATTTGCTATTGTCGATGCTTTGTGGTATACTGTGGCAAGCTATCGGCAAGTAGAAGAGGACGCCGGTAGGAGTAGCACTACCTCACCTTTACTTAGAGGTCAAGCCGCATTTTTATGTATGACTCGATGGATTTGACGACACGGTTGACATGCCATAGCAAAATCATATCGAAACCTGAATACTAAATAGTATGTTATAGCTGAAAAAGAGCCCAAATATAGTTCCACACGCTTTGCCACGTCTAACTCGTTTTAACTCTAATTCTTGTTTTTGTTTTTCAAAGTCATTTGATGCAATAAAAAAACCTCTTGCGGAAAGAGGCTTTTTTATGTGATGGCGTTCCCGGCGGGAATCGAACCCACAGCTATCACTTAGGAGCGCGTAAAATCTCAACAAAAATCGTTCAAAATGGCGGTTTTCGTCCATTCTGGACAGTTTTTTTGCCATTTATAGGGCAATTATAGCCCATTTCGTTCAATCTGTCAAATAAAATCAATTCTGTTTTTTCTGTTTGGGTGTAAAAAAGGTGTAAAATTTTTGGGTGTAAAAGGGTGTAAAAACGGGAATCGAATATAAATCTGCACCCCAAAAAGGTTTAAAAATATAAGGGGCTCCTTCTTCTATTTGTCAGCATATAAACTTTCCCCAAAACTCCACAAGTAAATCACAGCAATCTAAATCTTTATGAAAATAGTTTAGAATCGGTCTGCCATAATAATGCGGATTTCAGCCATTTTTAATAAAAAACCTCCGCACTTTTATCCTTAGTCCTAAGCTATAAAATTGGAAAATAATCGTATTCAACAAATATGTCGAAAAGACACCTAATTCAAAATGAAAAAATGAATTGACAAGGTTAATAAAAGGATGATATAATAAAACAAATATTTAATTAAAGAAAATCCGTATGCGCCATAGACGAGAAATGACATATGCGGTTCTTGACGAAGTTTACAGCGCGGAGCATATGTTGTACAAAAACAACGTGTGCTTTTTTGTTTTTAAGGATAGAAAACCAAGTATATTACGGCATATTATTGAGAATATGACGTAATAAAGTTTATTGTGTCTTACAAAGGAGAGTGGTGCTTATGCGGGTGAGAAATTTATACAAAAATCAATAAAAAAATTAAACAACAATGATTTACTCCTATTCAATCGAATGTTCGATTGAATTAAGGGGCAAAAGGAGGATTTATTTATGGCAAAAAAACTGATTTGTTTGGGAATAGCGTTTTTAATGCTGTTTTCGGTGGCGGGATTATCCGCCTGTGATTCTTTCATAAACAACGGCGGTTCTCCGAGCCCGGGTTCAAGCCTTGCGGCGTATAAAAATTCCGCTAAGGCGGAACTTGACGATTACGCGCAGCAAGACAATTACTCGTCAGAAAACTGGGAGGCAGTGCTTGGAATTGTCACAAACGGGAAAGCAAAGATAGATGAGGCGGCGAATAAAGCCGACGTTGACAGCGTGGCTACGGAGACAAAGAACGCGATAGATGAAGTATTACAAAAAGGGGAAAGCATGATTGAATTTCCGGTATCTTTATGGAATCATTCTATGGGCTGGACAGAGTATCTGCTGATGTTAAAATGTCCCGATAAAGAAATTACTTTTGAATGTTCCATTGATGTAGGAAATTTTTTATTAAGAAACTTTTCCGACCCGCTCTCCGAAATGTCGGAGGAAGAATGCGTCGAGTTTATTATTGAAAACGGCGTTTATATTCCTAAGGAATATGTCGATTTACCTGAATTGGGCGGTTTTGTAAAAAGCATTATTCAAAGAATCGAAGAAAAACCATATTATATGTTTGTCTACGGCGATCCTGAAAATCAATATTTTTGCGATAGTATAAAAGCAACGGTTAACGACTACTATGAAACACGGCACAGTAAAAATGCAGCCGTCAAGTCTGGCGATACAATTTATTGGAGTGATGCCGGCGGGACGCCGAACAATACCACTTGGAGCGGACGGATTGCGCAAACGTATATAGATATGATATTTAAAACAGGCGACAACATAATCGGATACGCGGTTATTGAAATCAATTATGACGATTCAAAAATTTATACCGCAAAACTTTTGAAATCCGTCCTTTGTAAAAAAGTTAACGGCGAATATCAATATATGACCGAAGAACAGGCGAAAGCCGCCATAGAAGAAATAAAAAAATGAGAATAATCTAAGGAGAAAAAAACTTGAAAATAATTGAAGGGAAAAAGGGCACAACAAAAGCCCCGCCGTAGGCAGGCAAAAAAAATGTTGGCGACAGAAACGAATTAGCCAGTAGGATTCAAAACTACACCGTCATTATTT
>WRDI01000057.1 GCA_009783515.1 Bacillota bacterium | reverse complement strand
GATTAAAACGGGGCGAGTTCCGCCCTGCTCCGAGCCCACCACGGGGGTAAGATCGGCATAAAATAAATCCCCTCTTTTTACCTGCGTTTTGTCCATCGTTCCTTCTCACGCCAAACAATCCCTGATTTGAGACGTTTTTTCGTCTAAAATCGGACGATATTCGGCATTATATCTTGGGTAAAGAGAGGCATCCCGCATTATTTACAGGATTTTAAGTACATTCGGCTATTTGCTGAGTTCCGACACCCAAGAAGCGTTAAGAATCAGCGCTCGGAAAGCATCAAATTCAATTCGCCCATTTCCTCATAGCCCTTTGCCATTGCCTCTCGGTTTATTGTATGCAATGGGACAAAATATTTGTTAAGGATTTCCGCTATAAATTTTTCTATGCTTATGTTTCTTTCCATAGCCGATTTTTCTAGGGCGTCCGCCAGTTCCTTACCCAGATTTACGTTGTATTTACACATGATAATCTCCTTCTTTTGTCTTTTTATACCTTGATTTGCCTTTAATTGGCTTAAATTCGCTTTTTTGTAGTCTTTAATTTTGGTTTATATCTTTAGTTTTCTAAAAAATAACAAAAATATACAGTCAGAGTGATAAAAGTTTAATAATGCTAATACTAATTGCTCGCAAGTTTGAATATTCTTTCGACGTCTTTTCGGCTAAAACACTGGCTTTTGAAGCTTTAAGCATAGCAGCGCTATGTAAAAAGCCGAAAAAGCCAAGTTTTGTCTCGAAAATCCACTCGAAGTAATTATTCAATCTTACAAGCAATTAGTATCAATGCGGGATGAATGTCATCTTTAAAATAAAAAGCGACAACGTAATTGCACATCGCGTATTACGCATTTAGCATTATTACAAATACAAATCCTCCGCCAAAACCCCCTCCGATCCCTTTGCCCTCTCCGCCCTTTCACCGTTTTTTCCAAGGTGGTAACAGGCGGCAAGGCAAGCGCGCAAAGGCGACATATACGTAGTAAACGCGGCAATCATTCCCGCCAGCACGTCGCCCGTGCCACCCTTCGCCATAGCCGCAGTGCCCGTCGTGTTTTTGTATATCCGCACCCCGTCGGTGATGTAGGTGTACGCGGACTTTAATACCACCATGCAGTCGTGTTTGACGGCAAAATCAGCCGCTTTATATGCTAAATCAAGCGATTCTTGCTTCTCTTGTTCCCCACCAAGACGTAAAAATTCGCCTATATGCGGAGTTAAAAAAAGACGGCATTTGTGTCCGTTCAAAACGCCTAAATCCCGAGATAGGGCATTCAACCCGTCGGCGTCCACGATTAAGATTTTGTCAAAATTTTTGCACAAATATGCGATTATGTCGATAATTGCGGTGTTTTCGCCCATGCCGGGACCGATTACGATAACGTCCGCCTTTTGCACAATCATATCCAAAGCGGGTGTGTCAAATTTTACTTTACCGTTATTGTCGGGCATAAAAAACAGCATTTCCTGCTTTATCCGAACCTGATAAGCCGTTTTCAAGGACTGCGGGACGCATAACGTGACCAGTCCCGCCCCACTTTTTAACGCGGAAACGGCGGTTTTATGCAGATTTTCCGCATTTTCTTTAATATTGTCGTTGATTATATTATTGTCGGTATTTTTGTCGATATTTTGGCTTTCGATGCAGGCGTTTGCGGCGCAGGCGGACTCGAAGCTCAAGAAGGGCGCGCCGGGCATTTCCGCGCTCCCGCCGACAATAAAAACCCTCGCGTAGTCACCCTTGTGCGTAAACCTCTCCCTTTTTGGAATTTGCGCGTCCTTTTTCGTCACGGAAATAATGTCACACATTTTGTGAGTAAGGTCGGATGCAAGGTTTTGTCCGCTTTTCCTCTGATTTTCAGCATTTTCCGCGCCTTGAGAGATGTTTTCCAAAAAAGCTGTTGCGGCGGCGTACTCCCCATCGTGACTGATCGATATCGATAATGTCTTGCCGTCCACTCTCATATAAGGGCGACCGTTTTCATCGTGCAAAACCTCCAAAGCGTCGGGTCGAATATTCTTAAATCCTCGACCAAACGCTTTTGCCGCCGCCTCTTTCGCCGCAAAAATCCCCGCCATTGTCGCGAATTTATCTGTTTTTGATTCTATATACTCCCTTTCGCCCACCGTAAAAACACGCCAAAAGGAGGCGTTTTGTGCCGCTTTTTTTATCCGGTCTATTCTTATTACGTCAACGCCTATCATTTATACTCCCTAATCTTTCTTAATCGAGTTCACCACCGATTTTTTCTTCTTCTTTGATAATTTCTGCCTGCCTTTCTTTTTCTTCATTCAATTTGATAAGCTTTTTTTTCTTTATATGTCTTCCGATTAAAAATATTGAAAAGCAAATGATGATGGCCAACACAATCCAAATGATTATGCCGACAGCAATATCTTGTCCCGTCGGGTTTTCTCCGGTCGTAAACATCGGACTACTATCAATTCCGCCGCTAACACTTGTAAGAACAAGCATCATGCACTCTAAAACATATAAAATAAACATTAACTTAGCTTCCTTGTCCCTCGCCTTCCTCATCTATATCGGCCGATACAAAACCGCCCCCGCTGACCGCGTTTACCACCGCGCGCGCCACCGCCTCCGCCGCGCCGACCTGCAACATCATAAAATTCAAAGCCTTCTTTTTCCCCGTGGCAAGGCAAAACAGCGTGTCGCCGTCATAGTCGGTGTGTACGGGGCGTATAACCCGCGCAAGCCCGTTGTGTCCCGCCGCCGCAAGCTTGTTAGCCTCAATCTTACTCAGTTTCGTGTCCGTCAAAATACAGCCTATCGTGGTGTTCGCCCCCAAAAGTAATTTTAGCAAACTGCCGTCCAAAACCATTTTTTCCGTGTTAATAAAGCCGTTTCGTCCCCGCGCCCCCGCCAAAACTGCGCCCGTGGCGGGGTCAACCACGTCGCCGAAAGCGTTTACCGCCACCACCGCCGTTATGTTTATCCCCATAATTTTGACGCCGCCCACGCCCACGCCACCCTTACTCGCGCTTTTGAAGCCGCGTATCTTGCCCACTGTCGCGCCTGTTCCCACCCCCACCTGTCCGAATGAGGGGGTCGCCATGGCGGAAAAAGCGGCGTTATACCCCATTTTTTTGTCCGCCCAATGATAATCCGCCCCGTTAAGGTCGTAAATAACGGCGGCGGGCACAATCGGCACCACCTTGCCCGCAATCTTGTACCCAATTCCTTTTTCCCGCAGGTAATCCATAACGCCGCACGCCGCTTCCAGACCGTAAGCGGAGCCGCCGCACAGTGCGACGGCGTGAACCTCGTCCATCATTTTTTCACTTTTGAGTAAATCCGTTTCGCGTGTGCCCGGCGCGCCCCCCCGCACGTCGCAGCCCCCGACCGCGCCCTTTTCGCACAAAATAACGGTGACGCCTGTATGTTCGTCATTTGCGTGCCCGACTTTTATTCCCTTAGGTAATGTTGACATTTTTCCGCTCCTTTTATCATTTCGCTGACATTATTCAATTTGATTAACGGAGGGGCAATGCCCTCCCCTACTAACACACTGAAACCATGAATATCGGATTGTTACAGACCGTATGGGCGACCAATTGGTCGCCCGCCCTCCCGTATGGTTTGAACCTCGACACACGTAAATGCAGCATTATGCAATGCAGCGCATCGAGGACGCCGCACCCTACAATAATAATTTCAATCTATTTCCCGTATCATTTTCAAAGCTACCGCTATCGTTTCCCCCGAAAACCCCTTACTCAACAAGTAATTGTACAGCTTTTGCCTGTCGAGTGGATGCGAACCCAAATAATTTTCCGTCACACTTCTCGCCGTTTCCGCCTCGTCCTCACCATTTGGCAAAACCGCGGCGATAACTTCACTCCTTATCCCCCGTTCCCTCAGTTTAAGTCGCAAAAGCCCGTTACCGTACTTGCCCCCATTAGCCTTGACGTATTCCGTCGCCACCGCCATGTCATCTAAATATCCTAACTCCAAAAGCCGCGCTACCGCCGCCTCGACAACATCTCCGCCGTGCCCCTTTTCGACAAGATACTCCCTTATCCTGCGCTCGCTGCACGCCTTTATCTCCAAGTATTTCAGCGCACGTCCAAGCGCGGAAGCATATTCCGACTCATAAACTACCTCTTTCAATCGTTCTTCGTTAATCTCAACACCGACCTTCAGCCCCGCGCCCACCGCCGCCGTCAAATCAAGCCCGCAAAAAAACTCACCGTCCAAAAACAAGTTTGCTCGATTTTTATTATTTTTTTGTACCGTTAATGCCGTAATCGTCACCATATTCTAAACCTCATGTAAAAGCCGTACAAATTTCACCCGCATTATACCACAGAGAATAATATTTTTGCAAACGGCAAATACTGTTTATACTAATTATTCGCAAGTTTAAAACTTTTAACGGCGCCTTATTTGGCTAAAAGCTGTCGTTCTGCGCTGAAGTATGTACTTTCAGTACACTTTTGGTACAAAACGCCGCTTTTTATGCTCCGCGCTTCGTAACACAAAACTCCGTCCGTCAAAATATTCTAAACCCGCAAATAATTGGTAAAATAATTTCACGGAGGAATTTATGACAACAAATAACTTACAAGAAGTAACCGAACTGCTGAACAGCGAGCTTCTGTCATACAAGAAGTGCTGCAGCTACGCCGCCGACGTCACCGACCCTGTATTAAAGGAGAAGCTTGGGACGTTTGCGAACAAACACAGAGTGCGCTACGAGGTCTTACTTAAATACCTCGGCGGACAAAACTAAAGGAGGAATCATGGAACAATCAAACAAGCCGAAAGTCGGCAAAACCACCACGCCGGCAACGACAAGCCCTAAGGCAAAAAGCGGCGGGACCCCCGGCAAGAGCACAGGCTCAAGCAACGGCAAGAACACCAGCCAAAGCTCAAGCCAATCAAAAAACGCCAAGAGCGGCTTTGGGCGAAACACCGCCGCTTCCGCCGCAGGCCAATCAAAGAGTTCGGTTAAGTCAAGCCCCACAACCCAAAAAAGCGCGGCAGGCAACGTAGGAAAAACCCCGGCTTGGTCAAAGCCCTCGTCCAAGGCCGCTGTAAAAATGGAGACGTCAAGCGAGTTGTGCCAGCTTAAGGACTTCGACATCGCCTCCGACGTTTTGGGCGGGCAAAAGGCGCTGCTTAAGTTGTACGGCACCGCGCTGTGCGAGACGGACTGCCCCGCACTACGCAACATCATCAACAACCAGTTAAGTGAGGTAGCCGTTGACCAGTTCGACACCTTTATGTATATGAACCAGCGCGGAATGTACCCCACCGAGCAAGCCCCCGCAAACAAGGTTAAGCAAGCGGTCACAAAGTACAACCAAAAAGCCGTTTTTAAGAAGAAGTAAGGCGGCGGAATAAAACAAATTAAGAAACAAAAAGCAGGTTGATAACGGTGTGTTGTCGGCCTGTTTAAGTTTTCGGAAAAACATTTTAGATTTTATTGCATCAATAATTATTTTTTGTTCGCGAAAGCATTGGTTTGCAATAAAAATAAATCAAATAAAGACGTTGGCGCAGCCGGCATAAAGCCCTTTTTCCTTGACAAAAATTCAGGAAACCTTATGCCAATTCGGAGTTATCGTAATTACATATAAGGCACTCAATTATAGTATTCCTTGTTCAAGCTGCTTTTTTCATGTGCCTAATATAAACTCATCAAAAATATAGGTCAAGTAAAAACTCTTGTTTTTATCCACAAGCTTGTTTTTATCCACAAGATAGATAAAATCCATTGAACCGCCATACCGGGTATGGAGCATGGGCAAAAGCAAACCTTGTATTACCCAATCGCGTTCCTCATCAGCTCTTCTCGCCTCTCCGCGTATTGCTCGATCGCCTTTTTAACCACCATCTCAGCGGTTTGTCGGTTCGCGGTTTTGCTGACCGCCGTAGCCTTAAATTCAAGTTGCTTATATACCGCGAAAAAATGCTCCATCTCCTAGCTGATGTGCTGCGGCAAGCCGGAAATATCGCGGTACACATTGTAAGTGGGGTCGCCGTAGGGTATGGCGATAATCTTTTCGTCCAATTTACCGTTGTCGTCCATCGAAATCACACCTATGGGATAGCAGCGCACAAGGCTTAGCGGCTGCAAACTCTCGGAGCATAACACCAAAACGTCCAGCGGGTCGCCGTCGCTGGCGTAGGTGCGGGGTATAAACCCGTAATTCGCGGGATAATGCGTGGACGTGAAAAGTATCCTGTCAAGTATCAAAATGCCCGTGGTTTTGTCAAGCTCGTATTTCTGCTTGCTGTTTTTGGATATCTCTATCACGGCGATAAAGTCGTCCTTGCTGATTCTTTCCGGCTCGATATTGTGCCAAATATTCATGTATTAACCGCCTTTGTTTATTTAATTAGGATGGCGGACGGGCAGTGCCCGCCCCTACGGTTTGTTTAAATCCTATATTCACCGTTTAATGTTTCCTCCGTAGGGGCAGGCCTACGAAGCAAGACCACGAATGCTTCTTGACACGGTCTTATTGCCCGTCCGCCCAACGGTTAATAACGCACACAATAAATTGACCGTATAAAACCCTTTTTTATTCGATTTTGTTTCAATTTGCTTCGATTTCGTTTTTGTTCTGTAAATGATACTACTTTTTGCCGCGTTTGTCAATAATATATACAACTTTCAGATAACTTTCTAACTCGACAAGCCAAAAAAGGCGCAAAATACTTGTCAAAACGCCGCAAGTTATGGTATCATGCACGAGTTGCGTCTTGTGACAACTTTTCGGTTATAATGAATTTCACGAATAAACTGCAAAGGAGCAAAAAATGCACTTTTCAAAGGAAATAGAACGTATGGTTTGCGTGGCGAAGGGTCCCGATCACGGTCCCGCCCCCATTCCGCAAGAGGGAAAATGGGTGCAAGCCAAGGAGATAAAGGATATATCAGGGCTTAGCCACGGGGTGGGCTGGTGCGCGCCGCAGCAGGGCGCATGCAAGCTGACCCTTAACGTAAAGGACGGTATCATCCGCGAGGCGCTTGTCGAGACGATAGGCTGTAGCGGCATGACCCACTCGGCGGCAATGGCAGGCGAGATTTTGACGGGCAAGACGATTTTGGAGGCGCTTAACACCGACCTTGTGTGCGACGCGATAAACGTCGCTATGCGCGAATTATTTTTGCAAATCGTTTACGGCAGGACTCAGTCGTCGTACAGCGAGGGCGGGCTGGAGATAGGCGCGGGGCTGGAGGATTTGGGCAAGGGCTATCGCTCGCAAATCGCCACGATTTATAGCACGGAGGCGAAGGGCGTAAGGTATTTGGAGACTACGGAGGGATATATCACCCGCCTCGCTTTGGACGCGGACAACCTTGTTATCGGCTATGAATTTGTGCGTTTCGGCATAATGATGGACCACATCAAGGCGGGAATGACCGCGGAGGACGCTTTAAAGGCGGCGATGGGCGCGGTCGGCAGGTTCGAGAGTGCGGCGTATTACATTGACCCGAGAAAAGCATAGATAGGTATCAGGTACAAGTTATCAGGTATCAGGTAAAGGTGGGGATTTAATGCGCAATGCTCAATACTCAGTGCTCAGTGAAGGTCAGAATTAAATAAAATCGACCGCCAACAATTCCCCTCTTGAGGGGTGCCCACGAATGCTTCCTCGATAGGGGCGGGGTGGAAAGCAGCGGAGTGATTTCTGACGCACGGTAAAACGATGCATGGCTTAAATAAAGCTAAAAGAGAAAACAACGGAGAAATATCATGATTAATTTTGAAGGAATAGGCAAAAGAAAACAAAAAATAACGGCGTTTTTGAATGAAAACGGTTTCGCGTCCTTAGAAGCGGCGCAAAAACTGTGCCTTTCTCACGGTATCGACGTCGAAAAAATCGTCAAGGGGACGCAGTTTATCGCCTTTGATAACGCCGTTTGGGCGTATACCCTCGGCTGCGCTTTGGCGCTTAAACGCGGCGACAAAAGGGCGGCGGACGCGGCAAAATCCATAGGCGTCGGGCTACAGGCTTTTTGCGTGCCCGGCTCGGTCGCGGACCAACGCGAGGTGGGCCTCGGACACGGAAACCTCGCCTCCATGTTCCTTGAAGAATCCACCGCCTGCTTCTGCTTTTTGGCGGGGCACGAGAGCTTTGCGGCGGCCGAGGGCGCAATCAGCATTGCGCGCACCGCCAACAAGGTTCGCAAAAGCCCGCTGCGCGTAATTT
>WRDI01000056.1 GCA_009783515.1 Bacillota bacterium | reverse complement strand
TGCGGGGGTAAGTGTGGAGTGTGGAGTTAAGGTTGGGGTTAATGATAAATTTGACCGCTAAAAATTCCCCTCTTGAGGGGTGCCCACGAACGCTTCCCTGACGCGGGCGGGGTGGCTGAAACAATGGCGAAGGTTAATTGTTAAACATAGAAAAAGTGCATTATTATCCTGTCACTCTCCGGAACCACCCCGCCCGCGTCAAGGGAGCATTCGTGGGGCACCCCTCCGGAGGAGGGGAATTGCGCTAAACTCATAAATCTTAAATCTGACCTTAACTCCACTCTGCGGCGGGGACAAGCCCCCGCCATACTTAACGGCGCGTCGAGGGCGCCGCACCCTACAACAAAAGCACTCCTTCCCCTTCCACCACCTCTCCCATTACATACGCCTTTTCCCCCAATTCCCGTGCCGAATTACATACACTCTCCGCAACCGCACTGTCCACGCACAAAACCATGCCAATCCCCATATTAAATGTGTTATACAGCTTCTCCTTTCTTGCTCCGCTCCGTTCCCCCAACAACTTAAAAACAGGCGGCAAGGGATACGACCCCAAGTCAATCCGCACTCCTAAGCCTTTGGGCAAAATGCGCGGGATATTCTCGATAAAACCGCCGCCCGTGATGTGCGCGATACCCTTAATCTCGAATTTCCCTATCAGCTCCAAAACTGTTTTGACGTAAATCCGCGTAGGCGTCAAAAACTCGTCGGCGTAAGTCCTGCCTAATTCATTATCAAACTCATCAATCTCTTTCTTGCACTCCCCGAAAAGCCGCCGCACAAGGCTAAACCCGTTAGAGTGCACCCCGCTGGACGCTAACCCAACCAAAACATCGCCCGCCTTGATATCTCGCCCGTCGATAATCCGCTCTTTGTCGACAATTCCCACACAAAAGCCCGCCAAATCGTACTCCCCGTCGGGATAGAAGGAGGGCATTTCGGCCGTTTCGCCACCAATCAAACTGCACCCCGCCATGGCGCACCCGTCGGCGACGCCCTTGACTACCTCCGCAACCGTTTCAGGATCCAATACCCCCGTCGCGAAATAATCCAAAAAGAACAGCGGCTTCGCTCCCTGGCACACCACGTCGTTGGCGCACATCGCAACGCAATCTATGCCGATTGTATCGTGCCTCCCCGTCAAAAAGGCGTATTTTAATTTTGTGCCCACGCCGTCCGTCCCCGCCACCAGGACGGGGCTTTTCAGCCCTTCGTCCGCGATGGAATATAGTCCGCCGAAGCCGCCCAAATCCAACAGCACGTTCTTGTCAAACGTCCGTTTTGTGTGCTTTTTGATAAGCTCGACGGCGCGGTACCCCCTTTCGACGTCCACCCCCGCGTCCTTATAGTCTATCGCCATTTGTTTTTCACCTCTGTTTTTTGTGCCGAATTTATGTAGCGTCCCGCAGGGCGACCCTACGATTTTATTTCCTATTTTCTTCCAATCTCGCCTGCAATTCCTTGTCGTCGCCGGTCACCTTAAGCGCCATATCTTTCTTAAACGCCTCTAACCTCGCCGCGATTTCGGGGTACTTTAGACCCAAAATCTGCGCCGCCAAAATTCCCGCGTTATCCGCCCCGTCCACGGCGACCGTAGCGACAGGCACTCCCTTGGGCATCTGCACCATGCTGAGCAAACTGTCCAGTCCCCCCATCAGCTTGGTGGAAATGGGCAGCGCGATGACGGGCAGTGTGGTGAAAGCCGCCAGCACACCCGCCAGATGCGCCGCCTTGCCCGCCACGCCGATTATCACCTCTACGCCGCGCTGCTTTGCCGTAACCGCAAAATCGTGCGCCTCGTTTGGCGTGCGGTGCGCCGAAATTACCCGCGCCTCAAAGCTTATGCCGAAGTCGTCTAACGTCTTAAGGCAAGGCTTTACCACATCAAGGTCGGATATAGACCCCATGACTATGGCGACCTTAGAAATTTTTGTCATAATTTTACCTCTCTTGTGTTTATTTTCGTAAATAACGTCGCATGGGTAATACCAAAATATAATCCCAGTGTATTGTATCTTTTTTTCGACCTTTTTGTCAACCAAACAAGCCACCGGTTTTTCATTTTGCGGTAATAAAAAAAAGCCCCCTCAAAAACGACCATTAAGGCGTCTTTGAGGGGGTTCATACGTTATAAAGCTATATGTTGTTGTTTCCGTTTATTTTTTGTCGTCGTTCTTCCTATTGTCCAGGTTGTGCCCGCTAACCACGCTTTCGCCGTTTTTGCCCGCGTTTCCGCCGCTGTCCTCACCCTCATCCTCATCCGCCTTGGGTTTTGCCGCCGTTACCACGCCCAAAACAATCAACACCGCACAGACAGCCTCGATAATCTCGTTGACGTAAGGCGCGTCGATTTTTAGACCGAAAACCTGCAAGAGAAGCACAATCGCCCCCGCAATCGAAATGAATACGGTTTTGCTAATCCTTTTCATGCCGCGCCCTCCTTTCCCGGGGGCGTTTCCCTCGCCGTTTCAAAAAGCCCGGCCAAAATCTCCGAAAGCCCTTCTAATTCCTTGGCGCGGGTGATGTCCAAGTCGTGCGCCGCAGATAGGGCAAGCCCGTTAATACGCCTTATCAGTTGAGCCGCTTCTTCCAGCGTATTCGGGGTTTTATTTTGGTTTTGAGCCGATGTTTCCTCCGCGTTTTCGGGCATATCAAACGGCTCATTATGGTTTCGTGCCGTTTCAATCCTCATATCCGCAGATTGCGGCTCGGTCTGTTTGCCCGTAAGCGCTTGCGTTTCGATTTTTTCACTTTGTACGTCCATATCAATGTTTCCGGTTTTTCTTTCAGTTACGGTTTGTTTTTCCGCGTCCTCGTCCGGTGCCGATACGTCCTTCATTTCTTTTTCTTTTTCGACAAAAGCCGCGTCCAAAATATCTTTGTATCTCATATTAAATCTCCTTTAAATAGTTGGTTTTGACCAATTTACCGCCGTAGAGTGCGGCGCCCTAAAACACACAGCGCAATACAACGCGGTATTAATAATGGCGGTACGTCGTCATGTTCGCACCCTATGACGCGACATTAAACGCCATACCGAACAATTCTAACAGCTCGCCCTCGCAAAAAAAGCATTTATCGGCAAAACTGACATCTTTTTCAACGGTGGCAAATTTTTTTGCCGAGACGTCAAAACTTTTCAGATCATAAGCCGAACCGCCGCTTTGCAAAAAATAAATCTTGCCGTCCTTAAACTGCGAATCGGCAATCCTTGCGCCGCCCGCAGAAAACGCGCTCCCTTTAAAGTTCATAGCTCCCTCCCGTTTTGCCGTCCGCGGCTTTAACTAAAACAATATCCGCCTTTTTCGGAATTGTCGATTCCGTCATAATACCCGCCTTTTTCGGAATTGTCGATTCCGTCATAATACCCGTTCTTTCCGACATTGTCGTTTTTCGCGCTGTACCCACTTTTTTAGGCATTGGGGGTTTTTCCGAGCTACCCGATTTCTTCGACAATCCGTAAGCCCCGCGCTTAAGCTCGCCAATTCCTTCCAAGGCTTTGCCGCCCTCGGCTTTGATGACGCCGCAATCGACCCTTATCGCCTCGCAATCCTCCTTGATGCTTTGACAGTCCTTTTTCATGCCTTTAAAATCACCCAAACTTTTCGTGAGCGACCCGATTGTTGCCGTGTATTTTTTTTCCCGCGACCGCGAATCCTTAAGCTGATACAAAAACAGCAGGCAGAACAGCGCCGCCCACAGCCCGTTGCCAATCGCCAAACTCATAATTTCACCAAACATTTCATCCTCCCGATTTTATATTAACTACGATCGCCCCCGTCGCCGGAGGATTTACCGACCGCTGGACATAGCTCACCGTCACGTTCGCCGTGATAGCCCCCGCGTACAGCTTTTGGCTTTGCGACGCGATATAATACGCCGTCACCGCGCCATCCTCCATGAATAAATAGAAAAAACGTCCGCTTGTGACGGCATAAACGGCTTTACCCGCCGCGCTCGCAAAGGGGCTTAATCCGCCTATCGCCGACATGTCCACGGTCCCGGTAGTACGGTTTCGGACGCAAAATTCACCAAAAAACCGACCGTAGCCGAGAGGCGCATACCGCGTGCTTTTCATGTCTATGTAGTACGCACTTTGGTCTATGTATGGGTTGTACACAATCACTCTACCCGCGTCGTATTCTGCAAAAGCCCCCGTTAAAAACCACGACGCATCGACAATCAAATCCAGCCACGCTTTTTTCGGGGCGTTCGCGCCGCCGCTGTCGAAACAGAGCGCCGGGGTCGCTTTGGCGACGACGCATACGCAAGAGGGCATAGCGAATACGTGGACGTCCGCCGAAGTTGTTTCGCTTGCGGTGTCCGACAAAACGCTGACCGCCGGCAAACCTCCGATTCCGGCCGGCGGCACAATCTTGTAAAAAACCGCACGTCCGCCTTTGTGCGTACTTAGCACATATGCGCCGTTTTTATGCGCGACCGCGCATTTGTCGCCGACCGTAACATTAAGGGCAAGCAACTCACCGCCCTCGTCCGCTTCAGCGAAAAAAACCGCGCCGTCCTCTTTCACCACAAAAACCGCGCCGTCGTCGGCAATCAAAATATCCTTTGCGGCAAAAAAGCGGTTGATTTTCACCTCGCCGCCGTCCAAAGCAAAAATTGCCGCCCGCCCCTCTCGCACATAAGCAAAGTAATGCCCGCCCGCGTCGCGCTTGATTTTTGCCGCGTTCGGAAATCGTATTTTTGCGCTTTTTTTGTAGTTAAGCGCCGACGGCAGGCGCACGGCGGTAAAGTCGACGGCCAAGGTGGCGACTTTCAAATCCTCAATCGTCTTTACCTTATCGTTTACACTCACCGTCACCCAATCGTTTTGGGCGGCAGTCAAATATTTTGTTTCAACAAAATCGGGCGCCTCCGCCATAATCCGCATTACAGGCGTCCCCGATATAAGCAACACAGCGTCGGTGGCGGGGAGGTTAAATATCTTGCCAATACTCATCTCGCCGCTACCGAAAACGGGGCTGACCGATGACGGCAAAACCGCGGGTGCGTAGGTATATCCGTCCATGGGCGTGTTGTCCGTGCCACAGGTTATACTCATCGCGGCGGAAGAAAAGGCCTCCGTCCCCAATAGCATACGGACAAACTTGTTGTCGCCGCCAAAAAATGCAAAGTCCTTGCCTGTTGCCGACAAAACCATGGTTCCGCAGATATAAAGCGGCTCGCCCTGCGTTTTGACCATATTCACGGCGACGGTGTTGACGATTTGTAGCGTGGACTGCGAGGCGGCAAACCCCACGGCCTCTATCGTACATCCGTTAAGCTCCTCCGCGCCCAAAGCGGTTTCATAACAAGCGTACAGCCCGCCTTTGTCGGGGTCGAAGTTGAAGCCCGCTAATGCCGGCGTTTTATACAAGCAATTTCCGCCGCCGTATTTGACGTAAACGTACTCGCACATAACCCTTTGTTCCTCATAAAACACAAACGGGTCGTTTATCGTATTGCGGCGGCGCAAGGTTTTGCCGCCCTGTTTTATTTCGAAATAGTTTTGCATTGTTTCTCCTTGTTTTTTGGTAATACGGCAAGAGAATAGAAATTAGAGAATAAAGAATAGATTAGCGGTTGATTTTTATTTAACGGTGTATGAGCGAAAGTCAAAAATCCCCTAAAACGCATTAAAAAATCACCCCTAACCTCTATTCTCTAGCTAACCGTACACCCAATTTTGAGCCGTACAGCGTCGTCATACGAGCTCTCCGCCTGTGCCGTCCTTATCACGTTTTTACCGTTTTTATTCAAAATCACGGCGGCGGGAACAGATTCTTTGACAAACTCGATTCCGCATGCCTCCTCTAACTTAAAGCTCTGCGTAATGGTAAAATCGGGGCGGATAAGTAATCCAACATAAGCCACACCCTTAAAAACATACCCTACCGCTAAGCAACCGCCGTAACGCATAAGCGCGGCGCTCTGGGCATTAATCCCCGTATAAACGCAACTTACCTGCCCTTTGTCCTTATCGAAAAGCCCGAAAACAAGCTCGCCGCCGTCAATAAACAAAATGCCGAAGCAAACCTCTCCGCCCTCGGTGAACGCGGCGACGGCTGGCTTTGACCCAAAACCCGCGATGACGTAATCGCCCAAATTCGGCGGATTAATGTCGGCACACAAGCGAATTTGCCCCTCGTTTTCGTAAACGGCGCAAATATACCCACTCAAACAGTCGGTTTTTACGTCGGCTCCCGCAGGACCTAAAATCTCCGCGCCGATAGACAAAACGTCGGCAGACAAGAACGTAAGCGCACCCTCCGTTTTGATTTTAAGGGTGGTTTCACCGTCAAGCATGACCGAGGCGGTAAAAAGCATGGTTTGCGCGGCGTCGCGGGCAAAAACCGTTCTATTCCCTATCAAAAACGCTACATTTCCAACGAACGTCTGCCCCGAAAATGGCGCAAAATCTAAAGACAAGACAACCCCCGCCTCCCCTTTGCCCTTAAGCTTGCATACGGTATAGCTTTCCCCCGCACCCAATACCTTTTTTATCACCAGCCCCTTTCGGCTGATCCGCGGCGACAGCGAATCCCCCTTTTTCTCCAATTCCTCGGCTTTTAACAGCGCCAATTTTGCATAGTCCATTCTCAAAACTCCTTTTTAATACTCCATGAGTAATGCTTAATGCGCAATGTCGGTCATATTAATTTTAAATTTATCCTTCATTGTTGCGCTAAGGCGTTGTTTCATTTTGCGTTATACTTCACTATATACCAGCACGGGCCGTGCGACACAGGCGTTAGTTTCATTCGATTCGATGCAAAACGACAGCTTCCTGCCCCGCATCCCGACACGCACCCTCTGCGGTTGCGGCGATCCGTCGACCTGCACGCTTTTGCTCTCCGCGCCGTTATCCACCGTCAAAACGATAGCCCCCGCCGTGTCGATATGAATCTCCCGCAAAAACTTAATCCTCTCGCTACCCAAATCGCTAAGCGGGCTCTTCCAAAGCTTAAGGAGCGGCGCGCTGAAAACCTGCGCCAAAGGCGAAAGCCGTCCCGCGTTACCGCCGCAAACGACGTACATCGCGTCGTCGCCCGCCGCCATGCTTGTAATATCCATGCCTCTCGACAGCGTGTAGCTTCCGTCCGAAGGCACGTAAGTGATAAGCGCGTTGTTAAGATGATTGGCGGTTTCACACCCGACCGGCACGCCGCCAAACGCGTACTGAACGGCCAAATGGTACCGTCCGCCGTGATAGGCGGCACATGCCGATTCGGAAGGCATAATCCCCGCAATATTACTTAAAACCTTTTTCGCGGTCAGCCCATCAAATTCCCAAAGGCCGTCGCCGCTCAAAAACATAATTTTGTTTCCGCAAAGTGCGACGGTGTCAAAAAATATGCGCCCGCCAAAAATGTGGTTGCCCGCCGCCTTGGGGACGCCGCCACTGCCGCTAATGCTCACACGCGACACGCTGAAGTCCTTAAAAACATACAGATGCCCCATAAGCGACATGACCTTGCCGACCCGCCCGCTGCCCTCCGCCGGCGTCAAAATCCCGCCGCCGAAGTCGGTGTTCCAGTTTATCGGATCCAATTCGTCCGTATAGCGTATTGTCTGCCCGTCGCTTTCCGCGATAAACGCGAAATCGCCGCATATATCCATGCTTTTTATATTTGGCGAATCGGTGATAAAATAGGCGGCGTTCACCCCGTCCCAAACGGCAATCGGGCTGTTTTCAGTCCACATCAGCACAACCTCCGTCCCGTGAAGACGGTAATTTGCCGTATAAATCCTGCCCGGCAACGTGATATGCAATGACTGGACGCCGTTTTTGATATAAAAAACGTCGCCCAAAAGACTGGAAAACATTACTATCTCCCCCACATTGTCAATATTCTTGACAAACCGCCAAATATTTGTGACGGGCAAACCCGCAACCCCTATGCCCGTTACGCCCAAGCCGTCCTTAAGCGCACCGGAGGAAAAATCAAAGTTGTACGTTTCCGCCGCCGCTTTCGGTGACAGCACACTTTGGTCAAGCCGCCCGTCCGCGCCCTTAAAAAAGTCGTCAATCCGTAGATTTTTGTATTGTTTTTTCGGCACGGCGAGATAATCGCCCGCTTTACTATTCACTTTTTTCATTATAGCCTGTCCTTTTTTATTTAATTAGACTTCCCAACAAAACTCAACGTGGTCGGATAACGAGCGGATTTTTGTCGAGACGGAAACTTGCGAGGCGGGGGTCCAGCGCTACGTACCTGCCGAGCAAGGATTTCGTCCCGGCGAAAAG
>WRDI01000055.1 GCA_009783515.1 Bacillota bacterium | reverse complement strand
TCTTGAATTATCGGGCAATCAAGAGATTATCGCCACGCCCATAAAAAGGGAACTAAAGGCACGCTTAAAGTTTTTGATGGACGTCGGGCTTGACTACCTCACCTTGTCGCGGGCGGCGGGCTCCTTATCGGGCGGCGAGGCGCAAAGGATACGGCTTGCCACCCAAATCGGGTCGGGGCTTATGGGCGTTTTGTATATTTTGGACGAGCCGAGCATAGGGCTTCACCAACGCGACAACGCCCGCTTAATTAGTACGTTAAAAAGGTTGCGCGACTTGGGCAATACCTTGATTGTGGTTGAGCACGACGAGGAAACAATGCGTTGTGCCGACCATATTGTGGACGTGGGCGTGGGCGCAGGGGTTCACGGCGGGCAAATCGTGGCGCAGGGTAGTGTTGACGAAATTATTGCCTGCAAACAGTCGATTACCGGGCAATATTTAAGCGGTGAAAGGTCGATTGAAGTTCCGCAAACCCGCCGCCCGCCAGCAGGTAAATTTGTGGAGGTTTTGGGGGCGAAACAAAACAACCTTAAAAATATCGACGTCAAATTCCCCCTTGGCGTAATAACGGCGGTTACGGGGGTGTCGGGCAGCGGCAAAAGCAGCCTTGTCAGCCAGATTTTGTACCCCGCCGTCTCCAACGCCGCCCTTAGTACCCGTTTGACGGTGGGTCTGCACGACAGGATAAAGGGGCTGGAATACTTAGACAAGGTGATAAATATCGACCAAAGCCCGATAGGACGCACTCCGCGCAGCAACCCCGCCACATATACGGGCGTTTTCACGGCAATACGGGAATTATTCGCAAAAACGCAGGACGCGCGAGAGAGGGGGTACAAGTCCGGGCGGTTCAGCTTTAACGTGAAGGGGGGGCGGTGCGAAAACTGTTGCGGCGACGGCATAATCAAGATCGAGATGAACTTTTTGCCCGACGTGTACGTGCCGTGCGAAGTTTGTCACGGGCGGCGATATAATAGGGAAACCTTGGCGGTAAAATATAAAGGAAAAAGTATAAGCGACGTTTTGGATATGACAGTAGAGGAGGCGGTAGGCTTTTTCGAGAACATTCCGTCGGTGTACAACAAGATTAAGACACTGTACGAGGTAGGATTGGGGTATATAAAACTGGGGCAGCCTGCTACCACGCTTTCGGGGGGTGAGGCGCAAAGGGTTAAACTGGCGACGGAATTGTCCCGTCGTAGCACCTCGCGATCGTTGTATATTTTGGACGAGCCGACCACCGGACTCCACACCGCCGACGTGGAGAAATTGATTAGTATTTTGCAAAGATTGGCGGGGAGCGGCAACACCATTGTTATTATCGAGCACAATTTAGATATGATAAAGACGGCGGATTACGTGATTGATTTGGGGCCCGAGAGCGGCGCGGCTGGGGGAGATATTGTGACGGAGGGGACCCCTGAAACGGTCGCGGAGTGCGCGGAGAGCTTCACTGGCGAGTTTTTGAGGAAGGTTTTGCGTAATTCGTAGGGCGTGACGCCCCCGGCGCGTCGTCTTATTTATTATGTCATTCAGAGCGAAGCGAAGAATCTCAACCTTATATCGTTTGTTTTCGTTAAATTATGTTACTTTTGGAATGCTCCAAAAGTAACCAAAAGAGCACCAAAGGGGGAACACTTGCGATTGTGTTCCCCCTTTGGAAACCCCCTCGCAACGCTTTTTGTCATATTTTAAGAAAGGTGAGCAAATGGACATTACAAAACCGTCGCCCATCATAAAAAAATCGGCACCCTGCGACAGTTTCCACTTCAAGGCGAGTTCAATGACACACGAAAAACCAAAACACTTTCACTGTTCTACGGAAAGCATATTCTATTCTTCATAGAATATATTGACAAAACTACTCTGCTTATAGTAGAATAAGGCAAATTCATAAGGGGGTTGGTTTTTTATGACCATCGGTGAACGAATCCAAAAACTTAGGAAGGCGTCGAATCTGACGCAAGGGCAGCTTGGTAACAAACTGGGCGTAAGCGATAAGACCGTTTCGAAATGGGAAACGGAAGGCGGGATTCCCGACGTCGGAATCCTTGATTCAATAGGGGAATTTTTTGGTATCTCTTTGGACTTTTTGATGAAAGGGAAAGAAAAAGAGGGCGACCAAAAAGCGGTCGCGTTGATTGCGGGGTATGAAGAACAAGAACAAAAGAAATCGACAAATTTGGGTGTAATACTGAGTTGCAAACGGCTTTTGGCTGAAAACGGAATTGAAATTAAGGATGAGTACCTGCCGCAAACAGGCGCGGACAAGACGATTTTTAGGAGTTTTGGCGTTTTTGATATGGCGGACACAACACGATTCAGTTTGCCCGCTTTACTGAAAAACGGCTTGACGAAAGCCGCCGTTAAGCATTTTGGCGAAGTGATAAAATATACTGACGCTATCCTTTGCGATGACACGTCAGTATATGCCAAGGCGCAGGAAAATTACACCAAAGCAAAGGAAAACCATGAAGCGGAAAACAAGAGACAGAAATTAATTTGGCGAAACCATCGGGCAGAACCTTTTGTTGTGGAAGATATAAATTGGACGTTAGAAAATTTGGATTCCGCCTTGTCGCATTATTATGAGGTAATAATTTGGTTGATTGACAACGGAGCCGCGTACTATAAATCTGTATGTGACACTTCAATGTATTACGCAGTCGCTGAAAATTTTATGGACTCGTCAAAGACACAATTCTTTTACCGTGTCGCAAAAGATATGATTAAATGCGGTAATTGCAGATAAAAGAGTAGAATCGTCATTGCGGCGTAGCTTTTTCTGGGTTGCCACGCCGCGTCGTGCCCTCCTTTAACTCCCCCTCCCGCCCGGGGTCACCAAAAAATCAAAGGATTTTTTGGGGTGTATTTTGGGGTTTATATAGACCACATATAAAGCGCCGACTTTACCTAAACGTACCTTAGTACCCTGACACAGTTAAATTTGCATTTTGGTGCATAAATTTTTTAGGAAAAAAGGGATTTATTTCGACGCCGCACAGTGGAGCCTATGCAAGGAGAAAGAAAGCCTTTTTTAACAAAAAAGATACGCCCAAGCAATTGTTTATCTTTTAGGCGCTTTTTATTATTATTGTCCCGTTAATACGTTGGTATTGACTTCGCCGAAGAATACGAAAAATCCCTCGAAAGTCTGTCCGCCAAAACCTATATTTAACTGCGTCAGGATACTGATTTTCAACCGCCAACTGATCCATAACCCCTATCCCCTAATCTCTATTCCTGAATGTTTACGCCCCTGCCAGAATATAATATTCACGGATGAACATATTAGAGGCCGTAATCATAGGCATAATTCAAGGGCTGACCGAATTTCTGCCCATATCCAGTAGCGGGCACACGATACTTGCAGGAAGGATTTTGGGCGTGGAAGCAAACCTCGCCTTCGAGCTTATCCTGCACCTCGCCACCCTCTGCGCAGTCATAATTGTGATGCGCAAGGACATTTTTGCACTTGTCAAAAAGCCATTCCAAAAAGAAACGGGACTGCTTTTATCCGCCACCGCAGTCACCACTGTCATACTGCTACTGTTTTTGGACTTTTTCAAGTCAACCTTCGACGGGCAGTTTTTGCCATATTGCTTCATTATCACCGCGATAATGCTGCTGTGCGCGGGCTTTTTTAAGCAATCACAGCGTAAAATGACCTACTTGGACGCGCTGATAATCGGCGTGGTTCAGGGCTGCGCCGCGCTTCCCGGAATATCTCGCAGTGGTAGCACCATCGCGGCGGGCACGATGTTAGGGCAGGAGCGGGGACGGGCGGCACGCTTTTCGTTTTTGCTGTCCATTCCCGTTATAATCGGCTCGTCAGTGGTCGAAATCACTGGCGGGGGGCTAAGCGGCGTCGCCTTTTTACCCTTGTTTTTCGGGTTTTTCGCCGCCTTTGTCTCCGGTTTGTTGGCGCTACGGCTGATGCTTAAATTGTTTTCACGCTCGGCGGACTACTTTGCTATATATTTGTTAGCTTTGTCGATTTTGCTCCTATTGAATGATTTTATTCTTCACTGGTTTTAGGTTTCGTATGATACGGTGCTTTTTGTTAATTTTGGCACTTTTGGAATGCCCCAAAAGTGCCAAAACCCCTAAAATTATATGCTAAACGTCAAACCTTAGGCTTCAACAATCGCGCTGACGGGGCACTCGCTCTCGCAGGCACCGCAATCGATGCAGGTGTCGGGGTCTATTTCCGCCTTGTCATTAAGCACAATGGCGGTGACGGGGCACGAGTCTACGCAGGCGCCGCAGCCGATACATTCCTCGGTAACTTTCCTGGTCATGATAAAACAACTCCTTTATAAATTTATTTTACCGCGCCGCCGTTTTCTAAAAGCGGGAGGCAATGATATTTTACCATATTATTTTATTTTTGTCTATAAATTTATATGCCAAAAGGCGTTCGATTTACGGCTTTTTGTCAAAAGAGCCGTTTGCAGTGCACAATGAAACAATACACAACTCATAGCGAAGGTTGGATTTATAAGTTAATAATATCAATGCAATTGTGCGTTGAACATTGTGCGCTATACATTGAATATGTCCTTCATCAAGCATTGTGCGTTGTTTCATCGTTCATTGCTTTTTATTGTTGTCTCTTCTTATGTATTCGTCTTTATCCTCTTTAAAGCTTTTCATATCTGACCTAAAAGCGCGGAATTTATTGTAGCCAAAAAATGAAAGAATCCCGCCCGCGACAACGAGAGCGAGGACGCCGTAAAGTAATCCGCCCGCTTTAAAAACGGTGTAGACGACAACCCCCGACGCACCAAGCAAAATTATCCCTGCCACGATATACAAAACAATCATTACCTTTTTCATAAAAAACTCCTTTTTTTTAGTGTGGAGAGTGGAGCTAAGGTCGAAATTTCAACGCATAATAAATTAGTGCACGACAAGGTTCAACTTTTATTTAAACTTACCCTCAACTCCACTCTCAACATTCCACTTTCCACACTTTTCTAAACTCAAACCTCAATTCCAAACTAATCCTCTAGACTCTTCAATTCCTCTGTAACGGGCTCATCCTCCTCCGCGATGGCCTCCACCTTGCCCTTAAACAACAAATCTGCCAAACCGTACACCGCAAAGCCGTAGTTGTCCCCTTCGGACACGCGCAAGGTGACCGTTTCTTTCAGCTGGCAAACCGACAACACAGTCCCAGTCCGCCCGTCCTTGGTTTTGACCTCGGACCCGAGTTTCGGCATCCTTTTGTTGACCTCGGCGTAATATGCGTTTTCATACGACAAACAGCACATCAGCCGCCCGCACAACCCGCTGATCTTACCCGGATTGAGCGAAAGGTTTTGGTTTTTCGCCATTTTTATGGTAACGTGCGCGAAGTCGTTGATATAATCCGAGCAACAACACGCCCGCCCGCAGGGACCAAGTCCGCCCTTCAGCTTACATTCGTCGCGTGCGCCGATCTGCTTAAGCTCGATACGCGCCCTAAAAGCGGTGGCGAGCTCGCGCACCAATTCTCGAAAATCCACGCGGTTTTCGGCGATAAAATAAAGTATCAACTTCGCGCCGTCAAAGGTGTATTGCGCGTCCACCAAATTCATTTCAAGCCCGTTTTTGGCGATAATTTCGGCGGCAAGGCGCATGGCGTCGGGGCGTTTTTGTTCCATTTCCTCCGCCTTTATTTTGTCGTCATCGGTCGCAATCTTTAAAACGGGTTTGAGCGGCGCGACAATCTTGCTTTCGGGGATTTCGCGCGGCAGCATACCCACGGTACCATACTCCACCCCCCGCGCTGTTTCCACTATCACGCCGCAATTTATCTTGTATTGCAACGTCCCCGCCTCGAAATAATACATTTTTGGAGTCCTCTTGAATTTGACTCCAATTACTGTTGGCATTTTTGAAAAACCTCCGTTTGAATAATTTACTCTGTTTTTAATGCTCAATGCGCAATGCTCAATTCGCAATTAAGGTCAAATTTTAATTAAAGATGACCGTATAAATTCCCCTCCCCGCGGAGGGGTGCCCCACGAATGCTTCCTCGCTATGGGGCGGGGTGGTTCTAAAATTTGTCCTTCACTCCGCATTGTGCATTGATCATTCTTAAATTTATCCTTCATTGAGCATTGAGCAATGAGCATTGAGCATTTACTGGTACTTTTGTCTAACCTCAAGCAACGAAAACAAAAACTCGTCCACTATGCTCGCCGCGTTGCCGCTGAACTTCAGCCGCGAGCGCGCCCTGTTTAGCAACGGCTTAAATCTGATTATTGTTTCGGGGCGGTAAAACTCCGCGATTTGCGCTAATTCTGTTTGTTGGTATGCCAATACGGGGGTGTGCCCGTTTGTTATGCGCAGAACGTCGCCAAATACTAACTCGAAAAAGTTCACAACCTCGTCCAAATCGCCCTTAAACTTGCTTAATAGATAGGAGTACCTCGCGACGTCCGCGCTTTTTCGCATCCCCGTCAACACCTCGAAAACCGCGCTTTCGATTTGGTCGTACTCCCCCGCCGCCGCCCTTTTCAGCCTTGTTATACTGCCTAATGCGAGGCTTTTTATTCTGTTTAAAGCCGCAGAACTACGCCCGTCAAAAACCTTTTCCGCCGCGTTATCCAAAATTTCGGTTGAATACGGAGGCAACGCAAGCACACGGCAGCGGGAACGGATTGTGGGCAAAACGCTGTAAGGCTCGTCCGCGAGTATGATGATTTTGATTTTTGGCGGCGGCTCCTCCAAAGTTTTTAAGAGCTTGTTTGCGGCGGAATCGTTCATAGTCTGCCCGTTTTTCAGCACATAATAGCGAAACCCCAATTCCAGCGGCGTGACGAGCGCGGTGGTCGTGATTCTTTCCACGTCGGCGGTCAAAATCTTGTCTTCGCTAAAATACACGACGTCCGCCGAATTTTCCCGCCCGCCGTTCTCGCTTTTAATGAGCACCTTGACAAGCAACAAGAGGGCGTCGGTGTCCTTAGAGCAAAAAAGGTGGGACTGCGCGGCGTGGTCAAGCATCGCCGCGGCGGAAGAGTTCGCCGTAATATCGAAGAATATATCGTTGTCGTTCCGCTCGTCCATTTGCCTCCCTGTGTTTTACATAGTAGGGCGCGACTCCCTCGGCGCACCGAAAATGATAAAACCGCCCACATTCCCCGACACGGGCGACCAATGGTCGCCCCTACTTATCAAGCCTCAAACCACTTTGCGTATAACTTTGTGGTATACGTCCCGCCGTCACGGTTTCCACCGGGTACATTGTAAGGAAATATTACGGGTTCGCCGGAAAAATCGCTTTTTTCGTACCAACCGTCAAAAACAAAACCCTCTTTTGTAGTTGTCGGCGATTCTTGAATTGTCCCACCGAGCCAAAAACCGATTGTATTGGGTCCCCGTTTATCGACAACCAATGCGTCATCAGCACTTAAAACAATGTCAGTCCCGCCGTTTGTCTCAAATTCCGCCCACCATGACGGATCACACCCCGCAAAACCTACAATGCAAAGTGCCGTCAGTATGCTAACCAACAAAACTGAAACCGAAAACCTAATCTTTTTTTTCATATTTCCTCCAAAAAAATTGTTGTTATTACTTAAATCCGAATTGCCTCGCATGCTCGCAATGACGGATTTACCTAAAAGCTCCGTTAAGCGTTCCATCTCCGGACTCCCCCAACCCTAAAAGCGCCAATGGGGTCTGGAGGGCACTGCGTTAAGCAAACAGTCCAGTGGACTGTTTGTAGCAAGTGCCGCCGCAAGTGTCCCCGGCGCCTATTTACCACCCCAAAAAATGTTTTGCATTTTTTGGGGGCCCCGGTGGTACTTTTTCGGCGTGCGAAAAAGTACATAAGCCACGATTACACCCAAAGATTTTACCATTGAACAAAAAAACATTCCCCCGTTAAAAATATATCATATCAATCCCTTATGCCTGTACTTCTCATTTATCAGCCGCAAAACCTCCTTAAAAACCTCTTCCATACCCTGCCCCGCGTCCACCGTCACAACCCTCTTACTCTTTGCAATCTCCTTAAAACCGTTATATACTCTTTCATGAAAAGCCGTATCCTCGCTGTCCATCCTGTCCTTAATATCCGCGCCGCCCTTCCTCACAAACCCTAAAGCGGGCGGCAAATCCAAAAATATTGTCAAATCAATCTCAGCCCCCATGCTCGCCGCGCTATTCAGTGCCTCAATCAGCCCCAGATCCAGCCCCCGTCCGTACCCCTGATACGCAGTCGTGGAATCAATAAACCTATCGCACACCACCACCTTCCCCTCGTTCAGCGCGGGGATAATCACCTGCGCGACGTGTTCCCGCCGCGCCGCCTCGTACAAAAACAGCTCGGTCAGCGGGTCAATCTTATTTTCAACCGACAAAATAATGTCCCGCAGCCTTTCGGACACAGCCGTCCCGCCCGGCTCCCGCGTAAAAAGCGAAGGCACCCCCACCGCCTCAAAATGCCGCTTTAGTCGCATGATAAGAGTGGATTTGCCCACCCCCTCGCAACCCCCTACGTGATAAAAAGTCCCCTGCTTTGCACGATTCCTCCACAAATAATTTACGATTTACAATTTACAATTTACAAATTAAGGTTGAGTTACAGAAGTTTACGGCTTACTTTTTTCATTTCATAAACAAAGGGA
>WRDI01000054.1 GCA_009783515.1 Bacillota bacterium | reverse complement strand
TTCTCAATCGCCGCATTGGTTTTGCGCACGTTTGCGGGAGTGTTGCAAGCCGTCCTTTCGATATAAGCGGGACCGTCAAGCGTCGCCAACATCTCGCTCATCTTGATAGGGTTGCCGTTTAATTTAATGTCACGGCCTCTCGGGCAGGTCGTCGCCTTTACGCCCTCAAGAGTAGTGGGCGCCATCTGCCCTCCCGTCATGCCGTAAATCCCGTTGTTGATAAAAATAACGGTGATATTCTCGCCGCGCAAAGCCGCGTGGACGGATTCCGCCATGCCTATCGAGCAAAGGTCGCCGTCCCCCTGATACGAAAAAACCATACTGTCGGGACGCACCCTTTTCACCGCCGACGCGACAGCCATAGCGCGGCCGTGCGCCGCCTGAAACATATCGCAGTTGAAATAATTGTAGCCAAAGACCGCGCAGCCTACCGGCACCACGCCTATCACGTTCTCCGTCCGTCCCAGTTCCTCTAAGGCTTCCGCGATAAGCCTATGTACTATGCCGTGCGAGCAGCCGGGGCAGTAGTGCATCGGGATATCCGTCAAAAGTCTGGGCTTTTGATTGAGCAGTTTCATATTACTTCCCCTCCTTTACATAACGAACTAAATCCGCGGGCATCATTACGCTGCCGCCCGTCCTGCCGTAAAACTCCACGGCTCTTTTGCCGTTTACCGCCAATCTCACGTCCTCTACCATCTGCCCCATGCTTAATTCCACGGTGACAAACTTCTTAACGCAAGGCTGGCCGGCAATCGCGCTTATGACTTCGGACGGATAAGGGAACAACGTTATAGGACGGATAAGCCCCGCCTTTACCCCGTCCTTGCGCAAAGCGACAACCGCCGCCTTGCAGATACGCGCCACAGACCCGTACGCCGCAAAAACTATCTCCGCATCGTCGGTCAAATACTTTTCGTACTCGATGTCCTTTTTCATGTCCTCGTACTTTTTGGCGAGTTGTATGTTGTGCGCCTCCAAATCGTCCGAGTTCATCTTTATCGAGTTTATCAACCTTTGCTTGTAATCCGTATTGCCTTTCGCCGCCCACGGCTTGTCGGGAAGCGAGGCAAGGTCACGCATGGGGGGGATTTCCGCCGCCTCCATCATCTGGCCTAACATACCGTCGCCTATCAGCATAACGGGATTGCGGTACTCGTCGGCTTTATCGAATGCCAAAATCGTCTTGTCTACAAATTCCTGAACCGAGCAAGGCGCGTAAACCATGCTGTGGTAATCGCCGTGGCCGCCCCCCTTGACCGCCTGAAAATAGTCGCCCTGCGCAGGCTGAATGCCGCCCAAGCCAGGGCCTGCGCGCATAATATTGACTATTACGCAGGGCACCTCCGCGCCCGCAAGGTAGCTTATGCCCTCCTGTTTAAGGCTGATGCCGGGGCTTGACGAACTCGTCATCGTGCGTCCGCCCGCGCCGCCCGCGCCGTACACCATGTTGATAGCGGCGACCTCGCTTTCGGCCTGAATAAACGTGCCGCCTATGTCCGGCAGCCTCCATGAAAGGTATTCTGGAATTTCGTTTTGGGGCGTGATGGGATATCCGAAAAAGTACCTCATGCCTGCGGCAATCGCGGCTTCGGCTATCGCCTCATTGCCCTTCCAAAGTTTCTTCATTATATCCTCCTAAAAAAATTTTTATTTTGTCGCCCGTATACAAGGCATGATACGGGCTGCGTTTGCACCGCCCCAAAAAACGCAGAAATTCAAGAAAGCATAACATTGTTTTTTGGGGACCCCGGTCGGCGGCTCAGTTACGTACATTTGAGGTACGCGCCTTCACCGCCTTCGCGCCAGCTGCCCGTCTGATGCCTCATCTCCGGGCGGCTGCCGTGCTTTCTTTTTTATTTTTTGTTTTGCGGCTTTACCCGTTCTGCGGCTCTATTCCTTAAAAACGGAAATAACGCAGTCGGGGCACATGGTCGCGCAAAAAGCGCAGCCTATGCACTCGTCGGGGTTAAAACACTCGGTGACGTGATACCCCTTGGCGTTGACGCGGTCGGACAGCCGAAGTATCTTTTTGGGGCAGGCGTCGACGCAAAGCGAACAGCCCTTGCAGTATTCCGCCGCAAATTCCACTTTTCCTTTCGCCATATTTATGTAAGTCCTCCTTATTATTTTTACTTTGCAATACCCTTTTGACGGGGTGTTCTCATTAGGTATCGGGTGTCAGGTATCGGTCAATTTTAATTTAAAAATTTATCCGTCCATCTACCATTACCTGATACCTAATTCCTGATACCTAACCTCTTATCGCCGCATAATACTTATATTGTTGCGCGTATCCTGCCAAATCCCCGTACCGTTCCTCAGCCGCCTTTCTCGCCTCATTCGCCGATAATCCGTCCCGCTTTTGAATCCATGTGTCCACGGGATAACACCTCGTGTGGTGAAGTGCGAACAAACAAATGCAGTCCGCAACCTTTCGCCCCACGCCTTTAAGGGTCATAAGCGTTTTTACCGCGTCCGCGTACGCCATTTGCGGCAGTTTTGTGAGTACGTCGGAGTTTAATAAAACTTTGACCGTACTTTCCAAATACTCCGCCCTATACCCCGCGCCCAAAGCCGCGTAATCCTCCGTTTTCACGTCCTGTAACTCAAACGGCGTGGGAAAAGCATAAAACCCGTCCATTTGCCGCCCGAACCTCTCGCAAATCCGCCCGATTATCCCCTTTATACGCGGAATATTGTTGTTCGCCGAGATTATAAAGCTGATTATGGTCTCGAAAAGCTGCTGCCGCAGTATATGTATTCCCCTGCCCGCCTCTATGTCGTCATTAAGCTCGGGGAAGCCGCTTAAAGATTTGACAATATTGCCGTAATTCGCGCCCAAATCAAAGTAGTGACAAAAGTAATCGGGTTCGTCGGTAATTATCAAGGTTTTGCTTCGCACGCCTATCCTTTCAGTCCGGACCTTACAATTTTTGTCGCCGCTTATCGCTTCAAAACCTTCCTCCGTCCGCTTAACCCTAAAACACTGCCCGCTGAAAAGCGTCGCCGCGGGGTCAAAGTACCCGCTTTCAACCAACAATCCGTCTTTTGTTCTCTCGACTTTTTCCATTTTATTTATGCGGCGCGTTCGCAGTCGCGCCCTACGACACGGCGGGAGCAAGCCCCCGCCCTACAACTCCGCTCTTAACCCCAACCTTCACTGGCCACCAGTCACTGGCCACTGGCCACTGAAACCCGCGCCCGCGAAAAAAAGGGGACAACTTACACGCTATCCCCTAAATTATCTATCCCATAGGATAGACGCTGACTCGTTTGCGGTTGCGCCGCATCTCGTACTTCACGCTGCCGTCGGTGAGAGCGAACAACGTGTCGTCGTTGCCCCTTCCAACATTCTCGCCGGGGTGAAACTTCGTCCCCCTTTGACGCACAAGGATATTGCCGGCAAGCACGAACTGACCGTCGCCCCTTTTGACGCCTAAACGTTGAGCCGCGCTGTCCCGCCCGTTTCTGGTCGAGCCGCCGCCCTTTTTATGCGCGAATAGCTGAATATTTATAAACATGATGTCTTTTTACCTCCTTAAATTATTTTGTGACCTTTTTAATGCTCAATGCGGGGTACTCAATTATGGTCAAATTTCTTTTCATAGTAAACTGCTTAACGTCCAAGGTACAATACCAATCGGAAATAATTTAATCAAATTCATCCGTCATTGAGCATTGCGCATTAAGCATTGAGCATTATTTACTGACTGTCTTGACCTTTACGAACTTCGAAAACCCCTCGTACAAATCATTGACCCCCGCCGCCATGGTGTTAAGGATCATATCTGCGGCATAGCGGTCTTTCTCACTCAGCGCGGGGAGAGAAAATTCCAAACGTCCCTCCTCGTCGTCTTTTTTGTAATCCACGCCGATGCCCGCCACGGTAAGCAGCCCCAAAAGCGCGGTTTGTATAATGCTGGACAGCGCGGCGCACACTATGTCCTCACCTTCGACGGCATAGTCCGTATGCCCAAGAGCCGAAACCGCCGTGATGTGAGAGTTTGTTTTTGTGATAGTTACTTTTGTCATGGTTTTCAATGCACAAGGCACAATGTTCGACGCACGATTACTTTATTATTTTCTAATTTAACTCCTACCTTCATTGTGCGTTGTTTCATTGTGCATTCTTAACCGCGCTTGGTCTAAATACTCAGTATCTTAATCTTACTGAACTGCTGCCGATGCCCTTGCTTTTTGCGCACGTTCTTTTTAGCTTTGTACTTATAAACAGTGATTTTCTTGCCCTTGCCGTGAGCGAGGATTTCCGCCGCCGCTTCACCGTCATTCGTTGTCACCGTTTCTCCGTCGGATTTAAACAGTATTTTAAGGTTCAGTTTGTCGCTGACTCCGCCCTGAAGTTTTTCAACCTCTAAAACGTCGCCTGTCTCCACCCTGTACTGCTTTCCGCCCGTTAAAATTACAGCGTACAAATTTTTCAGCCCTCCTTTTGGAAAATTGCACGAATTTGCTGTGGCTAATTCGACGTTCTCCGATAGTATCCGTCGAAGCAAGGTACCTTTTTTGCGGCTTAAAAGCAATAAAAATCACCAAAAAGCGTGCAAAGGCAAGGATTTACAGGGCGTTTTGCGTGTTCCGCGCAAAAAAACGCGCCCAAAGACCTTCTCCGGACGATTCCATGCAGTATTATAATATAAGCAAATCTTTTTGTCAAGCAAATTAGCTGTGGACTTTCTCAAAAAATATCTTGAAAAAACGGTGAACACGGTTGCAACGCTCACCAGCCTTAATTTCAAAACTCCGGCGTTTTTAGGCGGCGAGAAATTTTTGAGGATAAAGGTGTCAAAAAACAGGGGGAACACTTGTTGACAGCGGTCGCGGCCCGTGGCGCAGACAAGTCCGCGTTGTTTTTGTTTCCTCGGCTCAAGAGCAACGCTGCGGACAAAGATCTTTAGGAAAGACTTGATTTTTTCGGTAACGGTTTTAGACCCCGGGCTTCTGCAAAGCAAGCCTTGCGCTGCGGAAATAAACACGCCGCTATGTGTGCCGCGAAGGGCCTGTGAATGGGGCTGATAAACAGTGAAACAACGCACAATTACGACGTTGATATATTTTAGTTTAAAATCAGACATTTATTGTGCGCCCTTAATTGTTCACTATTCCTCGTCCTCACCCATCAAGTTAATCCCGATTTCCTTTAATATATCGCTTAACTTTTGGGTGGGATTGAGCGCCTCTTCAAAGCTGAATCCGCTGTCCGATTCCCCCAAGTCCTTGACGTTGACTGTTGCCGCGACGGGCGGTTTTTTGCCTTTGCCAAAACTCGTCCGTCTCTCCCCCGCCTGTTCATGACCTTTACCTGATCCCTGATCCCTTTGCCTCTGTTCTTCCTCTGCGGCTTGGCGACGCAACAGTTGGCGGATGTTTTCCTCCGGATTGAAATCGGACAAATCCATCCCATCGCCGCCCATACCTAATCCAACACCGCCGTCCGCCACTCCATCCACAGGGATAAACCCCACGTACTTCTTTTTTTGCCTGTTTAACCTCTCGCTTTCGCTTTCAAATTGTTCATGAGCCTTTTCAAACTTCCCTTTCGCGCTATCACTTCCTGCCAAAATTTCATCCAACTTCTTGTTAAACCGATTTAAACCCGCCAAATCCTCGGATAGCGGATACTTCTCCAAAACCCTCTTATAATACGCCGTCCAAACCTCGTGAAAGGCGGTCAAATGCGCAAGCTCGCCTGTGTACCTTTGCCGTATCAAGTTTTCAATTTGCTCCGCCTTGGCAGCCGCCGCCATAATGGATTTTACGATCAAATCCTGCTTTTGCGAAAATGCCTTAAGCTCGGCGTCCTTTTCGACAAGCTGTTTAGTAAGCTCTGCCACGCGGTCTTTCAAATCCGCGTGGGTTTTATTGCTTTCGGCTATGTACCTGTCCACGTCGCTGACTCGGTATCCGCGCTTTTCGCTCTCGAAAGCCCTTCCCGTTCCCTTTGCCATATTTACTCCTTTTAGAGAATAGATGAACCGTCAGATTTTAACATAAAGGTATGTTATGCGAAAAAAACTTACCCGCGAATGCCCTTTAAAGATTAATAACTATTTACTGCCGTAGTAATAAATTCAACCACCGCTATTCTCTAACCTCAGATCTCTATTCTCTAGCCTTTACTCCCCTTTGACCGAATGCTCTTTCAATAACCTCATCTTCAATTTCTTAAGCCCCTCGCTCACGTTCACTTTATAGATATGCGGGTTTAAGAGCCTTTTATACTCCTCCCAAAACCTATTCAGCTCGCCCTGTGAATAATTTGCGCACTCCGCCACGCTACGCTTTTGATAGACGACTTTTCCACTCAAAAACACGGGAGTAAGCAGTTCGCGAAAGGTGTAGTCGTCTACCGCCTTCTTTTTCCAATCAAGCGTTTCGTGCTTTAAGACCAACGGCCGCTTAAGACTTTCGCCCTCTAAGGCAATCAAATCCGCCTCCGCCATGCCGTCCTTACCGTAAATTCGATAAACCTTTTTTAGGCCGGGGTTTGTCATCTTTTCGGGGTTGTCCGAAATTTTCATGCGAGGGCAAAATTCTCCGTTAATGTACACGCCGCTAAGCTTGTACACCCCGCCTAAGCTGGAATTGCTTTCGCTCGTGATGAGCTTCGTCCCCACCCCATAGGCGTCTATGTGCGCGCCCTGCACGTTTAGTGAGGTTATTATCTCCTCGTCAAGGTCGCCGCTGGCAAAGATTATCGCGTCCTTAAAGCCCGCATCGTCCAAAACCTGCCGCGCCTTTTTGGATAGGTACGCAAGGTCGCCACTGTCAATCCTTATCCCCACGGGTTTATGGCCCTTTTCGCGCAGCTTTTTAAAAACCTTTATCGCGTTGGGGACGCCCGACCCTAAGGTATCGTAAGTGTCCACAAGAAGCAGGCAACCGTCGGGGTAAATGTCGGCAAACCGCTCAAACGCCGTCAATTCGTCCTCGTAACTCATAACCCAGCTGTGCGACTGCGTGCCCTTTATGGCGACGTCGAATAATTGCCCTGCCAGCACGTTGCTTGTGCCGCCGCAACCACCGATAACGGCAGCCCGTGCGCCGTATATACCTGCGTCGGGGCCGTGCGCGCGTCTAAGCCCAAACTCAACCACGGACTTGCCCTGCGCCGCGTGGACTACGCGGCTTGCTTTGGTGGCGATAAGCGTCTGGTGGTTAAGGATATTGAGGGCGGCGGTCTCGATAAGCTGCGCCTGTATTAAGGGCGCTTTGACCCTCATCAGCGGTTCGTAAGGAAAAATAACCTCTCCCTCTTGCACAGCGTATATGTCGCCGGTGAATTTTAATTCCCGCAAATAGCGCAAAAAGCCCTCGTTAAAGCCGCCGCGTTTTTGTAAGTATGCGACGTCGTCGTCAGTAAATTTGAGGTTTTTGATGTAATCGACAAGTTGCTCAAGCCCCGCGCTTATGCAATAATCTAAGCCTTCCTTGCGTCGATAGAACATATCGAAAACAGCTTCGTTATTGTGCGTTCCGTCCACAAAATAGCCGTTCATCATTGTCAGCTGATACAAATCGGTCATCATACTAAGATTTTTAAACATTTCTCTCTCCTTGCCATAATTAGAACCGTAACGGGGTTGTTTTTATACCTGACGTATCCGTTGATTTTTGCCTTATGATTTCTTCTGTCTTGGCGACAACATGTTCATTAGACTTTCCAACAAAACTAACCATGGTCGGATAACGAGCGGATTTTTGCCGAGACGGAAACTTGCGAAGCGGGGGCGTGCCCCTCGCCTTCCCGAGGTTTGCTAAACGCAAACCTTGCAAACCGCTTGCGGTCCCACGGCTCGGCCGCGCTGCGTGCCTCCTAAGCAAGGATTCCGTATCGGCGAAAAACGCCGTTAGACTGCTGCGGAAGTCCTGCAAAAAGTCTAATGATAAAATGCAAAATACACAACGCACAATGAAGGTCTACTTTATTAAATAAATTTAACTTTTACTGATCACTGACCACTGCCACAGGGCGAAATGATTAGCAAAAAGAAGGAGTGCCTAAAATGTTTAACTTAATTTCGGCAGATATGTTTGACTTTTCCGACGTAGGAATAAGATGGTACACGGCTTTGCTGGTTACGATAGGGTACATCGCGTTTTTGGCGGTTACCGCGCTAATAGTGTCGCTCATAAAAAAGCGGCGTGGGCAAAACGCGGTGCTTGCCTTTGAGACTCGCGACCTCACCTACGGCGGGGTATGCCTCGCCATTACCGTCGCCCTATCGATATTCCCCATTTACCGCATGCCCTATGGCGGCTCGGTCACAATAATTTCTATCGCCCCCATATTCATTTACTGCTATTATTTCGGCTTTCACAAGGGGCTGTTGGTCTCTACAATCTACACAGTTATCAACTTGATGTGGGGTCCTTATATCGTTAATCCGTTCAGCATGATTTTGGATTACCTACTTCCCTTTTCCGCGCTTTCAATCGTCGGCATAGCGTCGTACAGTGCAAAGCGTTATAATAAAAACTTGGAACAAAAAAAGCACCCCTTAAAGGCGCATTGGCCGATTTTTGTGACCTCCGCCGTCTACATTGCCGTGCGGTACGCCTCCCATGTGCTCGCGGGCGTGCTTTGGTATTACGACATTGACCTTGCCACACAGTGGGGAATAACGGGGAAATTAGCTTACAGCATGGCGTACAACCACTTTGCGATTGTGGACTACCTGATTGCGATGATAGCGGTAGTCAGTCTGTTATCGAGCAAGGCTTTTAATACCTTTATGGCTTCGCATCGAAATACTTTGCAAAAGGCCGACGGCGGCGCAAAAGACGATTAGCGAGCTTCCACCCGCGCTGATAAAAGGCAAGGGTAAGCCGGTGGGCGGGATAGACCCCGTTACCACCGCGATATTTATCAATACCTG
>WRDI01000053.1 GCA_009783515.1 Bacillota bacterium | reverse complement strand
TTGTCAATCTCGTCGATGTAAATAATCCCCTTTTGCGCCCTTTCGATGTCAAAATCGGCGTTTTGAATAAGTTTAAGCAGAATGTTTTCGACGTCTTCGCCCACGTAACCTGCCTCTGTGAGGGTGGTGGCGTCCGCAACGGCAAAGGGCACGTTCAAAATCTTGGACAGCGTTTGGGCAAGCAGCGTTTTGCCACAGCCCGTAGGGCCAAGCATAAGGATATTACTTTTGTTAAGCTCAACCTCGGATAGGCCCTTGCTTTCCTCATTGTTTTTGATGCGCTTATAGTGGTTATAAACGGCGACGGACAGCACCCTTTTGGCGTTGTCTTGACCGATTATATACTCGTCAAGCTGACGTTTTATTTCCTGCGGCGCGGGCAAGCTCATCTCGCGCTTGTCGCGTAGGCGCGTACGCTTTTTGATTTCAAAATTGCAGACGTCCACGCAATCGCTGCATATGCAGACGTTGGTGGGACCCGCCATCATAAAGCTTACGAGTGACTCGGGCTTTCCGCAAAAGGAACATTTTTGTTCTAAAGTATTCATAAAACTCCGTTTTATAATGCGCAATGCGCCATGCTCAATGATGGTCGCGTTTTTCTGAACGTATCAATGCTTTTTGTTCAGGGTACATTAATTAAATTTATCCTTCATTGCGCATTGAGCATTGCGCATTTAGCATTCTACACTATTCTCGTTTCTCAAAAATCCTGTCAATCAACCCGTACTCCAAAGCCTCCGCCGCGCCCATGTAATTATCCCTATCCATGTCTTTTTCCACCTTTTCGGGAGGTTGATTGCAGTTTCTGGCGACGATATCAATCATTTTGCGCTTTGTTTTTAATATATGCTCCGCCAAAATCGCAATATCGCTGGCCTGGCCGTGCGCGCCGCCCAAGGGCTGGTGAATCATAATCTCGCTGTTTGGCAAAGCGTATCTTTTCCCCTTCGCGCCCGACGACAGCAGAAACGCCCCCATGGACGCCGCCATTCCTACGCACATGGTGGACACGTCGCACTTGATATAGTTCATGGTGTCGTAAATCCCCATGCCCGCCGTCACGCTGCCGCCGGGACTGTTGATGTATAAGGAAATGTCCTTCTCCGGATCCTTCCCCTCCAAATAGATAAGCTGCGCGATGGCGATATTGGCGGAAATATCGTGAATTTCGCCCGACAAAAACACTATCCTGTCCTCGAGTAGGCGCGAATAGATGTCATACGACCGCTCCCCCCTGTTGGTCTGCTCTATCACCATAGGCACCAAATTGTTGTTAATCATTTTTTGTCTTGCTCCTTTTTAGTATACCAATGCGGCACTAAATTATTATATCCCCCATGCCCTCAATAAAAATCGCTAAACCGTAAGGATTTTTGGCTGATTTTGTGTAATAATCGCTTTTTAGTCGCGCCCTACAACCTTTTACTCCGCCTTCTTGCCCTTACCCTTACCCTTCGCCGCCTCTTTCTTCCCGCTTCCGCCCTCTTTGCCACCCTCGCCCTCAACAACAAATTCGTTGTTCTCCCACAAAAACGCCGACAGCTTCTTGCTTAAAACCGTGTTCCTGATATACCCCTCCTGTCCTTCCTCGAAGCCCTTGGTAAATTCCGCAACAGTCTTTTTGGCTTCCTCCGCCTGCCTTTCCACCTCTTTATCATATTCCTCGTCGCTCGCGGTAATGTTTTCGTCCTTAATAATTTTCCCCATGACAAGGCGGGTTTTGACGTTTTTCTCCGCTTCGATGGCATTTTCCGTCCGATATTGCTGTTCGCTCCCCCCCGTGTGCTTAAAATAATCGGCAAGCTTCATGCCGTTGTACATATACATCAGCCGGTAAGAAAGGTCACGCAGCATATAATCAAGCTCGCTCTGCACCATGGCGTGGGGGATTGCGACGACGGCATTTTCGACAATTTTATCGACCAATCGCCCCTCGTTTTCATTTTTTTCCTTATTGACGGCGGCGTCGGTCAAACGCTTTTCGATATCCTCGCGGTACTCCTTAAAGGTGTCAAAACGGCTGACCTCTTTTGCAAATTCGTCGTTTAATTCGGGGTATTCATTTGCAAAAATTTTATGAATTGTGACGGCAAAAACCGCCTCCTTCCCCGCAAGTTCCGCCGCGTGATATTCCTCCGGGAACATCACGGTTATGTCGCGGCTCTCTCCTATTTTCATGCCAAGCAGCTTGACCTCGAAGCCGGGAATAAACGCGCCGCTGCCAATAATAAGCTCGTGGTTTTGCGCCGTCCCCCCCTCGAATTTGACGCCGTCTACGCTGCCGCTGTAATCAAGCATAACGGTGTCGCCGCCCTCGACAAGGCTGCTTTCTCCCTCTTTTTCAAGCTTGCGGACAAGACGGGCGCGCGCCTTCAAGGCCTCCGCGGCAATCTCCGTGTCCGTCACCTTAAACTCCGCCTTGGGAATTTTAAGCCCCTTGTAAGTTACCGATTCCACCTCGGGCTTAACGGCAAAAACCGCACTGAATGTTGCACCGTCGCCGTCCAATTTTTCAACGTTGATTTTGGGCTCCTCTACGGGATAAATTTCCGGATTTTCGTCAAGCGCCTCACTGTAACATTCGCGGAAACAAATATCAAAGGCGTCCTCTGTGAATATCCCCTTGCCGTACATTTTTTCAATCAGGCTCTTCGGCGCGTGCCCCTTCCGAAAGCCGGGAATGTTGATCCGCCCCTTTTGCTTTTGGTACGCCTTGTCTGCAAAGCCTTCCCACTCTTTTTTGTCCACCGCAAAGCTGATTTTTACCCCTTCGCCCGTTTTTTCGATGTTATAAGTCATGTTTTTCCTCCGTGCGGGGCGTGGTATCGACACTCCCCATTGTCAAATGCGTATTATGATACCATAATTTTTGCGAAAAGTCAAACATACGGTTGACGAAATGCAGCTTTTTGGGGTATAATTTGCTTACGAATGCTCAATGCTCAATGCTCAATACTCAATGTCGGTCAGATTTTAATTTAATGTTATCTTCATTATACATTAAAAATTTTTTTACAACGTAATTGAGCATTGAGCATTGAACATTGAGCATTCTCAAATTTATCCTTCACTGAGCATTGCGCATTGAGCATTGAGCATTAAAAAACCCCCACTCCTACCAACGCGAGGTATCCCAGCCATGCCCGGCGACGCCCTAACCTACCATTTCTTAGCCCGCGAACTCGACGCGACCATAGCGGGCGGCAGAATTGAAAAGATTTCCATGCCCGAAAGCGACGAGGTCTTTTTGTCAATTCGTAAAGACCGTCAAAATTATATATTAACCCTTTCTGCGGGGCCGAATTGCCGCGCCCACATCACAAAGGCGGTAAAGGAAAACCCGCTCACTCCCCCCGCCTTTTGCATGAATTTACGCAAAAACATCGGCGGCGGAATTATCGAAAAAATAACGGCAGAGCCCTTTGAGCGCATTTTATACATCGACATCCTGTTTAAAAACGAGTTGGGCGTAAGGGACGATAAGCGGCTGATTTGCGAGATTATGGGCAAATACTCCAATATCATCCTGTGCGGCGCGGGCGGTCGGATTATGGAATGCCTCGTGCACATCCCGCTTGACGTGTCGGTCAAAAGGTCGGTTTTCCCGGGGTTAAAGTACCAAATCCCCGCCTTGGACAAATTATCGCCGCTCGATTATGACGGGATTTTAAACCTAAAATTCGACGACGACCCGCACGACGAGATTTTGAGAAACGTCAAGGGTTTGGCCCCCGCCAGTATCGCGGAGGCGGTATACAACGCTAATGTAAACGACAACTCCGCGCAGTCCAAAAAACATATTGCGGACGCCCTCGCCGCGCTTTTTAGCGACTCCCTTGCCCCCTGTATTTTGAACGGCGACGAGCGCGAAAATAATAAAAATAAACACACGAAAACCGATTTTTTTATACGTAAATTCAACAGTATCGGCGGCGATTACGTCTGCTACAACACTATAAGCGAGGCGATGGACGCCCACTTTACCCAAAGGGACGCGGCGGCAAGGCTTAACACCAAGGCAAAAGCCCTGTCGACCACCGCCAAAAACGCCCTTAAACGCGCCGAAAAGCGGCTTGCCGAGCTATATTTGCGACTAAAAGAAAGCGAGGATTTTGAAAAGGAACGCATAAACGGCGAGCTTATCACCGCCAATATATACAAAATCAAAAGCGGCATGACCATATTGACCGCCGACAATTATTACAGCGGGGAAACGGCGCAAATCCCCCTCGACCCCCTGCTTTCTCCCGCCCAAAACGCGCAAAGATTCTACAAAAAATACGCCAAAAAGAAGCGCACAATCCTCGCCACGACCGAGCAAATCGCAAAAACCGAGGCGGAAAAGGCGGCGATTGAGGAAATTTTGTATTCGCTTGACAATCTGACAGCGGCGGCGGAAATCCCCGATATCCGCGAGGAACTGACCGCGCTGGGGCTGTTAAGGGCTGAAAAAACGCGCGGAAAGGAAAAACCGTCCTCCCCTTTTGTGCGGGAAATAGACGGTTTTAAGGTGTATATAGGCAAAAACAACGTCCAAAACGACCGCTTGGTGAGGAATGCGGCACGCGACGACATCTGGCTGCACGTCAAGAATTCGCACGGCAGCCATGTGGTTATTGAAAGCGGCCGCCGCCCCGTTCCCGAAAGCGTGATTGCGACGGCGGCGGGAATGGCGGCGTATTACTCCAAAGCAAAATCCGCAGACAAAACCGAGGTCGACTGGACGCTTGTCAAGTATGTGTCAAAACCCGCAGGAAGTTTGCCTGGGAAAGTGGTTTATTTCAATCAAAGGACGCTGGTGGTCGTGCCAAAGGATTTAGGGGTGGAATGATTTTCACAATTTGATATTGTATTAAACGTAAATTGTGCCACTTGTCGAATCAATATCAAAGTATATACTGCTTTCATAATTTTTAACTGTTATTGTATTTTTGCCGGAAGCATGATATCCTGATGACTTACTTAAAACAACATAAATTGATTGATTGTTACCGGAGCCGAAAATTACTATTCTAACGGATATGCTTGAGTCCGATTTTGAATGCTTTGCATACGCCGCCGATTTTGGAGTAATGGTATATGAAACTTCTCGCGAATAAGCCCCAGTAACTCGAGAATTAACACTAACATTAAAGTATGTTTCAAAATTATACTTAAAAAGACTTACTGGATAGCCATATTCGATAACGGTTTCATTGTTGTTGTCACCAGAGATCTTTTCATCAGGAATATTGGGGCAAGCTGCAAGTATAAAAGACAATGCAAATAATACTACAACAACAAACATGGTTAATTTTTTCATTGTTTTGCCTCTATTTTTACAAAATCCATCTAATAAACAGAAAGCGTATTGCATACTCGCTATTTTATCGCGACATTAATTTCCGCAAGTCTTTCGTTTGCCTCTTTATAGGAGTTTTGTATCAGCGATCTAATAGAAGAAATTTCGGATTCTTGACTGTAACCGAGATATACCTCATGCTCTCCAAAAGAAGCAATGTCCATCGTCAAATAGGTTTTGTTTATTATCGTGAAATTGTTAACCCAGTATGAGTTAGTTCCAACCGCTGTGGTACTCGAATGACCGGTATAGTGACTTATACGCGCTAATGCGGAAGCCTTTTTGAAATCGCCATAGCTAAAAGAAAGAATAAATGAGATAACGCGACATTCGTTTTGTCCTCGATCATAATCATAAAGCACAAAAACGGAAAATTCATCGTCGCTCGGGTCATAACTGTAGATTGTAGAGATGGAATAACGTACCTCGTTCAAAAGCTGACTGTAAGTAGGATTGGAAACGCCTGCCAAACTGGAATAAGTCGATTTCGTGTACCAATCACAGGAGCCATCATCTGATACCTCCCCGTTAGTTTTGATTAAATCGATCATATCAAGTTTTTCGCCGAGTTCGTTTCTTCCCCATTTTGCATACGGCATAATATCCTCTGTCGGCATATAAGGGAAGGTCACTTTTTCGCCGCTGAAATCAGAATCCAAATACCAGCCCAAAAAATCATACCCTTCTTTTGTCGTATAGGGCTCAATTTCAATGTTTCCACTGATGCTTGGGATCGGACGCCCACCCTGCACATCAAAAAAAACATATGCTTTTGCGCAAGCCGTAAAAGTGAAAGGTATCGCAATCAGTATCGTGACCAAGATTGAAAGTATACTTTTTTTCACGATTTTACTCCTTTGTTTTTTATTCTTATAAATATATAGCGTTTGTTGTCGCATATTGTACATCATTTTGTGATGTATGTCAAGCATTTTTGTGATGTATTTTGTTTAATATCACTATGGAACTGAAAAATGCCGTCGGCTTAAGGTTAAAGGAAAGCAGACGGCTTAAAAACATGACGCAAAAAGAGGTAGCGGAGCTTTTATTTATGACGCAGCAGCAATACAGCCGTTTTGAAAACGGTGTTTTTGAGCTTAGCTACGACCAGTTTGTTTTTTTGTGCAAACTGTACGACGTATCAAGCGATTACATCTTGGGATTAAGCGAATATTAAATAAGTGGTGTAATAAACAAACCATGAGACATAGCAAACCCGTAGGGGCGACCCCTACGAAGCAAGACCATGAACGCCTACCTGACATGGTCTTATCGGTCGCCCGCAAGTGTATCGGCGCATTATATATCTTAGGTAATATAAGCAGATTTTTTATTGTTCGGACGACCGATGGTCGCCCCTACGAATAGCACCAAATTTCATACACTCAAAAATAACCCAAAAAAGGCAAAAATACGCTTTTTGCCCTTTTGTCCATATTCTTTTTGCCACAAATTACCTTACCGCAAGCCGCCTTTATACAAAGCAGAAAATAAGCCCTACAACCGCCAAAACCGTTAGCGCACCCATGATTATAGCGTTGACCAAGGCGGCTTTATACTCCGGCGAACGCTTGTTTATGCCGCTTAACAGCACTCTTACCGAGCGGTATGCCGCCAAAAGCGCGCCCGCCAAAAACAGGGACAGCCCCACAATCAGCACGACGGTGGTGTGCTTCTCATAAATACTTAGACCCACAATTACGACTATCGCAGCCACAAACAAAACGATGTCGCAAAGCTGACGAAGCCCAAAAGGCGTAAAATACCGCATAAATGCGTTCTTCCTTCTTCTTTTTCCCGTTCTTTTTTGCGTGTTTTCCACAGCCATTTTTTATTACTCCCGTATGTTGTTTTTTTTGTTTTTGTTGTCATACTAATTGCTTGCGGAGTTGAATTACTTCTTTCGAGCGGATTTTTAAGCTACGAAGCGCGAAGCATAAAACTCGGCTTTTGAGGCTTTAAGTGTAGCGAAGCTACATAAAAAGCCGAAAAAGACAATGTTTTAGCCAAAAAGACGCCGAAGAAATATTCAAACTTGTAAGCAATTTAGTATTATTTTAGGTTTCTGCTACCCGGCTTTGTCACGGGGATGCCTGCCTTGCACAAGGGACAATCGTCCGCCTCGTAAGATACCACTTCTAAACTCAACAGGTTAACAAACGGCACCCCGAAATCAACCTTGCCGTTTGACCTGTCCACGATACTTGCCACTGCCAAACAAACGCAACCCGCGTTTTTGCACAATTCGAGAATTTCTTTGACCGACCCGCCCGTGGTAACGACGTCCTCAACTACAACCACCCTGTTCGAGCCAAGTTCAAAGCCCCGCCGCAGCACCATCTTCCCGTCCTCGCGCTCGGCAAAAATGTTTTTCACAGCGAGCTGCCGCGCCACCTCAAAGCCCATTATTATGCCCCCGACAGCGGGCGAAATAATCAAATCGGCGCCCAAGGGTTTTAATTTTTCAGATAACGCCCCGCATAACTTGACAACCTCCACAGGGTCTATAAACAGTTTTGCGCACTGCATGTATGTGTCGCTGTGCCGTCCGCTGGTCAGCAAAAAATGTCCTTTAAGTATGCCGCCCGTGCGCGCAAACGAGTCCAAAACCTGTTCTTTCGTCAATTTCAAAGTGTTTTTACCTCATATTTTAGTCGATTAAAGTTCCCACCAATTCTGCAACGCCCTTTATATTACTATTTTCTAACATCTTTGTCAACTCATTTGTGACCCTTTTGCCCGCATTCGGGTCATAAAGATTGATTGTGCCTATCTGCACCGCTACCGCGCCCGCCACCATAAACTCCAAAACGTCCTCGCCGCTGGTTGCCCCGCCCATACCTATTATCGGGATTTTGACCGCCCTGTATGCCTCGCGCACCATGCGGAGGGCAATCGGCTTGATGGCGGGACCGGACAGCCCCCCCCTGCCGTTTGCCAAAACACATCTTCGGGTGCGCCAGTTTATCTCCATAGCGGATAAAGTATTAATGAGGGAAATCGCGTCCGCCCCTCCGTTTTCCGCCGCACGCGCGTTATCCGCAATGCTTGCGACATTGGGGGAAAGCTTGACAATAAGGGGTTTAACGCAGCGCTTTTTGACGGCGGCGGTAATGTGCTCGACGCTTGTCGGCAGCACCCCGAACACCATACCCCCCTGCTTGACGTTGGGGCAGGAAATATTGAGCTCCACCATTTTTACGTCGCTTTCGTTAATTTTCTCGGTGACGGCGATGTAGTCCTCTACCGTGTCGCCCGCGATATTGGCAATCACCACGGTGTCAAGCGTCTTAATATACGGGTTTTCGACCCTTAAAAACTCGTCCACGCCTGGATTTTGCAGCCCCACGCTGTTGATTATGCCGCTTGTGGCCTCGGCAATACGGGGGGATTCATTCCCTTGTCGCGGGCGCAAGGTAAGCCCCTTTGTGCAAATGCCGCCCAAAATCGACAAATCGTAAAATTTGGCATATTCCCGCCCGAAGCCAAACGTGCCGCTCGCTGTGATTATGGGGGTTTTAAACTCCACCCCCGCGATGTTTACTTTTAAGTTAACCATCATATCTCCTCACCATATATCTCCTCACCGTCATGCAAAATCCGTATAGTTGCGTTTATTCCAAGCTTTAAAAATGCCTCCGGGCTTTCGCTATGAATAGGTAAAATTACTTTTGCATCGGTTATTTCACATACTTGCTTTATTTGACCGGCTATAGCGTGTCCGCTTGTGTGCAGGTCAATTACTCTACTGCCGTTCGCTTTTGCTTTGTCAAGCCAATCGCTTTTGTATTCGTCAAATGCAAGGTGTTTTTTATCAAGATAACCCTTCCACATCGAATATACCAGCAAATTATCCTTAAAAAAAGACATTGCCTTTTGAGTGATAATATTTGTCCGCCCAATAAAGCAAAAGCCCTTTTCGCCCATAAGCTTGTGTAATTGCTCGCCGTAATTATACGCCTTCGGTTTTGTAAAATCGTAAAAGTTTGACTTGCTGCTTTGAGTCGCGATACGCAAAATTTCATTTTGAAAGTCGTCCTCGCAAACAATAAACGGCTTATTGTTTTTTGCCGCCGCATGATAAAACTCTGCGATTGTGTCTATGTTTGTTGAGCTGCAAAGCACAAAGACATTTTTATTCTCGCGCAAAAGCTTATCCGCTTCGTGACCGAGTTCGTGTTCGGTCATGACTTTTTCGTGTTGCCGCGAGAGCAT
>WRDI01000052.1 GCA_009783515.1 Bacillota bacterium | reverse complement strand
TTGTATAAAATAACCTTGCGAATGAATAAGTTTCACAGTGATTTTTTAGACTTATATAAAAAATTTTCAGATTGTCTTTATTGTGGGTAAAAAAGGATTTGACTATGCGGAACAGTATGTGCTATAATACACGGGCGTTGTCGGTATCGCATCTTTTGGGGCTAAACGATGGCGGGGTAACGCTAAACAGTATTGCCGAGGTGTGGCGCAGTTTGGTAGCGCGCACGGTTAGGGACCGTGAGGTCGCAAGTTCAAGTCTTGTCACCTCGACCAAAGTCAAATAATCCGAACTTTTTTATTTCACTATTTTTTGGTGGTAACAGGTTCGGATTTTTTATTGCTTGAAAACCTTATTAAACTATTGATTTTCATCAAAATACTTCGCAAAATTGCCGTCGGCAAACCTAAAACGCCTCAAAACGCTTGATTTTTGCCCAAAAATGTGCTAAAATAAACAGGATTTTTTGCGCTGGAGTAGCTCAATGGCAGAGCAATTGATTTGTAATCAATAGGTTGCGGGTTCAAGTCCCTTCTCCAGCTCCAGCGAAAATTAGGCGCAGGTCTTCGGTCAGACCGACAAAATAGATGGCGAAATGCCGCAAAAATGCGCAAGATGTAAAAAAGCCGGACGAAAGTTCGGGTATTACGGATGGGTTCCCGAGTGGCCAAAGGGAACAGACTGTAAATCTGTCAGCATCGCTTTCGGTGGTTCGAATCCACCCCCATCCACCATCAAGACCCCCACATTAGTAGTAATTCTAATGTGGGGGATTTTGCTATTTTAGGGGCATTTTAGGGCTGAAATGGGGGCATTTAGAGGCAGTTTTCGCCCTTTTTTCATTTTGGCAAAATCGGCAGTTTTCAAAACTTGACAATTTTTCACCGAGGCAGGACTTTAATGTTCACTTAAAATGTCCGAGTATGTCAGACTTGACAGGGGTGCTTTATTATTGGAAAGTAAGTCATTTTAAGGGGGAGAATAAATAATATTAAGTAAATATATATGTTTAGTGTTATTTCGCTTCTATATGTCGGTCTAATATCAGTCTAATATGAGTCTAATGTCGGTCTAATATCAGTCTAATATGAGTCTAATGTCGGTCTAATATCGGTCGAATGCGTGACTCATATTTGGACTACACTTTTACTACACTTTTTTTCTCATGGTCTTAAAATGCTTGACAAACGGCTTAAAATAGAGTAAAATATGGTCAATTCTTACACTTTGCGGGTGTAATTCAATGGTAGAATACCAGCTTCCCAAGCTGGCCGCGTGGGTCCGATTCCCATCACCCGCTCCAAAATAAAAGGCGCGACAATCCCCGTCGCGCCTTTTTTCGTTTCTAATTATGTGAACGTTCTAAATTAATCACGCTGAGTACGACCAAGTGAGGATTAGGTTTGTTGCAAAACTTACTTGCACTTTGTAAAGGCGACCTCACGATTTTGCGATACCACTCAAATTCCACCCAAAAACTTTTATTATGAGAACGCTTTAATCAACTCCATAATCGCAATCCAAAGAGGTACGTGACTGAATATCATGCCTGCCAACCCTGTGAAAAAAGCACCTATCACAAGCGGCGCTCGTTGTTTCATTCGCGGAATCGCCGTTGCAAACGCGATTATACCCATACCAAACGCCATTATCCCAAGCGCAATGCCGCTGACATCCGATATAAGGCTATAGAAAAAGGCGGGGAGTGCGAGTAAAATTAAGCTGATCGAGCATAAAACTACGGATACAATGCCCATCACGAGCAGTCCGCCGCCGCCTTTTTTGTGGATGTTATATTTGAGTCCGCTCCTTGAATCTTCTGTCGCGGGGGCTGCGGTACAACCGTTGTGTGGCTGGCAAATTACTGTAGACTGTTGCAACGGCGGTCCTTTAAGCGTATTTCCGCAGCTTTGGCAATAACCCGTGCCTTTGGTCACAATATCGCCGCAAACCTTGCAAGAAATCTTGCCGTCCACCCTAGCATTGCATTTACGACACCAAGTTGCTCCGCTCAAAACTGCCTCGCCACAGACCTCACAAACGACATTACCGTCCGTTCTCGCCCCACACTTTTGACACCAAGCACTTCCTGCGGAAACTGTTTCTCCGCAGACTTTGCATACGAACATAACGTTTTGAGATGTGCCGCAAATCCAGCAATACGCCGAGCCGTCCGCGATAACCATGCCGCATTCCTTACAAACCATGTTTTTTCCCCTTTGTTATTTATATCACAGACAATAATCCCGGTCATTGACAACAATCACGGACAGTCCTTTTTATTTTTGATGGAATTTTTTGGTGAGGGTTTTAATATGCGGACGACCGATAAGACCTTGTCGGGGAGTGTTCACGGGCTTGCTTCGTAAGGTCGCCCCTACGGCTTTGTAACTCACCCCATACTTAAATATGAGTTAATTATATGCCACCCCCCGTCCGTTTGTCAATCTTATGCGCCTGCCCGCCACTAAAAACTACACAAATTCTGAAAATTTTGTGAAATTTGCCCTTTTGCCCTGTTTAAATGCTTGACAATTATCACGAATTTGTTATAATTAGCATATATGAATAAAGAAAACAAAACCGAGCAGGAAATCAAGCGCATGGCTGCGGAGCTTGTCAGCGACATCACCTTAGAGCGCGAAAAACAAGGATTGTCGCAAAGCAAACTCGCTCAGCTTGCGGGTGTAAAGCAATCCGCGGTGTCGCGCATGGAGAGCCTTGGCGCGCTGCCGCAGCTTGACACAATCCTGCGCGTAATGCAGCCGTTGAACCTAAAATTATCTGTAAAACAAAAAAATTATTCAGGGAGGGATATCATGAATATCAAAAACGACAACATCAAAAGACTGGCGGTAGACACTTACTCCTGCCGCCTCAACGTCACAACAAGCATGGACGGCGAGTTCCACCTGGTGACGGACAACGAAAACGACTTTACCCTCGAGCAGGCGGGCGACGCGGTCGTCATCCGCCAAAAAAAGCGCCACCTGCTTAGACGTCTGTTCGACTGGGCGGTGGAGGACGTCAAAATCACAGTGCCCCGCGATTTTTACGGCGAGGTGGCCTTAAGCAACCAAAACGGCCGCACCAGCATATACAGCATCGAGCTTGGCAATATGACCGTCAAAAACGGCAACGGAATGCTTGTTTTTGAGGATATTAACGCGGGCGACATCATGCTGCACAACGGCAACGGGCGCATCGAGATTCAGGGCGCGAAGTTTAAAAGCGTGGATGCGCACAGCGGCAACGGGCGGCTGCAAATGTACGATATGACATGCGAGGGGCGCGTAAAAGGAAAAACAAGCAACGGGCGCATAGTCTTACGGAACTGCGTCGCGCAAAAGTTTGATTTTATTTCGTCAAACGGAGCGATTTATCTGACGGACTGCGAGGCGGACGAGGTCAAATGCGGCACCAGCAACGGGCGAGTGGTTGCGTCGCTACGCGGCAATGAGGAAGATTACGCCATTGACTTTTCTACCTCTAACGGTAGCATTTATGTGGGCAACAGCAAGTACGCGGGGCGGTACGTCGTCAAAAGCAGCGGGAAAAAGTTAGAGGCCAACACCTCTAACGGCAGTATTCGCTTCCGTTTTGCCGACACGCCCGACCTGAGCGCGGAGGGGGCGGGGGATTATCCCGACGAGGACGCGGAAATTTTTGAGGACGAAGTGGAGGTTTTGGCGAAAAAGAGTGATCAGTGATCGGTGGGCAGGGGTCGGTGGTCAGGATTTGTAGGGCGGGGACTTGCCCCCGCCGCACCGCAATGGTCAGTGGTCGGTGGTCAGCCGCACCGCATATATCGGCGGAAAAAAACGGGACAATCGGCAGGCTTTATGTCGCTTGACACTTTTTTCCTTGCGGGCGGGGCGTTATATCGTTTGACATACCATACTTTTTTGTGTTAAACTACACACAATAAAATCCGATTGCGTATGCCTAAAGCCTTTGCCATGGCAGCGCAACGATGGGTTGTGCGGGAAACGGCGCAGCCTCCCGTGTTTGGAAAGGAGTAATAATGAAGAACAAAAGACTTTTTGCCGCGCTTTTTGCGGCAATTATGGTGTGCGCCGTCGTATTGGCGGCCTGCCCGGACATTCCGAACAATCCGGACGAGTTTGAAATAGCTCAGGCCTACACTTTCGCCGCGGCAAGCGACGATAACTATGCCCTCGAACTTGAGGGTATCGCCGAGGGAACAATCTCGGTCACCAAAGGCGAATTAAAAGCCTTTTATAACGCAAACCAAGACAAGCGCGTAATCGCGATAAGCACCGACCGCATTTACGTCAGCGACAAGGACGACCAGGATAATCCCGGCAAAAAAGAATCCTGCACCCTAAAAGGGGTATATTTGGACGACGTATTGGCGTTTAAGGGTATAGAGTTATCCTCAAACGACTTTTTGTCTATGACTTTTTTCGCTACGGACGGGTACGTCAAGCTTTCTTCCGCGAATTTTAGGACGGGCGAGGGCGAAACGGGGTCAAAAATAATAATCGCTTTAGAGTTTCAGGGCGAGGTTTTGACTCCCGATTCGCAGTCGGGCGCGCTTCGCGCCGTGCTTTCGGTCCAGCCTAAAAACACCTGGATAAAGTTTTTAAAGAAGATTACCTTTGGCGATATCGTGTTGTCAGCGCCCGCAATCAATAACGTGCGGCTTATGGAAACATTGCCCGCGGATTATTACGATAAGTTTACGGAAGGCTCGCATATTTATGAGGGCATCAGCTTTGCCAAACTCCTTCATGCGGAAACTGGAATAATGACTGCCGCCGCGGCCGATGTCGCATATATCTATGCCACGGACGGTAAGATTATCGCCAACGAATATAACGTGTATAAGGACGCGTTTTTGGTCTATACCGACAAGGAAGGCTCGACGACGGAGGCTGTTCCCGTTGAAAACGCCCCAGTTTTTTACAAAAAAGGTATGCTTTCCGGCATGAAGGTCAAGGGCGTGTATGCCGCAAACATCAAAGGTAACGCGCTGGTCAGCATGGATTTGTTTATGGGGATGCACGCGCAAAGCGGCGCGGTTGCTATGTCCAAACTGGTTGAAGTCCTTAAAATTCCCGCGGTCGCCTTGTACACCATAGAAACGGACGGGGGCGCAATCGACATTCTCGCGTCCGAATTTTCCGCCGCGACAATTAAGAAAGAGGGCGGGAATTATATTTTGACCTACGGAGGTACAAGCGCGGTCGTCAAGTCCTTTGGCGTCAAAGCCGACTTCCCCGTGGGGCTGACGGTGGATATCGAGGTCTATAAAAATGCCGAAGCCTTGGGCAAAATAACCAATACAAGTTTTAAAGGGCTGTCCTCCGTATTGCTTGATAAAACCCCCAGCCGCAAATACGTCGCGTTCAATCTTGCTGGACTTTTGACAAACGAGGGGATAACCGCAGGCGAATTTACCGGCGTTTCGGTAAGGTCGTCGGACAGTGCTGTTACCTCTTACGCTATAAGCAATGTTGCGGACGCATGGATTACGGTAAGCAGCCCCGATCTTGCGGGCGCGGACGTGGACGGTCCGAGGTTTGTCCCCTCGTCGGGCGAGGGAGTGGGTAGCAATCAGGTGGCGAAGACGGTCGTTAGGATTACCTTTACCGCGCCGCAGCCTATGCCCGAAGATTTTCCCGCGGGGCTGACGGTCAACATTGGGATTTTTAGCGGAGACACGCAGTTGGGAACGATAACAAACGACAGTTTTAGGGGACTGAGTTCAACTCTGCTGACAAGCACTCCCAGCCGCCAATATACCGCCTTCAGCCTTGCCGAACTTTTGGCAAACGAAGGCTTAGCGACCGGCGCGTTTGACGGCGTTACGGTCGAAGCCACCGACAGCTTTAAAACGGAATATACGGGAGCGGAAATTAAGGACGCTTTTATTGCCGTCAGCAGTTCGACATTGACGCCCGTTCACTTCGAGTGTCCCAGATTTATACCCTCGTCCGAGGCAGGTTTAGCGGGCAACCGTGTGGCGAAACTAACCGCAAAAATCACCTTTAACAAGCAAGAAACCGCCGAAATGCCGTCGGACTTTCCCGCGGGGCTGACGGTCAATATCGAGATTTGGCAGGGCGGCGTCCTTTTGGGGACGATAACCAACGACAGCTTCAGGGGGCTTACCTCCACTGTACTTGATAATACCCAACCGAACCAAGGCCGCAGCTATGTCGCGTTTAACCTGGCGGCGCTTTTGGCGAACGAAGGTATCGTGCTTTCCGCGTTTACCGGTTTGACGGTCGATACGTCCGACAATATGCCTGCAATATTCTCCACAAACAGTATTGCGGACGCGTGGATTACGGTCAGTATAGTTTCCGCCTCTCCGAATGACGGCAGCGGTCCAAGGTTTGTCCCGTCGTCGACAGAAGAGGTAACGGGTCAACAGGTAATAAAACTGGTTTCTAAAATCACATTTAACGCATAAAAATTGATAAGTTTTATGGAAAAACGTGCAAGATTTTTAAAAGCCTTTTCGGTATACGACCTTTTGCTTATCGCCATGCTTACCGCGCTTGCCGTCGCCTTTAAGGTCGCGGTAAAAATGCTGATAGGCTTTATCGCTACCCCCCTCGGAATACCGGGGGGGTCTTTGGCGGGCGGACTGTATATGCTTTGGATGCCGCTTGCTTTGGGGCTTGTCAAAAAACGCGGCGCGGCGCTTTTGATGACGCTGACACAAAGCCTGACGCTTTTTATTACGGGAATGCCCGGGGGGCACGGCGCGTGGACGTTTCCGATTTACATGATACCCGCGCTGATTGTAGAAATCGTTTTTTTGTTCTCGCGGAGCGGGAAATTCAATATTATCCATTTCATAGCCGCCTGCTGTTTAGCCAACGTCGCGGGAACGATAGGCAGCGACATTTTGTACTTTAGGGTGATTGATTCCTTATTTTTGAACTTGGGCAGCCTTGCAATAGCGGTATTTTTGCTTGGCTCTGCCGCGTTTTCGGGCGCGGTCGGCGGCGTTTTGGGTTATTTGGTGTACAAAAGCGCGGACAAGTCGGGATTGATAAGCAAGATTACCGGAGAAGTGGCGGCGGCGGAAAAAACTCCGTCTTATGTGGTGGAATCGGCGTCGCCGCTTGAGGTAATGCAGAATACAGAAGGAGAGATATGATTTATGAAAAGATTTTACGCAATTTTTCTTTTGTTAGTAGTGTGTTTTTTTACGTCATTTTTTACCTCTTGTGTGCCGTCTTACAGTATATTCCTCAATGGCGATATTGTCGAAAAATTTATTGAGATAACGATAAACGGGGACACGCCGCTTGACGAGACATTAAAAAAGATAACGCCCCGCGCCGCCGATTATAAACTGCTGATTTCAGCAAAAAACGACGGACAGGGCAAAAACAACGGCACTTCCGCGCTGATTGACGGCGCGGACGCTAAGTTTTGTATGCTGTATAAAAACGAGGACGGAGGGATAAACCTATCCGCGCCCAAGCACCCCGCCGTGGCCGGCATAAAAAACATATTGGACATCACCGTGATTTGCGGGGGGCTGGACGATTTTCGCGTGCTTTACCCTTACGGCTTTGACGGCTATTCTTTCGGCGAAACCAAACTCGCTTTTTATTCCGCTCCCGACGAATCGATAAAAACCGACGCGGAGACGGGATATAAGTATAAGGCGGCAAGGTGCAACCCAAAAGCCATAAATGTGGGCGATTTTATAGAGGACGAAAGCAAGATATACGCATACTTTGACGATTTCGGTATAGAAAAAGCCGACCTTGCCGCCCCCCTGACATGGAAAAACGGCAGGATTTATTATAAAAATAACACAAGCCCCGTTTTTGGGTTTTTGTGCGGGGCGGATAACTTTGTGGGAGACGCATACTACGCCATGAAGGACGCGATAGACGGCAACCGAAAGGTTATTACCGTGCTTGCCGACGGGTTGTCGTTAGAGCAAGTGAGAAGGTGGGCGGACGAATTGACACTTTTAAAATCGGGGTACAAATTCGCCGCGTCCACGCATATCGCCAAAACGCAGGTGGCGACTGCGGCGATACTGACGGGCAAAACCCCGCGCGAGACGGGGGTTACGACGGGTTTGTTCAAGACGCCGCTTGTGCCCGATATTTTTACCTACGTCAAACAAAAGGGCAGGACCGCCGCATATATTCTGGGTACAAGCAACGTAATCGGCACGCCCGACATTCAGCCTATTTTGGCGGGCGAAACCGATTTGGCGGTCAAAAACAAGGCATTGACGAAAAGGGGCGAAAATCCCGACCTCTTATTCGTGCATTTTAAGGATATCGACCTTGTCAATCACGAGTTTTCGCCGCAAAGCGAGCAATCGCTGGCAAAAATTTTAGAGATTGAGGGGTATATTAAGGAATTGATAGAGGGCTTTAAAGGGCGGCTGATTATTGTCCCCGACCACGGGCATATTACCCTTGACGAGGGGGGCGTAACGGTGGGAAATCACGCGCTTTTTATGCCCGGGGATATGTTTGTGCCGTACTATGTTTTTGAATGCTGAATGCTCAATGAAGGACAAATTTAAGTAATGTGCCTTGAATGATAAGTATTGATACGCATGGAAAAAACGCGACCGACATTGAGCATTAAAAGTGGGGTAACTGCTTATGAAAAAACTGAGTAAAACCGCCATAATCGCAATAACAATCGTCATGCTCACCGCCGCCGCTTTCGGGGCGGGGCTGTGGCTTTTGCTGAAAGAAAACGACCCGTATCGCGTTTTATTTGAGAAGAACCAAATCAGGTTTGCCGTTGGCGGGGAGGAAATTGGCGTCCATTCTCTTGACGAGTTTTTCGAGAAGGTGGAATTAAAGCGGTTTAACGCAATCTATAAGCCCAGCCGCAAGGAGCCGATTCACCGCGAATACGAGGGGTTTGAGCTTAAGGACGTTTTGGCGGCGATGGGCGCGGACGTGTCAAGAGTAACAGCGGTGACGCTGCGGGCGTACGACGGAATGACTACGGGGGTTTTTCCGCTTTCAAATTTGTACAAAGAGGGCGAGCTTTTTATCGCCGTTAAGTACGGCGGCAAGGCTTTTGTGCGGGGGATAAAGCCCAGCGGTTCGACCTATCCCGAGGAGGACGGCGGTACTTATGTATTCATTAAGGCGTCGGACGAGTTCAGTCAAGGAAGACTGAAATCTGTCGTGGAAATCAGGGTTGAATATTGATATGAGCGTGTTAGAAGTTAAAAATTTATCGTTGGCTTTTGGCGAGCGGACGCTTTTTCGCGGGCTTGATTTTTGCGTGGGAAAGGGCGAAATATTGGGTATTAGCGGTAAAAACGGCGCGGGGAAATCCACCCTTATCAAGCATATCGCCGCGCTTTCTCAGGAAAATTTAAAAGCGGAGGGCGAGGTTTTACTTAACGGCGAAAATACGCAAACACTCTCTATTGCGCGGCGGTTTGGTATTATGTCGGTCATATTTCAGGAGCCCGAAACACAGTTGTTCGCCCCTTATGTCACGGACGAATTGGCTTTTGCGCCCGAAAACCTTTGCGTACCCCGCGCGGAAATCAAAAGGCGTATTGATTTTATCGCCGCTCTTTGTGGGATAACGCACCTGCTGTCCTCGCGCACGGACAAGATGTCGGGGGGCGAAAAACAGCTTGTCGCAATCGCCGCCGCGCTCACTTCTTATCCAAAATTGATTTTGGCGGACGAAATCACGGCGCGGCT
>WRDI01000051.1 GCA_009783515.1 Bacillota bacterium | reverse complement strand
ACAAAAACAACGCGGACTTGTCCGCACCACGGGCAACGACCGCTGTCAACAAGTGTTCCCCCTGTTTTTTGACGCCTCTATCCTCAAAAATTTCTCGCCGCCTAAAAACGCCGGAGTTTTGAATTTAAGGCTAATCTTAAATCCCTAATCAGAGTTTTGTTACGAAATGTATTTATTGGTCATCGGGGGTGTCATGCCCTACGGCTTTTCGCTTTTTAGCCTTATTATCAGGACGCTGATGTCTGCGGGGGTGACGCCGCTTATACGGCTTGCCTGACCAACCGAGCGGGGGCGGATTTTATTTAGTTTTTCGATTGCCTCTATTCGCAGTCCGCCCAGAGCAGCATAATCGACGCCCTCCGGCAAAAGCATATCCTCCAATCTTGACTGTTCGCGGCGCAGTCGGTTTTCGCGCTCTAAGTACCCGCCGTAGCGCAGGCGGATAAATATTTCGCGGAGCGCTTCGGTCGAAAAACCTTTCAAACAATCAATGGCGCGAATGTCGCACAATTCCACGTCGTACTTTTTCACATATTGCCGCAAACTCCCCTTAAAAGCGGAGTTTTTTTCGTTTGCGGGGACATTATCATCCACAGCCTTTCTCCTGTCAAAATTGTTATTTGTGTTTGAATTATTATTCCCGCTTACAACAATTTTCGCGTCCAAAATCGTCTGTATTTTTTCTATGTCCCCAACTTTCTTCAAATATTTTTTATACCGCGCGTTATTCACAAGCCCTATCTCCCGCCCCGCCGCAGTGAGGCGCAAGTCTGCGTTGTCCTGCCGCAAAGCCAAACGATATTCCGCGCGCGAAGTCATCATCCTGTACGGCTCGTCCGTACCCTTGGTCACAAGGTCGTCAATCATTACCCCGATGTAGGAATTATCGCGCGTGGGCACAAAGGGCGGCTTTTTATCCAAATACCGCGCGGCGTTAATACCCGCAATGAGGCCCTGCGCCGCCGCCTCCTCGTAGCCGCTGGTGCCGTTGATTTGCCCCGCAAAAAACAGTCCGCCGCTGCCCCTTAACATCAGTGCGGGGGTGAGCTCAAGCGGGTCTACGCAGTCGTATTCAATGGCGTAGGCGTCGCGCATAATCTCGCAGCCTTCAAAGCCTTTGATACTGCGATACATCTCAAACTGTACGGCGGGCGGGAGGGCGGTGGATATGCCCTGAACGTACATTTCTTCTGTGTTTTCGCCCTCCGGCTCTAAAAAGAACTGGTGCTTTTCGCGGTTAAAACGCTCGATTTTATCCTCTATGGAAGGACAGTACCTCGCGCCAATCCCCTCCGTGTTGCCCAGTTTGCGGGGGGTCTGCCCTATGTTTTCCGCGATTATTTCATGCGTTTTGGCGTTTGTATACCCCAAATAACACTCGGTTTTGTCGTAATTCACCTTATTTGACAGCCCGTAAAAGCTATAATCTAATTTTTCGCCCTTTTGCCGCTCTAAAACATCAAGGTTGATTGTGCTTTTTTTAATTCTGGCGGGGGTACCCGTCTTAAAACGGCGTAAATTTAGTCCTAATTTCGTCAAACTTTGTGACAACTCCTCGCTTCGCATAAAGCCTGACGGTCCCTTTTCTTCTATTTTGTCGCCCAATAAAATCTTGGAATTGAGATAAACGCCGCAACAAAAAACTACGGCGGGTGCGTAATAATCTAAATATTTTGTCCGCACTTTGTAGCCGTTTTCCGTTTTTTCTATTCGGGCCGCCTCGCCCTGCCGCAAATGCAGATTCGGCTGTTTTTCCAAAACGCTTTTCATATAGCGGTGATAGGCGTACTTGTCCACCTGTGCCCGTAAAGATTGAACGGCAAAGCCCTTGGAGCTGTTAAGCATCCGCAGTTGTAGCAACGTTTTGTCGGCGGCGCGCCCCATCTCTCCACCCAGAGCGTCTATTTCGCGCACCAAATGCCCTTTCGCCGTGCCGCCTATGCTCGGGTTGCACGCCATAAACCCGATGCTTTCAAGGGAAATCGCCAAAACAAGTGTTTGTTTGTTTAGACGCGACAAAGCCAGTCCCGCTTCTATCCCCGCGTGACCGGCTCCTATCACTATTGCGTCAAATTCAAAATCGGACATAAAATACGTCCTTAAGAACAGGCCTATGACAGCTTGACATTTATCCACATATCGGTAAGGGCGTCGTTAAGGTCGTTAAAGTCCTTCATAATCCTGCAACGTGCAAGCACATCTTCGGGCGGGAACATCATATCCATATACATTTCCCTAAAGCCTGCGGGCGCGTTATCAAAAAATCCGTCCTCGTCTTCTTCCATGTCTTCTCTGTACTGCTCGGCGGCCTCCCACACGGCGGAAGTGCAACCCGCGTAATCCATACAGGCGTACGCGACGTCCTTTTCGCAAAGATACTGGATAAAGAGATTAGCGGCCTCCACGTTCACGGCGTTTTTGGGAATAACAAAGCCATCCACCCAAACGTTGGAACCCTCGTCGGGCACAACATAGCGCAGATTGCGGTTGGCGCCCTTGTCCTCGTCGCCGTTCATGATATAGCCCGCGTCGCACGACCAAAACATTCCGAAGTACCCCTTACTGCCGTCAATGTCACGCAAAAGCTCGTCCTTCGCCATATCCACGTCATAACCCCCCTTGAGAACGCCCGACGCTTTTTGCGCCTTAAGTAAGGCTTCGGCGTCGTCCAGGCTCTTTTGCGTAGTAGCTGTGAAAATGGGCTCTAATATCGCCTTATATTCATCGCTCTCCACGCCAAACTCATCGGCGGCGGCAAGCAAAGCCTCGCTATTTTCGTACAACTTAGCGACAGTATAGGTGTCGCGTGGGCTGTCCTTCATATAAATTTTGCCGGCAAAGCGCGCGTCCCATAGTGCGGTCCACGAGGACATAACTTGTGCGGTTTGCGCTTTATTCGCTTCGGGCGTGCGGTTTTGCGCTTCGGCGTTGTACATTATGCCCAAAGTTCCCCAAAGATAAGGCATGCTGTACTCCAAATCAGGGTCGAAAGCCTGCGCAAATTCCTGTACGTTAGGGTCTATCGCTTTTTTCAGGACTTCTTGTGTTTCCGCCCAAAGCGGCTGTACCCTTTTTTCCCCGATCAATCTTTCGATCATGTAGTCCGATGGGCAAACAAGGTCGTAGTCGCTTCCGTCGACAAGCTTTTTATAAAGCGTTTCGTTTATGTCGAACTCGCCGTAATCGACCTTCACCCTTTTGCCGCCGGTCTTTTCTTTATACCAGTCCTCGAAGCCCCTCCACTCGGCTTCGTCCATATACTCGCCCCAATTGCGGATGATCAGCCTTTCCTCGCGCGGAACGCACGCGCTTGAAATGACGAAAACCGACGCAACCATGCACACGGCGATAACCATGCAGAGTATCTTTTTGATTGTTTTCATTTCTCTTTCTCCTTTTTTTGTTTTTTATAGTAAAACAGCTTTAGGCTGATTATACTCTGTTTTGCGCCGCAAGCTTTTGCGACTTTTTGTTTTTTCTGGCGGAAAATATATTAACGGCTGCTAAGACCGCCATGACCGCCGCCATAAGCACAGCGGAAAGCGCGCGCAACTGAGGCATAATGCTCTTGAGTCTGAGTTTTGTATAAAGATAGGTGGGTATGGTGTCGAGGTTGCTGACAAACATTGTGATAGTAAAGTCGTCCATGCTTATGGTGAAGGCGAGGGCAAAGCCCGCTATCATGCCGCCGATAAGCTGGGGCAGTATCACCGTAAGTAACGTTCTCGCGGGCGGCGCGCCAAGATCTAAGCCGGCCTCGTACACATTGGGATTGAGCTGATACAGCCGCGGCATTATGGACATTATTACGTAGGGAAGGCAGATAACGGTGTGCGCGAGTATAAGTCTGACATAGTCGCTTTTAATGCTTAAAAACGCAAAGAATACCGCCATGGACAGCGCGGTGACAATGTCTGCGTTAAACATAGTTATCTGTCCCGAATACTCTATGGCGGCGCGTATTTTTTTTCTGCTGTAAAACAGACCTATCACGCTGAAAGTACCGATAACCGTGGCTAAAAGCGAAGCGACAAGCCCGATAAACAGCGAATTGCCAAGGCTCCGCATTATTTCCGCATCCTCGAAAAGCTCCTCAAACAACGCAAAGGTGAATTTATAGCTGTTCCAATCGCCAAAGCTCCGGCTCTGGGTGAACGAAAAAATGACAATCATTATTATGGGGATATACGTCAACGTCAACATAAGCGCGATAAAGCCGGCGTTTATTATTTTCCTCATATTTTTTTGGTTCAAACTGCGCCCGCTTTTATTTTTGACGGCTGTTTTCATAGTACGCCCTCCGCACGCGCTTCGCCCTTTACGCTTGTGAAACGGTTGGCGATAAAAAACGTGACCGCCACTATCAACAACAGCACCATCGAATAAGCCGAGCCCGTCCCTGTTACCGCTTTTTGCAAACTAACCTCCTCGATTACGTTAGCGAATAAAAATAATTTGCCTGAGGACATTATGCGGCTTATTGCAAAGGTGGACATCGCGGGCATAAACGTCATGATTATCCCGCTGACTATGCCTTGCTTACTAAGCGGCAATTTCACGCTCAAAAGGGTTTTGGCGGGCGAGGCTCCGAGGTCCGCCGCCGCCTCATAATAAGACGTATCTGTTCCGGACAGGCTGACGTATATGGGCAGCAGCATAAACGGGAAGAAGTCGTACACCATGCCAAGCAAAACTAACCAAAACCCCTCGTACTCCACGTTGGAAAAAAGAAGTTTAAGGGCATAAATCCGTAGGAGCGAGTTTATCCACATGGGCGCGACAAAAAGCATAACCAAAATTGCCTTTCTGCCGCTTTTGACGCGGTTAAGCGCAAGAGCAAGCGGGTAACTTAAGAGCAGGCAAAATACGGTGGTCAAAAGCGCTAACAAAAACGTGTTGCCTATCGACTTCCAAAAATTAAGGGTGTCTTTGCCCATCGCCCAAAATCTGTCGAAATTGCCAAAGGTAAGCGAATACCCCACTATCGTTTTAACCCCTTCGATCGTCTCGTATATCGGCTCCCTGAAAGCGTCAACCATCATAATAATCAACGGGATTATCACAAATACCGCCACGATCAGCGCATAAGGGAAAGATAGCCTCTTTTGCTTAAACCTTAACGCCTTTTGCAACTTTATCCTGTGGTTCTGCCGTTTTTGCGCCTTCCTTTCCTCCTCCGACAGCGGTAAAGACGGCGGGATTTGCGGTGGAATCACATTCTGCGGGGACAAAGACAATTTTTCGTTATTCATCCTCTCCTCCCTCGGCGTATTTTTCCACCAAAATGTCCTCCGGCTTTATCCTAATCCCCACGCGGTCATCGTTGTCCCATTCGTCGGCGGTGTCCACAAAAAAATCCTGATCGTCGTCCGTGTACACCTGTACCTGATAATACTTGCCCTTGTACAGACTTTGGGCGATATTGCCGCCAATTACACCGTCCTCTTCGTCGTCCGTAAGCTCCACTTTGTCGAACGCCACGCTGACCTGCACGGAGTCACCTCTCTCAAAGCCCTTATTATTGATAAATTCGAAGTCACCGCCGCAAATTTCGACGGTATTTTCGCCCGTAACCTTGGTGATGTAGGTGTTTATCGTCCGCACTTTTTTCATGATATGGATGCCGTCGGGAGCGATGTAAAGGAGTACTGCGCTTCCCGCCTTGGCGTTTGTCGTGCTTTGCACGGTAAATTGATAGTCCTCGACAAGCACCTCCATCTCGTAAAAAGTGCCCTTAAAAACCGAATAAACCACCCTTCCTGCAAGCTGTCCCCTTTTGTCGCCCGCGGGGTAAATGGTGATGTCCTCCGGGCGAATCACAAGGTCTACCGTTTCATTTTTGCCAAAGCCCTTGTCCATACATTGGAATTTTGTGGACAAAAATTCAACGGAAAAATCGCCGCGCATAATCCCCGACAAAATGTTGCTTTCGCCGATAAAGTCCGCCACAAAGGCGTTGCTCGGCTCGTCGTAAATCTTTTGCGGAGTGTTATACTGCTGAATCGCTCCGTCCTTGATTACCGCCACGTTGTCGCTCATCGTTAAAGCCTCTTCTTGGTCGTGCGTAACGTAAACGAAGGTGATGCCCGACTGTTTGTGCATTTTTTTGAGCTCCGATTGCATTTCTTTGCGCATTTTAAGGTCTAGCGCGCCAAGCGGCTCGTCTAATAATAATACGCGGGGTTCTAATACAAGGGCGCGGGCTATTGCCACACGCTGCTGTTGCCCGCCGGACAAACTGTTTACGTCGCGATGCCCGTAATCCTCTAACCCCACAAGTTTAAGGGCGGCTTCCACCTTTTGCTTCATTTCCGCCCTTGTATGGTGACGAAACTTTGCATTACCCTTTTTGTCCTTGTTTTGTATTTCAATTTTTTTGAGTTTAAGCCCGAAGGCAACGTTTTTGAACACGTTTAGATGCGGGAAAAGTGCGTATTTTTGGAAAATGGTATTAATTTGCCTTTTATGCGGCGGGAGGTCAGTCACATCAATCCCGTCCAAAAAAATTCTGCCCTGGGTGGGGTCGGTAAGGCCCGCAATCATGCGCAAAAGAGTGGTTTTGCCGCAACCGGACGGCCCCAAAAGCGTAACAAACTCGCCGCGCTTAATGGACAAATTCATGTTATCCACCACGGTAACGCCGTCATAAACCTTGCATACGCCGAATATCTCTATGACCTTGTCCAGTTTTTTCTTTCCGTTTTCCATAGCAGTTCCAATGCTCAATGCGCAATGCTCAATGCGCAATGGCGGTTGTGTTAATTTCGAGCGGACAATGCTTCATATTCAGGGCACAATAATAATTAAAATAAATATATCCTTCATTGAGCATTGAGCCTTGCGCATTTAGCATTAAAAGTTAGGTGGGCAGGAAATCCATAACACTCGCGCCTTTTCCTTACCTACGTTTTCCATAAAATGACTGCGTCCGCAACGGATATAAAAGCTGTCTCCTTTATTCGCCGTTTCCTCGCTCGCGCCGACCGTTATCTTTATTCTGCCCGCTAATACGTACCCGAATTCTTCGCCATCGTGCGGCAGATCCGCGTCGGTGCGCGCACCGGGCTCTATTTCAAACAAAATCGGCTCCATCATGTTTTTTTGCGCCGTGGGAATAAGCCATGTTATCAAAGTATCGTCCGTTGCTTTTTCGAAACAGTCGGCGGGAGTGTAAACCAGCTTTTCCTCCTCGACACGGCTAAAAAAATCGCTCAAACTTATTCCCAATGCGTTCAAAATATCGGTCAGCGTCGCGATAGAGGGCGAATTAAGGTCGTTCTCAAGCTGACTGATAAAACCCTTGGTAAGCTCGCAGCGGTCGGCAAGCTCCTCCTGCGTCAGGTTTTTCTTAAGGCGCAATTCCTTTATCATAACTCCGATTTGCATGGTTTCGTATCAGGTACAAGGTATCAGGTATGGTCAAACCTTATTTTTAAATAGTTGAGCATCCCTCTACCCTTTATCCTTTCCCCTTTTCTAATCTATACTTTTATTGGCCACTGTCCACTAACCCTAAACTTAGTGTTTAGAGAGTTAAGCATTTATAAACTTTATGTTTATTCTTGCAGAACATCGCATAGTATATATCTTTGTTTCGTCAGTGTCAAATGTTTTTCTGATAAACTACAAAAAATTTCTTGAAATTTTATTTTAAATATAGTATAATGAATAAATGTAGAATATGGAGTATGGAAAGTGAAATTGAGGCCAAATTGTAATACACAACGATTTGGTGCGAAACAAGGCTAAATATTTATTAAATATCGTTGCAACAATCCAAACTTATCTAAAACCCCAACCTCAGCTCCACCCTCCACTTTCCGAACTCCATACCGTATGTCAAAATCTTTTCGAGCCAAAAAGGGGAACAATAAAAATGCAGGAAAAAGCGAAAATTTTTAGGATAATCACCGTGGCGGCGATAGTTTTCATCGTGTTTTTAGCCGCCGCCATGATTATGAATTTTGTCAAAATCGCCAAAGCCGAGGCTCAAAGCAAGTGGCTGAAAGAGGAGCTTGCCGCGAAATTAGCTCAGTACGAGTCCAACGAGGGCGAAATCGACTATAAGCAAAGCGAGGAATACGTCACACGCTATGCTCGCGAGGAGCTGAATATGAAAGGCAAGGGCGAAACGGCGTTTACGAGTTAATTCAATGGCAATTATTAACATAGGCAGCGGCTCGGTTAAGCTGTACCTGCAAAAGACAGGGCAAACAAGGACGGCCGTCACCCTGCTGGCACTTGATAATAACGAAAAGGCGACAAGCGAAACTTTTGGTGCGGTCGCCGCTTTTTGTTTGAAAGCCGTAAATGCGGGCGAAAAGGTAACGATTTTCGGTACGGAGGCAATGCGGCGGGACAACACCCTTGCCGACCTTATCCTTGACAAATTAGGGCTCGCCGCAGACATAATTGATGGAAAAACCGAAGCATTATGCGGATTTTTGGGCTGCGGCGGCGAAGAATTCAAAACAGTTATCGACGTGGGCGGGGCAAGCAGTGAAATATCAAGTGGAAGCATAACTCACGATTTGGCGGATAATCAAAAAGCGAAAGGCGAATTTTCAAGCGAAAAATTTATTCTCGACTTCTCCGTCAGTCTGAAAATAGGCTCGGTCGCGCTTTATAATATTTTCGGAAAAGACGAGAAAAACCTTGACTTATCCCACATTTTTGACTATATTGACGCCGTTTTAGACTTCTCTTCCCCACAATGTAAAGGAAAGGTATACGCGATAGGCGGCACGGCGCTCTATCTTGCGGGAATAGTGAACACGATGAAAAACGACGTCAAAGCAGACAACGAAAAAACGGCGAAATTTGTTCCCAAAACTCTTTCTGGTACAAAAATAAGCGCGGACGAGATATTAACAGCTCTTAAAACCTTATTTGCCATGGACGTTAAACAGCGCGTCGCCGCCTACCCTTTTATAGAAGAAAAACGCGCCCTCGTCCTCCCCTACGGAATCAGCGCGTTGTATCGGATATTAAATAAGCTGTCGTTCTCAAATCAAGTACATATCAGTACCGCAGGACTGATAGAGGGGTACATAAAGCTGAGAAATCTCTGATGTGTTGGCACTTTTGTAACGCCCCAAAAATGTCCCCGGGGTCTCCAAAAATCTTGATTTTTGAGGTGTAAACGGACGCCAAAGGAAGAACACTTTTGATTGTGTTCCCCCTTGGAAATTCCCTCGCAATGCTTTTAAGGTCATGTTTAAATAAAAGTAGCTCGGGAAGTCGTTTATTTATTTTTGTTATAAAAAATCAGAAATTCCTACTTCTTGGTGGTTTTGTTTGTTTTGCCGGTCGAACTCTTTTTGGGTTTGCTACTTCCTGCCGCTTTGGTGGTGTTGGTGTTTTCGGCTTTATTGGTAGCACAGTTAGAGCAAGCCTTGGCGTTATTTTTGTTCTCCATTTTTGTTTTCTCCTTTTTTATTACGGCTTGACAGTATCATCCGCAACAATAGTATCAGGAAAACAAAACACAATTATACTTTAGCGGGGATAGTAAGATATGGAAAGGAGTTTGGAATGCGGGGTTTAAGGTTTATGGTATAAGCAGAATTGCGACTATCACTTAAGATTAGCCTTAATTTCAAAATTAGCCTTAATTTCAAAACTCCGGCGTTTTTAGGCGGCGAGAAATTTTTGAGGATAGAGGCGTCAAAAAACAGGGGGAACACTTGTTGACAGCGGTCGTTGCCCGTGGTGCGGACAAGTCCGCGTTGTTTTTGT
>WRDI01000050.1 GCA_009783515.1 Bacillota bacterium | reverse complement strand
TTGGCGCAAAAAGACGCCGTTCAAAATGTTAAGTTTTAGAGCGGACAGCGTAGTAGGGGCGACCATTGGTCGTCCGAAAAAAGTACGGGGACGAGCAAAACAAGCGGATTTTTATTTATGCGGACGACCGATGTGTCGCCCCTACAAAAAACGCAAATCCACGGCAACCGATAAAAAACAAATTTTATTAAATTTGACCGACATTGAGCATTGCGCATTAAAAGGAGAAACCATGTACGACATCACAAAAAACATTGTCCAAACAACATTGGACGAAATCAAAGCGGCGGGGCTGTGGAAAGACGAGCGAATCATCACCACAAAGCAGTCCAATATCGTGGACACCACAAAGACGACGGGCGTCCTCAATTTTTGCGCCAACAATTACCTTGGGCTGTCCAGCCACCCCGACGTTATCGCCGCCGCAAAAGCGAGCTATGACAAGTACGGCTACGGGTTAAGTAGCGTACGCTTTATCTGCGGCACCCAGACCGTCCACAAGGAATTGGAGGACGCGGTGTCCGCATTCCTGTCGACGGAGGACACGATTTTGTATTCCTCCTGCTTTGACGCTAACGGCGGGCTTTTTGAAACGATAACCACCGCCGACGACGCGATAATTTCCGATGAATTAAACCACGCCAGCATTATCGACGGCGTAAGGTTAAGCAAGGCAAAAAGATACCGCTACAAAAACAACAACATGGAGGACTTGGAGGCGCAGCTGATTGCCGCCGACAGCGAGGGCGCGAGGCAGAAGCTGATTGTCACCGACGGCGTTTTCTCGATGGACGGCATTATCGCCAACCTTAAAGGCGTGTGCGATTTGGCGGACAAATACGGGGCTTTGGTTGTTGTTGACGACAGCCATGCGAGCGGCTTTGTGGGGGCGACGGGGCGCGGCAGCGCGGAGCACTGCGGCGTTGTGGGGCGCGTCGATGTTATCACGGGCACGTTCGGTAAGGCTTTGGGCGGCGCGAGCGGCGGCTTTACCAGCGGCCGCAAAGAAATTATCAGTCTTTTGCGGCAGAGAAGTCGCCCTTATTTGTTTTCTAATACGGTTGCGCCGGCGATATGCGCCGCCACTCTCAAGGTGCTTGAAATGCTTTCCGCGTCCACCGTTTTGCGCGACAAGGTGATGGAAAACGCCGCGTATTTCAGGGCGGAAATGGCAAAAAACGGCTTCGATTTGGCGGGGGCGGGACACGCGATTGTGCCCGTAATGCTTTACGACGCGGTAAAAAGCCAAAAATACGCCGAAATGATGCTTAAAAAAGGGATTTATGTCATCGGCTTTTACTTCCCCGTGGTGCCGCGCGACAAGGCGAGGATACGGGTGCAATTATCCGCCGCGCACACAAAAGCGGACATCGACAGATGCGTACAGGCGTTTGTAGAAACAAGAGAAGAATTGGGCTAAAGCATGAAATTACTTATCTACACAGCCGACGGGTACGACGCACACTGCAACCAAGCGTTAGAGGCGGCGCTGACCGAAATCCTTGCCCCCGATACGTTTATCCTCTATTTGTGGTCAAACGATAACGCCGTTTTTATCGGCAAAAACCAAAACGCCTATCTTGAATGTAATATTGACCTCTTAAAATCGGACGGCGGGGTGCTCACGCGGAGGATAACGGGCGGCGGTGCGGTATACCACGACAAGGGCAACCTTAATTACAGTTTTATCGCGTCGAAAGTCCTCTATGACGAAAAGCGGCAGTTTGAAATAGTGCTGAAAGCGGTCAATTCACTCGGTTTTAACGCACAGCTTACGGGGCGCAACGACATCACCATAGACGGCAGAAAGTTTTCGGGCAATGCGTTTTTCAGGGGCGAGTACGGCCTCCACCACGGCACAATTTTAATCAAATCGGACTATGAAAAAATCGCCAAGTACCTCACGGCGAGCAAATTAAAGCTAATAAGCAAGAACGTGCAAAGCGTGGCGGCGCGGGTGATAAACTTATCCGAAATATGCCCTTTAATTACCAAGGAAGCGGTTTCAAGCGCGCTCATACACGTGGCAGAGGAAGTATTAAACGCAAAAGCGGAATACAATACCCTCGACGATTTCCTCGGCGCGCCGGGGCGTCGCGCCCTACTTGCCCGCCAACACCTGTTTTTTACCGACGAAACGCACATTTTAGGCACAGATATATACTACGACGCGGCGTTTGAGCGCAGGTTCGACTGGGGGCTCGCCGACGTCCGCCTTAAATTAAGCAAAAGCATAATCACCGCCGCCAAGATTTACAGCGACTGTTTGGACACGGAACTGGTGGAAAGGATGGAGAGAAAGTTGGTGGGGCGAGGCGCGGAGGAAGCGGTGGCATTTATGGAAGGTATTAGGTACGGGTAGATTTAATGCAAAGTGAAACCATAGAAGGATTATAATCGTTGTAATGCTGTTTTTTGTCATCCTGAGCGTAGCGAAGGATCCTAAAACTACAAAAAATCATTCGGACTTTAATCATCTATATAAAAAATTCGTTTGAAGATCCTTCGCTTCGCTCAGGATGACATACGAAGGAACGGCATGACACATAAACGGATAGAATTACGCAGACGGGACAGAATGACACTCCACCTTTACCCGATACCTCAAAAAGGAGGATTTAAACAAAATGCACTACGACTTAACCATAATCGGCGGCGGTCCGGGCGGCTATACGGGAGCGATACGCGCCGCCAAGCTCGGCCTTAAAACCGCTTTGATAGAACAGCGCGATTTGGGCGGAACCTGCCTTAACCGCGGCTGTATTCCCACAAAAACCCTCCTTCACAGCGCGGAAATCTTTTCAGCCCGCAAAGAGTGGGAAAGCATGGGCGTCATCGCCGCCGACGTTAAAATAGACGAAAACAAAATATACGAGCGCAAGGACAAGATTGTAAACCAGCTAAGAAACGGCGTGGAAACGCTTGTAAAAGCCGCGGGCGTGGATTTGTACCGCGCAAAGGGCTATATCAAGGACAAAAACACCGTGCTGGCGGGCGATACCGCGCTCACGACAAATTACATACTTATCGCCACGGGGTCAAAGCCCCAAGAGTTTGACCCAAACCGTCCCCTACCCGGCATAGACGAGGTGCTAAACTCCGACGACGTACTTAACGCGCCGATAAACGACGACAATATAGTCATAATAGGCGGCGGGGTAATCGCCGTGGAATTCGCCTCCTACTTCGTGTCAATAGGGCGCAGTGTGACGCTGATAGTGACCGGCGAGCGTATTTTAAGGGCTTTGAGCACGGATATAAGCAACCAGCTCGGCATGATTCTAAAACGGAACGGGCTTAAAATAATTACGTCGGCAAAAATCAAGCGGCTTTATAAGGATAAGGCGGTGATTGAGGTCGGGGGCGGCGAACAGACGGTAGAGGGCGCGGTGATTGCGGCGGCGGGACGGGTAAGCGTCCTGGACTGCGGGTTAGAAAACGCGGGGGTAACTTACGGCAAATATATCGAAGTCGACGAAAATATGCGCACAAATGTCAACAATATTTACGCCTGCGGCGACGCGGCGGGGGGACCGCAGCTGGCGCACTACGCGGCGGCGGGGGCGGTCACGGCGGTCGAAATCATCGCGGGAAAACCAAAATCAATGGATATGTCCGTCTGCCCTTCGTGCATTTATACCCAGCCGGAGGTCGCGCTTGTGGGCAAAACCACGGCGGGCGAAACCGACAAAACGGGCAAATTTTTGATGGGCGCTAGCGGCAAAGCCATTGTCGGCGGGCTTAATCGCGGCTACGTCAAGATTATCACGGACGCAAACGACGTCGTGGTGGGCGGCGAGTTATTCTGCCTTCGCGCCAGTGACATGATTGGCGAGGTCGCGCTCTGTATCCAAAAAAAGTTTACCGCTCACGAAGCGGCGGCGGTAATCCACCCCCACCCCACGGTTATGGAGGCGGTGGGCGAGGCGTTAGAGGACGTGCACGGCATGGCGACGCATATTCCGGCGAAAGCAAAATAAATAGCACCCTATCAGTGCTCAGTGCATAGTGCTTAGTGCTCAGTTAAGGTCAATTTTAATTTAAAAATATCCTTCACTAAGCACTGAGCACTAAGCACTGAGCACTATAAAAAGAGGAGATTTTATATGAAAAAGACAGCTTTATACGACGCCCACATTCACCGTGGCGGGCACATGGTCGAGTTCGCGGGGCACGAGCTGCCCGTGCGGTACGAAAATTACGGCGTGATTGCCGAGCATAACGCCGTGAGGAAAGCGGCGGGGCTTTTCGACGTCTCGCATATGGGCGAAATTATTATCAGCGGAAAAAACGCGGAAACCGCCCTCAATTACCTGTTGACCAACGACATCCGCGGGATGTACGACGGGCAGGTGCGCTATTCGCCGCTGCCCAACGAGAGGGGCGGCGCGGTGGACGACGTTTTGGTGTATCGGTATAATTCCGAAAAATTCCTATTGGTCGTCAACGCCTCGAACCTTGCCAAGGACGCGGAGTGGATTGCCTCCCGCCTGCCAAGCGATGTCACTTTTGATAATATCTCCGAAAATATCGCCCAAATCGCGCTGCAAGGCCCGCTTTATAAGGATATAATGGTGAGGCTAACGGTGGAGGAGGAATTGCCCGCCAAGTATTACTCATTTAAGGATAACGTGGCGGTTCGTGACGTCAAATGCCTGATCTCGCGCACGGGTTACACGGGCGAAAACGGGTATGAATTGTATTGCGCGGGCGCGGACGCCATGAAGTTATACGGGTATCTTATGGAGGTTGGGGCTGAACTCGGGCTGATTCCGGCGGGGCTGGGGGCGCGCGACACGCTTAGGCTTGAGGCGGGAATGCCTTTATACGGTCACGAGCTGGGCGAGGATATTCCCCTGTCCGAGGTGGACTTGGGCTTTGCGATAAAGATGGGCAAGGAGGATTTTATCGGGAAAACCGCGTTATTGAGCCACGTCCCCGCTTATTGCCGAATCGGCGCAAAGGTGTTAAAGGGCATAGCAAGAGAAGGCGATAAGGTGTTTTGTGGTGAGGTCGAGGTCGGGACGGTAACAAGCGGCACCCACTCCCCCACCCTCGGTTTCCCCATCGCCGTGTTGCGCGTTTTGAATGAGTACAAAGACAAGCCGCTTGCGGCAAGTGTAAGGGGCAGAATGTTGGAATTAGAGATTGTCCCGTTACCTTTCTATAAAAAGGCGTAAAAAACACAGGGCGCAGCACGTCATTGCGAGGAGCACAGCGACGTGGCAACCCAGCTTAAATTTGATATTTAAAAATATGTAAAGGAGACTAACTATGCAAGAAAACAAAGCTAATAAAAATAAAATTATAGTTTTATTATTTTTGGTTCCACTGTTTGTACTTTTAGCTTATCAGGCGATATTTTTAACATCAGTAATTTTCAGTTATGAACAAAATCATTGGTACAATGTGTTTATTGGATACGGCTCAATGTCCTTGATATTCGCAATAATAGTTTTAATACCACTTGCTGTTGGTGTGCTTTTTTACCTTTTGGCGTCAAATAATAAGATTGGCATGCTGGGTTTTAAGATAATTTTTTTATCCATAAGCATACCCGCAATATGTCTGGCGGTTTTATTTTCACTTATTAATGCGGGAATTACAGCAAAGCCTCCGATTGCAAGTACATTTTCAATATTGGGCGATATGTTGGTATTGCTTTCTTATGTTGCTATTTTGGTAATTTTTATGTTAAAAAGACAGCAAAAAAAACAAGAATGTGTATGTAACTAATGTGTTTCTCCACCCAGCCAACTAAGTTTTCCACCCCGCCCAATTCGAGGAAGCATTCGCGGGCACCCCTCAAGAGGGGAATTTACGCAGGCACCCCGTTACTGCTATAAAACATCCATTACTAAAAAAATCCCATTTCCATTCTACAACATCCCATTCAATTTCATTCATAAAAAATAAAAAATATAAAAGGAGTTATAAAAAAATCATGGCAAAGTTAATGTTTACAAAAACGCACGAGTGGATACTTGTGGACGGGCAAAAGGGCAAAATAGGTTTGTCCGACTACGCGCAAAAGCAGCTTGGCGACCTCGTGTTTATCGAGCTTCCCGCTTTGGGCGCGAAGGTGGCGGCGGGGCGTGCCTTCATGAACGTCGAATCCGTCAAGGCGGTTTCCGAGCTTAACTGCCCCGCGACGGGCTTTGTGTTGGCGGTCAACAACGACCTCGAGGCCGCTCCCGAAAAGGTCAACCAGGACCCCATGGGCGCGTGGATTGTCGAAATCGAATTCGAAAGTTTGTGCGACTGCCTTATGAGCGAGGACGATTACAAGAAACTAATCGGTTAAATCAAAAAATATAACCGTATAGCGAAGTTACTTCAGCCGTCGAAGATTGGGCTTCAGACGGGCAACAGTTGATTTGCCGCCAAGGGTGCGTACCTCATGTACGTAACCGAGGCGGCAACCGAGACGACAAATCGCTTGCGATTTTCTATGTTTGCGTCAGCAAACATCAGAGAGGCGAGGTCATGCGTAGCCCGTATACTTCGTGCTTCGTAGCAAGACCGATATGCGACGGCACACCAAATAAGGAGGTATAAAATAAAAGACTATGTCTAATTACCTATCCGTCACAGACGAAGAAAAAAAGCAAATGTTAGAAAGCATCGGTGTAAAAACCGCCGACGAACTGTTCGCTGACATCAATAAGGACCTTTGGCTGCGTAAACTAAATATGCCGGACGGCAAAAGCCAGCAGGAGGTCATGGAAATCATGTCCGACCTCGCCGCAAAAAACAAGGTTTACCGCAGTATTATGCGGGGCGCGGGGGCGTATTGGCACTACACTCCCTCCGCCGTCAAAAACTTAGCGGGGCGCAGCGAATTTGTCACGGGCTACACCCCATATCAAGCCGAGCTCAGCCAAGGAGTGTTGCAAAGTATTTTTGAGTACCAGAGCATGATTTGTCAGCTCACGGGAATGGACGTAAGCAACGCGTCCGTGTTCAGCGGGGCGACGGCGGCGGCCGAGGGCATACTTATGTGCGAGGGACAACGCAAAAAGGTGCTTGTCCCCGACAACATCAACCCCGAAACCACCGCGGTCATCAAGACATACCTAAGCCGCAAAGGGATGGAGATTATCCCTCTACCCGTTGTGGACGGTTTGGTTAATTATGACGCGCTACGCGGCATGGTAAATCAGGAAATCGCCTGCATCTACTTCGAGCAGCCTAATTACTTCGGGCTTATCGAGGACGCGGAGGAAATTGTGCGCATCGTCCACGATTGCGGCGGCAAGGTTGTCACGGGCTGCAACCCTTTGTCTCTCGCCCTGCTTAAATCCCCCGGCGAATGCGGCGCGGATATTGCCGTGGGCGACGCGGGGTGCTTTGGCTTGCCCCTTAGCTTTGGCGGACCTTACATCGGCTTTATGGCTTGCACAGCCAAGGAAATGCGCCGTCTGCCCGGACGTATCGTTGGTGAAACCTTGGATAAAAACGGCAAACGCGCCTATGTGCTTACTTTACAAGCGAGAGAGCAGCATATTCGCCGCGAAAAAGCGTCCTCCAACATCTGCACAAACCAGGCGCACTGCGCTTTGACGGCGGGAATCTACCTTGCCGCCATGGGACCTAACGGACTTAAAGAGGTCTCCACATCTTGCACGTCTATGGCTCACTATGCGGCGGAGGAAATGGTCAAAGTCGGAGCGACGCTCAAATACAGCGAAATTCAAAACGGCGATGTCATAAAGGGCGAGTTTTTCCACGAATTCGTGACCGTCCACAAGGGAAAGGCCGCCAAAATTATCGAGAGGTTGGCAAAGGACGACATCTTGGCGGGATTGGAACTTGACAAAAACGAGATTTTATGGTGTTTTACCGAAATGGTCAAAAAAGAAGATGTGGACGCCGCCATTGAAGCGGTAAGGAGGGGATAGTGAAAGAACATTCATCGCCGGATTCGCGCTATGCTTGTCTCGCCGCCTCGGTCATGTACGCTTAAGTACACTCCCTTCGGCGGCAAGCCAACTGTTGCGCGACTGCGGCGCGACTGTTCTTTCACTTCTAAAAGGAGGAATAAAAAAATGGAAACGATTTTTGAAAAATCCAAAAAAGGCAAACGGTGCTCGAGCATAAAGCCCCTGCGCGTACCTACTCACACGATTAAAAACAAGTACACCAGGGGCGACTTAAATCTGCCCGAGGTCGCCGAAATAGACCTTGTGCGGCATTATACCGCGCTTTCAAACCGCGCCTTCGGAGTGGACACTGGCTTTTATCCTTTGGGCAGTTGCACCATGAAGTACAACCCCAAGCTGAACGACGAAGCGGCAAACCTTCCCGGCTTTACCCAAATTCACCCTTCACAGGAGGTCGAAACGGTGCAAGGCTGTATGGAAGCGATGTATATGCTGTCCGAGCAGCTTATGGAGATAACTGGCATGGACGGCATATCCTTACAGCCCTCTTCCGGCGCGCACGGCGAATACTTAGGGCTACTCCTAATCGACGCATACCATAAAAGCCGCAAGCAGACAGGGCGCACAAAGATTCTTATCCCTGACTCTGCGCACGGCACAAACCCCGCCAGCGCGGCTATGGCGGGCTTCGAAGTTGTCGTCGTCCCCTCAAACGCCGACAAGGGCGTGGACATCGATGCGCTTAAAGCCTTGGTCGGAAACGATACCGCCGCCCTTATGCTGACCAACCCCACAACCTTGGGGCTTTTTGAGAAAAACATCAAGGAAATCGGCAAAATCGTCCACGACGCGGGCGGGCTTTTGTATTACGACGGCGCCAACCTTAACGCGATTATGGGCATAGCGCGTCCGGGTGACATGGGCTTCGACGTCATTCACCTCAATATCCACAAGACGTTCTCCACCCCCCACGGCGGCGGTGGTCCTGGTAGCGGTCCCGTAGGCGTAAAAACCGCGCTCTTTCCCTTTTTGCCCAACCCCTCTATCATCAAGACCAAGCGCAGCGAATTTGAATTCAAGTTTTTGGAAAGCAGTATCGGCAAAATCGGCGCGTATTACGGCAATTTCGGGGTATATATCAAGGCGCTGGCTTACATTTTGACGTTGGGTGGCGACGGACTCAAAGAGTCTTCCGTTATGGCGGTCACCAACGCGAATTATTTGAAAAAGGGCATTGCCGATTTGTATCCCACCGAAAAAGGGCGCCACTGTATGCACGAATTTGTGGTGAGCCTTGAGGATTTGAAGGCAAAAACTGGGGTGTCGGCGATGGACATTGCAAAGGCGATGATAGACCGCGGTATGCACCCGCCCACGATGTACTTTCCGCTTATCGTCCACGAAGCGCTCATGATCGAGCCGACCGAGACAGAAAGCAAGGACACGTTGGATAATGCCATAAAGGTTTTACGTGAGTTGTACGAGCTTGCTTTATCTAATCCTCAAGCCCTTAAAAATGCGCCGGCGACCACCGTAATTTCCCGCCCCGACGAGGCCTTGGCAGCAAGACAGCCGAAAGTTAGGGGTTAGGGCAAGGCGTCCTCGACGCTCAGTTACCTTAGAGCACAACGTCAATTGGCGACTATGGTTGTAATATCGGCATTTTCACGCTCCGATAAGACCCATTTCCGCAATGATTTGAAGGTTATATTTTAGGGAAACAAGCAAAAACGCCGTCAAAAACGCTATATTTGGCCGTCAAAGTAACAACTAAAAACCTCCTCTTGTCGACATCCCACATTAAAAACCCCCTTTCAAGACAATGGCTTGAAAGGGGTAATTTTTGTTATTTATCCTGCCTCGCGCTTAGTGTTTGCCTTGTTTAAGCCAGCCTAAAAGGTATGCCGCACAGGCAAACAATATGCGTGCCATACTAAACTACACCTACCCTCATAAGTTCTCCGAACAGCATTTTTTCTATGGGTTTGTCGCAGCTGACCGATATGAAGTCCGCGCCGCGCGAGTTGCAGAAGCTCCTAAGCTCTCCGACCA
>WRDI01000049.1 GCA_009783515.1 Bacillota bacterium | reverse complement strand
GATATTCGCAACATTTTCAACGTTTGCCACCCAGTATTGCTTATGTACTCCCCCGCCCTTTAAGCTGATAACAATAGTTCCGAAAGAATAACTGATTCCCCTTGCGTGCGCGCGTCTTGGCAAAATGCTTTGTATATCGAAAAATTTGATTTCTATGTTTTTTTTCAATAAAATAATCGTAGTTCCCTTCACCGCGACAAGGTCGTTTGGCATTGCTACAATACAAATTCCCCAACACAACAAGCCGATTCCACACAAAAGAATAAAAACGCCCACAATGAACATCGGCAAAAGCTGCGCCGTGTCGCCGATATTACTTGCCATATAAACAAAGCCAACCACGCAACCGACGCCTAGGACCGCGCATATCACGCCGCCGACAAAATAAAAAGCCGATGAGCCCGCCGCTTTTTTTCCGACAATTTCTATGTTGTTGTCATATTTTCTATCCATAAATTTTCTCCGTCATTGTGCGTTATGCGTTGTTTTATTTTGCGTTGCTAAGCGCCGTTTATATCTGATATAGTATCTAAAACATACTGTTTATGTCTGACATAGTATCAGAAAACGCATAAAATTGTTGTTATTCTAAAATCCGACCGCCTCTCTAACCTCTTTTCTCTATTCTCTATCCTTCACCACGCATTACGCATTGAGCATTCTAAAACGGCATTCTCTTCCCAAACTTGTTGTTCTTCATATTCTTCATCACTAATTTGGTCTGCTCGAACTGGTTCAACAACTGATTGACTTCCTGAATGGTTGTCCCGCTCCCCAAAGAAATCCGCTTCCGTCGCGACCCCTTGATAATCTCCGGTTTTTCACGTTCCTCCGGCGTCATGGACTGGATTATCGCCTTGTACCGCTTTATCCGCCCCTCGTCCAAGTCCCGCTCCGACAGTTTCAGCTTGTTCGCCCCCGGAATCATGCCCAAAATGTCCGCCATGTTCCCCATTTTTTTAAGCTGCTCGAACTGCTTTAAAAAGTCGCTCAACGTGAAATTGTTTTCGCGCAGCTTTTTCTCCATTTTGATGGCTTCTTCCTCGGTCACGGCGTGTTCGGCCTTTTCGATAAGCGTCAAAACGTCGCCCATGCCCAAAATCCGCGAAGCGATACGGTCGGGGTGGAAGGGTTCTAAGTCCCCCATTTTCTCCCCAATACCGGACAGCTTTATGGGCTTTCCCGTCACGGCGCGAATGGATAACGCCGCCCCTCCTCTTGTGTCGCCGTCCAATTTGGTCAAAATCACGCCCGTAATACCTATTTTATCGTTAAAGCTCTTGGCGACGATCACCGCGTCCTGCCCGGTCATCGCGTCCACGGTCAGCAAAATTTCGTCCGGAGCAGTGGCGCACTTGATGTCGGACAGCTCATCCATCAACTCAAAGTTAATATGCAACCGCCCCGCCGTGTCGATAATCACGGTATCAAACCCGTTTTTGGCGGCATGCTTAACTGCCTCGGCGGCGGTCTTGTGCGGCTTTGCGGTACCGTTCTCGAAAACCTCCGCGCCCACCGTCTTGCCCACGACCTTCAGCTGGTTTATGGCGGCGGGACGGTAGATGTCGCAGGCGGCAAGGAGCGGCTTTTTGCCTTGATTTTTCAGCATTAACGCGAGTTTCCCGCACATTGTGGTCTTGCCCGCGCCCTGCAAGCCCACCATCATATACACGGTGGGGGGCTTTGACGCGACCTCTAATTTCGCCGCCGTGCCGCCCAAAAGCTGTATCAATTCCTCTTGGACGATTTTGATTACCTGCTGACCGGGGGTGAGGCTTTTGAGCACCTTTTCGCCCACCGATTTTTCGGCGACGGTGGAAACAAAGTCCTTGACGACGGTGAAATTGACATCCGCCTCTAAAAGGGCTATGCGGATTTCGCGCATCGCCATCTTGATTTCAAGCTCGGTCAATCTCCCCCGCGCCTTTATTTTGTTAAACACATGGTTTAACTTTTCGCTTAACGTCCCGAAAGAAGCCATGTTGGGTCTCCTCTTATAATTCCCCTCCCTCGGAGGGGTGGCGCGCAGCGCCGGGGTGATTCTTTTAATGCACAATGCTCAATGCACAATGCTCAATGAAGGTAATTTTAGAGAATAGTAGTCGTCATTACAAGGAGTAGGGAACGAGCGAGCCGACAAATCGCAGAGAGGCGAGTTAGCTCCGTGGTAATCCGGTTTAAAATCTGACCGCTTAAATTCCCCTCTTGAGGGGTGCCCACGAAGACCTCTCTGACAGGGGCGGGGTGGCTGAACTTTTGCACGAGGCGGCTCTATTAACAATCAATCATGGGCGATAATAATTCAAAATACAACAACGTAATTGCGCATTGCGCATTAAGCATTAAGCATTATTTCCTCTATTATCCTCACCCTCTCCCCTTCGTCCGCCGCCAAAGCCTCGACCAACCTTTTGCGTATCCCACTCAGCCCCAAAATTTCCTCGTACTTAACAAGCAATTTTTCGGCGGTTTTGAGGGCGTCATTGACGGCCTGGCGGGTAATCGCGTAATTTTCGGCAATCTCGGATAAGGAAAGGTCAAAATTATAAAAATCCTCCGCTGCCTGCCTTTGCCGCTCGGACAAAAGCCCGCCGTAAGTGTCCAAAAGCTGTGTTATTTCAAACTTTTTTTCCATACAGCCCCCGCCCAACGCCGCGCCTTGCCGACAGCCAATAATTATTATTCCCGAAACTATGCCGCCATAAAAGAAAACAAATTTAAGCCGCAAAAAAAGGTGTAAAGCCTTTTTCCTTTACACCCATAGTATAACCAAATCCGCCCCCTTTGTCAAGCGATAATGCGCCCAAAACAAAAAAATCGCAAAAAAAGTCACGGTAAATCCATAGAATGCAAAATAGCCGAGAGTTAATTTCTCGGCTATTTTATCATTTAATATTACTTAATCTCTAAGTATATTTATTATTGCCACTGGTACACCATCAGCTGCGTCAAATGCAATATCGTTGAACGTATGGCTATGCTTTTGTGAGAAGTTAAGGCCAAAGTTTGATATAAAGCCGTTAATTAGACTATTGCTATTAACTGTTGGATGAGGATACTTCCCGTCCACGTTTGCAACTTTAAAAGAATCCTTACAGTTCTGCAACTTACTTGCTAAAATAGCTTTACCAAGGTCTTTACGAAATGCAAACTGCACTTCTGTTGGCTTGCCCAACTTTTCATAAAGTGCATTTGAAAGCATTGTGCGATACATCTTTTTATCGGTATTACACATAAGCGTTATGCGTATTTCGTCTCTGCTTCTTCTTTGCCCATTATTCTCTGCCGATGTTGCTCCTTTTAATATGTCTTTTATGTTCATGTTGCGTTTATCCCTCCTTTTTTTATTTCAAATTTAGTTATTTGATATTTATATTATAAGTTATTATTGTTATCTTGTCAAGTATTATAAGTATCGTTTTGGGATTTTTTAAAAGTTTTTTTATATTGATGTCAGATTTTATACTACTCGTAAAGAACTGTTTTGTGTATGTATCAAGTATAATAGGATTCTTTTCAGCTTTGAATTGAGTTTATTTCTATCTACAACAATACTTTTACTTCTCTCTTTTTTTCTCTTATTTGCGCCACCTTGTTAGTCCTAACTCGAAGCGATTGTTTGTTCTATATTTGTCATCCTGAGCGAAGCGAAGGATCTCAACCTTCTACGACCGTAGGGAGCAAGACCGCGAATGCTTCTCGTCATGGTCTTATTATAAAGCGGAATAGATCCTTCGCTTCGCGTTAGGAATGACAAAGAAAGATAACATCAAAACAAATTCCCTTGCTTTTTGTCACTAACGAGGAACGATAATCCGGTAATAATTCGACCATTTCTATGACTATGTCTGACATAAACAGCGGGTTTTTTGAGGTTAAATAGGTACTATGTCTGACATAGGCAGGGGGTTTTTGAGGGTATTGCTATTAAATCTGACCTTCACTGTGCGCTATGCACTATGCATTGTGCATTAAAACGGCGCGTCGGGGGCGCCGCGCCCGCCGCGCCCTACGGTTAATCCATAATCCCCGCGACAAACTCCTCCGCGTCAAAGTCCTCGAGGTCCTCTATCCCCTCGCCCACCCCGACGTACACCACGGGCACCTGCAATACACTGCTGATGGCAAGCACCACGCCGCCCTTAGCCGTGCCGTCAAGCTTTGTCAAAATAATCCCGTCCACCGCGATAGCCTCGTCAAAAATCTCGACCTGCGCCACGGCGTTCTGCCCCGTCGTCGCGTCCAAAACGATATAGTTTTGCCGCATAGCCAAAGGGAATTCGCGGCCTACAATGCGCGAAATCTTCTCTAATTCGTTCATCAGATTTTTCTTATTATGCAGCCGCCCCGCCGTGTCGATAAGCAAAACGTCGGTGTTTTTGGACTTCATCGAGGCGACCGCGTCGTACACCACTGCGCCGGGGTCCGCGCCCTCCGCGTGCTTGATTATGCGTACCCCGGCGCGCTCCGCCCAAACCGTCAACTGGTCGGAAGCGGCGGCGCGAAAGGTGTCCGCGGCGGCAATCGTGACGCTTTTGCCCGCTTTTTTGAACTTGTGCGCCAGCTTCCCAATCGCCGTCGTCTTGCCCACGCCGTTGACCCCCGTCAGCATTATGACGAGGGGGTATTCGTACTCGTCGGGCAAATTCGCCTCCAAAATGTCAATCATAAGGTCGCGAAGCTCCCCGCGCACCTTGTCGGACGTGCGGATATGCTTTTTGTCCACCACATCCTTTAAGGAGTCCAAAATCTCCTCGGTCGCCGTCGCCCCTATGTCGGCGGAAAGCAAAATATCCTCTAATTCTTGGTAGAATTCGTCGTTCAGCACCCCGCCGGTGAACAGCTTATTCAGCCTGTACCCGAGCGCCTCTTTCGTCTTTTTAAGGCCGTTTTTGATTTTAGAAAAAAGTCCCATAATTACTCCGTAATTAGTGGCCAGTGGTCAGTGACCAGTGGTCAGTAAAGGTTGGTATTAAGTCAATTATCGCCGAGCTTTCGGCAATATAATAGTCAATATACTTCTGTATGCTTTGCTTGGTCTCGAAATACCCCAAATTATTAAATTCCTTCTTTTTTCTTTAAAGTATATTATTATTCCTGTGTCTCTATTCGCAGTCCAAACCGTCTTAATTTCATTAATAAAAACCTCTCTTTTTCCCTGCCATGTGAAAATAAGCAATTTTTTTTGTCCTTTGTCGTACAAAATCATATCGGTCGGGGTCATAATTTTTTGGACGAAAAATAAAAGCGAAAGACCAAAACAAAGTATTCCATTCCTATCGATAAAATAATTAAAAACACTTCAACGGGAGTTTCCTCTCTTTTAGAGGTGAAGTTAAAAATTGCCGCGATAATAAGCAAAAGACCAAATGCCAAGTATAAAAAAATGAGCGAATACGTCCACTTTCTTTTCTTTGCAATCACCTCGCAATTTTCATAAATGTGTGCTGAATTATCCTTTTGCATTCAATCATCCCCTTTCACCCCACTCAGAACCATCTCGCCCCACGCCGAATAAGCTTTCGTGGATAACCCTCCGAGTAAGAGGTATTTTCACAGTCGTCATTACGAGGAGCGAAGCGACGTGGTAATCCAGATTAAAAAGCCAACCTTTTTTCGTTTCAATCATGACGCGGTTTTTATTTAAGCTGAATTGCCACGTCGCTTCACTCCTCGTTGGTGCCCGCCCGCCCTACAATTCAACTCTCCACATTGCCGCCACCGCTGCCGCCGGCTGATGAATTGCCGGCTGATGAATTGTCGGCTGATGAATTATTAACGTCTAAGCTCCTGCGGTCATAAATCGTAAGCAGCAGCTGCCCCAATGACGTAAAAAAATTCGCCATAATCAAAAGCTCGTCCTGACTGTTTTTTGCCCCCATTTTTATTGCAAGCGTGGCGGGCAAAAGCACCAATTCCTCCGCGCTTAAATCTTTTAGCATTTTCTACCCCACAATATGAAGTTATATATGAAGCAAAACTAAAAGGGGTGAACCTACACCGCCACGCTCTCCTCCGCCACCCGCACCGCGTCCGACAATTTGACCGACACAATCTTGCTGACCCCCTTCTCCTCCATCGTCACCCCGTACAGGCTGTCGGACAATTCCATAGTGGGCTTGCGGTGGGTAATCACGATAAACTGCGTTTCCTCGCTAAATCTGCGCAAATACTTGGCAAATCTCCCCGCGTTGGCGTCGTCAAGCGCGGCTTCGATTTCGTCCAAAACGCAAAACGGCATGGGCTTAAGCCGCAAAATGGCGAACAAAATGGCGATGGCGGTCAAAGCCCTCTCCCCACCCGACAATAATGAAATGGACTGCAATTTTTTCTGCGGCGGCTGCGCCTCTATCTCAATCCCCGCCAAAAGCGGGTCGCCGCTTTCATCCTCGGTCAAGTACAAATCGGCGCTCCCCCCGTCAAATAACTCTTTAAAAATACGGACAAAGTTCGCGCGGATTTTGACAAAGCTGTCGTTGAACAACCGCAGCATATCGGCGGACAGATTTTTGATAATCTTGATTAAATCGCCCTCCGCCTTGACCAAGTCCTCGCGGTCGGCGGCGTATTTTTGGTACTCGCTGTACGCTTCCTTGCACTGCTCTATCGCTCCGATATTAACGTCGCCAAGATTGATTATGGCGCGTTTGAGGCGTCCCGTTTCGGCAATGCCCTTGTTTATGTCGTACTCGTCCTCCCTAAAGGGCAGGCACTGGTCGTGGTCTAAATTATAATCCTCATATATCCTTTGTTCCTTGGCTTCGATGTCCGAGTCCACACTTTGGAGTTGAAAGGCGTATTCCGTTTTCTTATCCCGCAAAAGTTGCAGGCGGTTTGTGAGTTGTTCGCGGCTCAAGTCAATTTCGGCAATCCTCGTCGCCATAGCCTTTTTGCTTTCGTCTATGCCCGCGATGTTCGCCCTTATCTGCTTAATCCTTTCCGTGTCCTTTTCGCCGCTTTTTTTGCTTAATTCTATCAGGGCGTTTTCGATTGTTTCAATCTGTTCGCGGTTTTTGTCGGTTAAAAGGTTTGTGGAATTTAGTTTAATCAATAACTCCTCTTTTTCGGCTTTTTCGCGCGCGGTATTGGTTTGCGCGTATTTTAAGGCGTTTTCAAGGGTGTTTATCTCTAAATTAAGGGCGGCTAATTTGTTTCGTAACTCGTCCGCCTCGGATCTTAACTTGTCGATAAATTGCGCCGCTTCCTGCCCCTGTTCGCCCGCCGTCTTGCGCGCGTTCGCCAAAAACTCCTCAAGCTTGACAACGCTGCCCAAGTCGTCGTCGATTCCTTTAAGCCTGTCGCCGTCTTGCTTGACTTGCCGTGTTAATTCGTTTTTAGATAACTCCGCCGCGTCGCATTCCGCGCTAATTTGGGTCAAACTTTCCATTTTTGCGGCGATTACAAGTTCTAACGCGTGCAAATTTTGTTCCGTCGTTTTGACTCTTTTTTGCACTTTGTCAAAGTCGGCGGCGGTTTTTGTATGTAAAGAAACCGCATCATCCATATTCCTTTTAAGGTTTGATAGCTGCGGTTCTAATTCCCGTAATTCCCGTTCGTGAGTGAAAATATTTGCCACGCTACGGTCGGCTTTCAGGCTCCCGCCCGTAATCGAGCCGTTTGTCGCGTACACCTCACCCTCAAGCGTCACAATCTTAAATGCGAACCCGCTTTGCTGCGCCATGCGCGTGGCGGCGTCCTTGTTTTCGGCTATCACCGTGCCGCCAAGGTAGCTTTCCACCACGTTTTTGTATTTTGAATCAAACCCGACAAGGTCGGAAGCCCGCCCCAGACACCCTTTTGTTTTCAGGAGTGCGGCATACCGACCGTCAATATCACGCGGTTTTGCGGTAGAAACAGGCATGAAAGTAACGCGCCCCAACCTGTTTTGTTTTAGATAATCCACCAAATAATTGGCGTCGTCCTCGGTCCTTACCACAATGTTTTGATATCCCGCCGCAAGCGCGATTTCCATGGCTATTTCTAAGCGAGGCTCCACCCTTATCAATTCGGCAAGTGTCCCTTCTATACGGCGGGATAATTCCTTGTTGGTTTTTGCGGCGGTCAAAAGATTCTTCACCCCTGCCCCAAAGCCGTCGTATGACTCCTTCATGTCCCTTAAAAGCTTGAAACGCGCAGATGCGGAATAAAAGTCGCGGTCGTACTTTGACAGTTTGTCGGACAGTTCGGCAATTTTTTTGGACAGTTCGTCCTGCCGCGCGCCCTGCTTATATAACTCCTCCGTTTCCTCATTCTTTTGAGTTATAAGTCCGTCAACCTCGCCACCCATCTCCTCCAAAAGAGCCTGCGCCGCCTTTGCCTTACCTATATTTTCGGTCAATAATTCTTGCAGGCTTCCGACGCGCTCACTCAGCATTTGTCTCTCAGCCTTAAGCCCCGCCATGTTTGACTTGATTTCAGCAAGCTTGTCCATCGCGTCGAGTTCGGCGCGGCGCTCCTCCTCCGCCCGACCCGTCCTTTCGGTAAGGGTATCAATCGCGGTTAAGTACGCGGTGTCGGTTTTGTCGTAGTCCTGTCGTAAAACATAAAGTCTTTTCAGACAATCCCCTTCCTCGCACCCTAACTTACTCAAAGCCAAATCAGCCGCCGCGATTTCCTTTTCCAAAACGCTTATCTGCTCACTTAACGCCCTATTATTCTCTGACAAAAACTCCTTTCTTTGCCGCAAATTACTGATTTCGCCCGCCTGTTTTTCCAAACCGACGTTCAAAAGCGTCAATTCCTCGTGCAAAGCCGCCATATTCGCGTCGCTCGACTCATAATTGTCGCGGGTCCCGCGGTATTCGCGCAAAAGCCCGTCAAATTCCTTTTCGCGCAAATCGTGTTCCTCCGATGTGGCGGCAAGGCGGGTCGCAATCTGGTCCTTCGCTTCCTGCGACGTTTCCCTTTGATAAATGTATGTATTGATTTCGTGATGCCGCAGCTTATCGCGAAGGTCAAGGCACTTGCGCGCTTTTTCGGACTGCAGGGTCAAAGGCTCTAAAGTCCGTCCTTTCTCTGCCAATATATCGTCGATACGCACCAAATTTTCTCGCGTCCGCACCAATTTCCGCTCCGATTCCGCCTTGCGCGCCTTATACTTAGAAATTCCCGCCGCTTCCTCAAAGATTGCGCGGCGATTTTCGGGCTTGGCGGACAATAACTCGTCGATACGCCCCTGCCCGATAATGGAGTAGCCCTCCCGCCCCATGCCGCCGTCATGCAACAAGTCGGCTATGTCGCGTAATTTGCAGTTATTCCCGTTTATAAAGTAACTGCTTTCGCCGCTGCGGTACAATTTGCGCGAAATTATAACCTCGTTGTAGTCGAGCGACGGAAAAAGCCGCCCCGTATTATCGAAATGCAGCAAAACCTCGCAAAAAGACAGCGACTTACGTTTCTCCGTGCCGCTGAAAATCACGTCCATCATGTTTTTGCCGCGCAAGAGCTTTGCCGACTGCTCACCCAGCACCCAGCGTATTGCGTCCGCGACGTTGCTTTTGCCGCAGCCATTGGGCCCCACTATGGCGGTAATCCCCTCGCCAAACTTAACATCCAGCTTGTCCGCGAACGATTTAAACCCGAAAACCTCTAATTCCTTAAATTTCAACGCCTTTCGCCCCTACTCTCTTTTTATTTAATTTTTAGTATAACAAATTCGTAAGGGAAAATCAAACGAATATGACCGTTGTCAATGCACAATGCTCAATGAAGGTCAGATTTAATTATTAAACATATCCATTATGCCGGTTGCATAAATCCATGTCCACACGACCGTCCGGCAAAAACGCCACGCCCTCATCTTTTAATAATGCTATCCGAATTTCGGCGTATATTCCGCCTGTGACAGAACCATCGGCCATAACAACCCGTTGCCATGGCAATTCCTCCGGGCAGTACCGCATAGCCCGGCCGACCTCCCGCGCCGCTCTCGGCCGTCCTAACATTCGAGCGATTTGGCTGTAGGAGATTACTTCTCCATAAGGTATTCGTTTTACGACGGCATATACTTGTTCAAAAAATAGGGTTTTCATATTATTATTACATGAGTTAAATATCTGTTCACATTTCAACGTCTCGTTAATTCGGGTTTCCATGCCGCGTTTAGCCGCTCTAAATTCCACGCGGCGTTGGCGGGACTGGTGGACGGCATACACAGAACAGGCAAAGAAAGCCTTAGATTAAGACAAAGTTTGTACGCTTTCGTGCCATTGCATAACACCTTTTTAAAAGGTTTGTCGCTTATAAATAAAGCGATATCATTATAAATCGGCTCGCGTATGGACGAATCGTCGGAGCCCGAAATTTCACATGATGCAAGCACATCCCATAACGCGATACGGTTTGTCAAAAG
>WRDI01000048.1 GCA_009783515.1 Bacillota bacterium | reverse complement strand
GCAGCCGCCGCCCAAAAGCTTCGTGACGGTGTGCGAGAGCATAATTTTGATGTTATCACGCGCCAAAACGCGGTCAATCAGCACTTTTTCGGCGGTAAAGGCGGGGTCGAGACAGACCAAATGCACTCTATTACAGTAGGCGGACAAAAACAGCGCGTCGGTCAGCGCGGTATTGCCCCCGCCCGCCACGACGACGTTCGTGCCCATATAAAAAGCTCCGTCGCACACGGCACAGTAGCACACGCCCTCGCCGGACAGCTCGTCCTCGCGGGGGAGGTTTAAGCGGCGCGGCTTTACGCCCACGGCGATTATTACGGCCTTGGCGCGGTAGGTTTTGCCCTCGGCGAAAACGGTTTTATAACGGTTTTTATTGTTATTGTCGTCGATTTTGCTATTATTGTCGTCATTTTTGCCGTAGCTGTTGCAGTTGTCGCCGCTATCGTCAAGCGACGAACTGGCGGACACCTTGTCCACGCGGGCGAGGTCGAACTTTGCCCCAAGCGCCGTGACCTGGTCAAAAAGGGCGGAGGAAAATTCGCTGCCCGAAACCTGCTTTATGCCCGGATAGTTTTCGATACGCGGGGTATAGGATATCTGCCCGCCGAAGTTCTCGCTTTCAAGCAGCATTACGCTTTTTCCCGCCCTGAGGGCGTACAGGGCGGCTGTCATTCCCGCCGTCCCCGCGCCGATGACTATTATGTCGTATGTCATATCTTGTCCGTTTTGTTTTGTGGAATGGTCACATAAGAACCACCCCGCCCCTTATCGGGGAAGTGTTCGTGGGGCACCCCTCCGAGGGAGGGGAATTTGTGCAGCCCGACTTTTCATAAGTCCCGACCTTTACCTGACCACTGGTCACTGGTCACTGACCACTAAATCCTCGGCGTATTTTTTTATGTTGGACAAATTGGCGATTTTTTCAATCCCGTTGATTGAGGGAATAACAAGCGTGGGTGCCTGCTTTACCCCTAATTCGCGTGCCGACGGACCGTTTTCCTCCGCGTCGAACAGCTTGAAATCAAGCTTTGCTGCCTCTAAAAACGCCCTTGCCGCCCTGCAGTTGGGACAGGTTTTGGTCACGAATAAAACGGGCATATCCAAGGAAGCGGGGGCGGCATGTCCGTTCATATAAGCGGCACCCGTTGCACCAATGTTTGCGTTTGTATTTATGCCCGCATTTGCGCTCATATCCGTTCCGCACGCCTTGGGCGCGACGCTATGCGTCACACTGTGTGTGTTTGTCACCAAATCGGTTACGTCATACACCTTGCGGTCGATAAACTCCTTGCTTTTGCCGTCGTTCCAGTTCTGCACGGGGCGGTAATACCCCGTAATGCGGCTGTAGACCTCGGTGTCGCCGCCGCAGACGGGACAGGTCTTGATTTCGCCGGCTAAGTATCCGTGACCGCGACAAATCGAATAGGTGGGGGACAACGTATAATAGGGGATTTTGTAATTTTCGGCGATCGCCTTCACTAATTTAGCCGCCGACCGCCAGTCATTCAATTTTTCACCCAAAAAAGTGTGGAAAACCGTGCCGGAGGTATATAGCGTTTGCAATTCGTTCTGTATGTCGAGTGCGGAAAACACGTCCTCGGTAAAGCCCACGGGGAGGTGCGAACTGTTTGTGTAATACGGCGTGCCCGCGTCCATTCCCGCCCCCGACGCGGTGATTATGTCGGGGAAGCGGTCCTTGTCGTGCTTTGCAAGGCGGTAGGCTGTGGATTCGGCGGGCGTCGCCTCCAAATTATACAACTCGCCGTTGTACTGCTCTTGATAGGATTGCAGCCTTTCGCGCATGTGGGTGAGGACGTTTTTGGAAAACTCCTGCGTTTTTTCGTCCGTCATATCGGCGCGAATCCATTTGGCGTTAAGTCCCGCCTCGTTAAGCCCCACCAGCCCCACCGTGGAAAAGTGATTTTCGAGCGTCCCCAAATACCTTTTGGTATAAGGGTACATTCCCGCGTCCATCAGCCTTGTAATTATGCTGCGCTTGACGTGTAAAGACCGCGCCGAAACGTCCATCATGCGGTCAAGCCTTTTGTAAAAATCCGCTTCGTCCGTCGCGAGATAGGCGATACGCGGCATATTTATCGTGACCACGCCCACGCTGCCAGTGCTTTCGCCGCTGCCAAAGAAGCCGCCGGACTTTTTGCGTAACTCACGCAGGTCAAGCCGCAGGCGGCAGCACATACTGCGCACGTCAGACGGCTCCATATCGCTGTTGATGTAATTAGAAAAATAAGGCGTGCCATACTTCGACGTCATTTCAAACAACAAACGGTTATTTTCGGTTTCGGACCAATCAAAATCACGCGTGATGGAATATGTGGGGATGGGGTACTGGAAGCCCCTGCCGTTGGCGTCGCCCTCTATCATTATTTCGATAAACGCCTTGTTTATCATGTCCATTTCGGGCTTACAGTCTTTGTATTTAAACGGCATTTCCTTGCCGCCTACAATCGCGTTGAGTTCCGCGAGGTCGTCGGGCACCGTCCAATCGAGCGTGATGTTGGAAAATGGCGCCTGCGTGCCCCAGCGGCTGGGGGTATTAACCCCGAAAATGAAGGATTCCACGCACTTTTTGACCTCGCCGAAGGAAAGGTTGTCCGCTTTTACAAAGGGTGCCAAATATGTGTCAAAGGAGGAAAACGCCTGCGCTCCCGCCCATTCGTTTTGCATTATGCCCAAAAAGTTGACCATCTGATTGCAAAGTGTCGCCAAATGGCTGGCGGGGGAGGAGGTAATCTTGCCCGGCACGCCGCCCAAGCCTTCTTTTATCAGTTGGCGGAGCGACCACCCTGCGCAGTAGCCCGTCAGCATGGATAAGTCGTGAATATGAATGTCCGCAGCCCTGTGGGCTTCGGCGATTTCCTCGTCGTAAACCTCACTCAGCCAGTAATTGGCGGTAATCGCGCCGGAGTTGCTTAATATGAGGCCGCCGACTGAATATGTGACGGTCGAGTTTTCTTTTACTCGCCAGTCGGTGATGTTGACGTAGCTGTTGACGGTTGCCTTGTAATCGAGGAGCGAACCCTTGATGTTGCGGATTTTTTCGCGTTGCTTGCGGTACAGGATATACGCTTTCGCGACGTCGGTATAACCGCCCTTGATGAGAACGGCTTCCGCGCTGTCCTGAATCTGCTCGACGGTAATAAGGCCGTCCTTGATTTTCGGCTCGAAATCGGCGGTCACGCTAAGCGCAAGCATATTGATGACGGTGGGATGATAGTTTTTGTTTTGCGCGATAAAGGCTTTTTCTATGGCGTCGCTGATTTTGCTTACGTCGAAGTCGACTTGTTTGCCGTCGCGTTTTACTACTTTGTACATGGTGGGGGGCTCCTTTTGGGTGATTTTTGTAGGGCGCGACGCCTCGGTGCGCCGTCGTAGGACGGGGGATTGCCCCCGCCGTGCAGGTTATGGTTGTGTTTTAGTATATACAATTGTGTTGTTTTTTTTGTCCGCGAATTTGGAATTGCTTGCAACGCTCTGATTTTTGCGGAGGAATTGTAGTATAGCACGGCAGAAACTCAATGTCAACTAAAAAAACAACATATTGTGTCTTTGTTAAAAATTTCACACAAGATGTTGGGGATGGCACTTTTGGAAAGCCCCAAAAGTGCCCCCGGGGTCCCCAAAAATCAAGATTTTTGGGGTGGAAATGGGCATCAGGGGGAGGACACTTGCGCACGCTCGTGCTAAAAACAGTCCTGTGGACTGTTTTTGCGGACTTTGTCCGTCGCGTCGCGCTCCCCCTTGACCCCCTCCCGCAACGCTTTTATGGTCATATTTTAGAAAAAAAGGGTAAGAGGAGTTATCTTAGAATTTAGAATCATTCTTTTTGTCGTATTCGGAATTACCAAGAAACTTTTTCAGTTTTTTCTCTTGTCTTTTTTTTTGCGTCAGAGATGGGGAACAAAAGACCTAAACATAAAAAGGATATGCCAAAAAAAAGTCCGGAAAGACCGTCGCCGTCGTGGACGGACCCTATCATAAGTCCTATTGTAGAAGCCAATAAACCCAAGAAAAATATAATATTTAGAGAAAAAAGCACCCAAAACCTATCTGAAAACAGCACAACACAAAGCGGTAAAAAAAGCAATAATAAAAAGATAAAAACAAAACACCCGCCGACAATTATCGCGGCTGTCGTTTCGATTACGGTAAAACAAATAATCCCGCCTACTAACAAATTTACAACAGAGATTATTAATGAGATTAACCACAGCTTACCTAATTTGCTAATATTTTTTTTGTTCATACGTCTATTATATTGATTTTTGAGCCAAAAGTCAAATCAAATGTAAATCGGAGATTCGATTATCTTATTTCGGCGTTGGGGATATGCCGTTTGATTATTTCAAGCGCCGCTTTCATTTCCCCGTCCGTCAGCGGGGTCAAAGGGATATTTCCCAATAAATCGTTTGACGCCGCGAAGTTTTGCAAATAAAACCGTTTTGCGCCCTTAAAAGCCTGTCCGATTTGTTCTATGTCGGCAGGAGTGTGGATTTGCTTGACTAATGTTGTGCGCAGTTCGTAATTTATTCCCGACGACATAATGATTTTCGCGCTTTGCTCTATTAAGGAATAATCGACGCCACAGCCGACGGTCAAAGCGTACTTTTGCGGCGTGTTTTTTATATCCATGGCGACATAGTCTATTAAATTCGCGTTTATTAAATCGGCAAACCTATCGGGGAAGCTGCCGTTTGTGTCAAGTTTTACCGCGTATCCCAAAGCCTTGATTTTTGCCAAAAATTGTTCTAAACCGCTTTGAAGCAAAGGTTCGCCGCCGCTGACGCACACCCCTTCCAACAAATTTTTACGCTTTTCTAAAAACGTAAGCACCTCGCTTTCGGGGATTTGCGGCAGGGTGTTATTGACCACCGCGGCGTTATGGCAAAACGGGCAGCGGAAATTGCACCCCGCCGTAAAAACAATGCAGCAAATTTTGCCCGGATAGTCCAAAAGGCTGAGTTTTTGCAGTCCGGCGATGTCCATAACGCGCTCCTTTCCGTTAAACTGATCTTCACTGCGCGCTGTGCGCTGTTCACTGAAAAAAATTCTCGCCATCGCCCTCAATCCCGCCCCCTTTCCGCTTGCCAAAAAGGTAGAAACATGGTACAATACGCGCCGTGATAGTCGCCCAAAAACGGGGACAAAAAAAGCATTACGTTTTTATCGGCTTGCACGAATGCCACATCACGGTTTCGGGAAGGAAAACCACGCCCTCGATGCTCCTTTGCAGGCTCATGGACGCGTCGTTGCCGAAAACGATGTGTCCGTAAGGCGTCCGCCCTTCGTTAAGCACCTCGCGGATGATAAACTGCTCCATTATCCGCCCCAAGCCCTGCCGTCTAAACTTCGGTAAGATTTCCAAAAGCCCCATCGAACCTTCGTCGTGACGGCCGCAAAACCCCGCTATTTCGCCGCACACAAAAATGCCGTATATGTAGTTTTTATCCAAAAGGTGGGTTATATGCTCAAGGTTTTTGGTGGGGCGGCAGTAGGTGTCGAAAACGAACTGCGCCCATGTCCTATCCAATAATTTAAACTCGGCGTCGGTTTTAAAAACGGGCGGCTCTTTTTTTGTATAAACCATTTGCCAGCAGGGCACTTGGCGGGCAAGAGGAAAATATTGCGCGATTTTGGTTAAGTCCCGTGCGCCGTAGATTACGCACAGACGCTTCTTCACCAAATCCGCGTGTTTTAAAAGGGCTTCGTCCGAGGTCAGGCAAAGGCTGACGACCCACCCGCCCATTTCCACAACCGCGCCGTCCTCGTCAAAAGCGATTACCTTGCCCTCGCCGCGCTCTAACGCCTCTATGACGGGGATGTACAGCAAGCGGTTTGCATTCAGGAAATTTAAGACATTTTTCATAGTTATATTGTAGCAAATTTTATTTTTTTTGTAAAGCGGAAATGGTCAAATTTAAGCCGGATTGCTTCGCAAGCTTGTAATGACAACCAACTTATACTAAAACCCAACTTTCTCTGACCATTGGTATTCAAATATGATCTTTACTGACCACTGATCACTATAAAGGAGCAAAACCACGCAAAAAACTTTAAAAAACCCCAAAAACGATTTGACCGAAGGCAGAATATTGCCCCGCCTTATCCTTTTCGCGCTGCCTTTTTTGATTGCCAACGTACTACAGCATACATACAACACGGCGGACGCCTTTATCGTGGAAATGATTATGGGCAAGGACGCGTTCAACGGAGTGGTGCAGAGCGGCAAGGTTTCGCAGGTCATGGTCAACTTCTTTTTGGGGCTCGGGGTGGGCGCAGGTGTGGTAATCGCGCAATATTTCGGGGCGAAGGACAAGGGAAACCTTAAAAAAGCGGTACATAATACCATAATCATCGGCGTTTTTTCGGGAATCGTCCTGACCGGATTGGGGCTGCTGCTTTCTAAGTATATTTTGACGGCGATAAATACGCACGAGGATGTTTTTCCTTACGCCAAGGAATATTTGGACATTTATTTTGCCGGCGTAATATTTTTGGTTCTTTACAATATGGGCGCGGGAATTTTGCGCGCCGTGGGCGACACGCTTACCCCCTTGATATTTTTGGGTATAACTGCGGTCGTCAATATTTTTTTGGATTATTTTATGACGCGCGCCTATGGCGTGGCGGGCGCGGCGTGGGCTACGGTGATTGCTGAGGCGCTTTCGGCGTTTTTAGTGCTTTTGCGGCTGTTTCTTGCCAAGGGCGATTACAGACTGCGCTTTCGCGACTTCAAAATCAGCGGTGCAATGGTAAAAAAAATATTTAAGTTGGGGCTGCCGACGGGGCTGCAAAACTCGATTGTGGCAATCGCGCACCTTTTGATGACATACTTCATCAATATGTTCACCCTGCCCGTGCGCACGGGGACATACCATTACCAAATGCTTGATGGCTATATATACATACCTTTCAACTCGATGTCAGTATCCCTGTCCGCGTTTGTGGGACAGAATGTGGGGGCGGGCAGATACGACCGCGTAAAAAAAGGGGTAAAAGCGTGCCTTATGATAAGCATGGGGCTTACTGCGGTGATGGGCACGATGATGTTTTTGTTCGGCAGAAACCTGCTGACGTTGTTTGAAGGTTTAGACGGTTCGTCGGGGACCGAGGCGGTAATGAGCGCGGCGGATAAGGAGCTGATGACGGCGACAAGCCTGAAATTTATGACGGTAATGGTACTTTCATACCCGATTTTGGTGGTGACCGACACCTTGGCGGGGGCGTTAAGAGGGGCGGGGCAGGCGTTTGTTCCCGCCGTCGTGACTGTAGGTGCGATGTGCGGGTTTCGCATTATATTTTTGTTTTCCGTCATGCCGTTTAAGAATGACATTGTAGTGGTATATCTTTCTTACACGACGTCTTGGACGCTCTCCGCCGTCGCGCTTGTTATTTATTACTTGAGGGGGCGGTGGAGGAATAAGGCGATTGTGGCGCGCGATGAGGCAACGCACAACGCACAGTGAGAAGTTAAATTGAATGTAGGGGCGGCCAATGGCCGCCCGAAACCGCCTGAAAAGGTATTTTTATTAGTGCGGACGACCACTGGTCGCCTCTACGGTTTTATGATATTGCCACAATTTATTTGACTAAACTGACGTAATCAGATATAATAAACACACAAAATAACAACGGAGAAATATAATGAAAATCATCGGCATAGAACAAGCGCTAGGCCTTGTCAAGGACAATTACAAGATTTCCTGCGCGGACGCGGCGACAGAGCCGCAGCTGTTTTTGTCTAATTTGCACACAATCGCGCATAAAGTCAACAACGTCAGCGTGTGGACGTGTCTGTCAAAAAGAAGTTATCCTTTTTTGGAGAATAAGGAGTATGGCAACCGCTTTAAGGTACGCAGCACTTATTTTTCCAAGCCATTGCGCGACGCGTACGAGCTTTTGGACGATGTGACCTATGTCCCCACGCATTTGCGGCGGCTTTATATCGCCATATTGGCGGGGGGCGCGCCGGATATATTCGTTGGCACCTGCACTCCGCCCGACAAAAACGGCAAGATTTCGCTGGGGCTAAGTTGCATTTATGAGAGAGAGGTTATCGCCGCCGCCAAAACAGTGATAATGGAGATCAACCCCAATATGCCATTCACTTTGGGCGACGTTGTGATGGACGCTTCCGAAGTAGACTATTTTATCGACAGCGATTTGCCGCTTTTAGAGGACGTTATGCCCCCCGTTTCCGAAAAGGACGCGGCGATAGGGCGGTATATTTCCGATTTAATAGGCGACGGCGACTGTTTGCAGATTGGAATAGGCTCTATCCCCAATGCCGTGGTGCAGAATTTGGACGGCAAAAACGATTTGGGCATACATACCGAGCTATTAAGCGACGGGATTGTCGAACTTGCCAAAAAAGGGGTCGTCACCGGGAAGCGCAAGAATATCGAGACAGGGCAGATGATCACGTCGATTATTTTAGGGACGAAAGATTTGTACAGGTATTGCGAGGGGAACCCAGACGTTTTGGTAATGAAATGCGCGTACACTAATGCTTACGCGACGATGGCGGCGATTGACAATCAGGTGTCTATAAACACGACGCTTGAGGTCGATTTGACGGGGCAGTGCTGTAGCGAGTCCATTGGGACAAAGCAGTTTTCGGGCACGGGCGGGCAGGCGGACACGGCGATAGGGGCGCAGATGGCGAAGGGCGGCAAGTCCTTTATCGCGCTGTATTCGACGGCGAATGTGCGGACGGGGCAGGGGGGCGAGCGGACGGAAATCAGTAAGATTGTGCCCGTGCTTAAGCCGGGGGCAACCGTGTCTTTGAGTAGAAATGATTTACATTATTTGGCGACGGAATACGGGATTGTGAATGTCCGCGGTCTTGGTATATCCGAGCGGGCAAAGGCAATAATCTCCGTATCCCATCCAAAGTTTAGGGACGAATTGATGTTTGAGGCAAAAAAGTTAGGGTTTATTAAGTAGTTTGGTAAATAACATATTAAAATTTGGGACGGCGGGTATTCGCGCCGAGATGGGACGGGGCGCGGGCAAGCTTAACGCGGCGGCGGTCAAAAGAATTGCCCAAGGCACCGCCGATTTTTTTCTGTCAAATAATAGGGGCGGCGGGTGCGGTACGGGTTTCGCAGCCGGTAAGAACGAGTTAAAAGCCACAAAAAACGCCGTTGTGATTTGCTATGACGGGCGGAAAAACTCGCGTTTGTTCGCTAATCTTTGCGCCCTCGCATTTGCACATAACGGCTTTACCGCTTATTTGCCCAATCGTTGCGCCCCTACTCCGTATTTGTCGTTTGCCGTAAGGGAATCAGGGGCCGCAGGCGGAGTAATGATTACCGCCAGCCACAACGCAAAAGAGTATAACGGGTACAAGCTGTACGGCGCGGACGGTTGCCAGCTTACCGATGCGGACGCGGAAAGGGTGAGCGGTTTTATCGGCCGCGTTAAAAGCGATAAGGGCGGTAAAGAGGAATTAAAGCCCTTTTCGTATTATTCCAAAATTGAAAAAATCAAGAGCTTTGACCTGTCGTCACAGTATTTGCGGGCGGTTAGGGCGCAAACCGGCGTCAGTTTAGACGCGGTTAAAAAAAGCGGGCTTAAAATCGTTTACACCCCGTTTTGCGGCGTCGGCGGGATTTTCGCGCAAAAATTATTCAAAAACAATCCCGATTTTTTTACCGTCGCCGAGCAGTTTAAGCCCGACGCGGAGTTTGCCTCCTGCCCGCAGCCCAACCCCGAAAAAAAAGAGGCATATGCGTTAGCGCTAAAATATGCGGAAAAGCACAATGCCGACGTGATTTTGGCAAACGACCCCGACGCCGACCGCCTTGGCGTCATGGCAAAGACGGGGGCGGGGTACAAGTTATTATCCGGCAACCAGACGGGGGTTTTGCTGCTTAATTATTTATTGGAAGAAACGGTTTTTGGTGGGGCCGACTTACGGACGGGCAATGCCCGCCCCTACGGAAACACTAAACCCATGAATATTGGATTAAGACAGACCGTAGGGGCGACCACCGGTCGTCTGCCTAACGGACCTATTGTTATCCGCACAATCGTATCCACGCCCTTGGCGGACAGATTGATAGAGGCGCACGGCGGGGAAGTTATCACCGTCCCCACGGGGTTTAAGTATATCGGGGAAGCTATCGCCGCATTAGAGCAAAAGGGGGAGGAAGGGCAATTTTTGCTTGGTTTTGAGGAAAGCCACGGGTACTTGTCCGGGACATATGTACGCGACAAAGACGGGTTACTTGCGGCGGCTTTGATTGCTTCTTATGCCGCAAAGCTGAAAAATAAGGGGCAAACGTTGTTTGACGCTTTGGATTTGATTTATAAAAAGCATGGGTATTACGCGCATAAAACCTTGAATTATAGGTTTGACGACGAAAATAAAATTGTCGGGATTATGGCAAGGTTAAGGGACGGGGAAGGGATTGGCGGCTTAAAAATCGGAAGAATAAAGGATTATTTAGAGGACAGAGGCAAGTACAAGCCCGATATGTTGGAGCTTTGTACCGCCGACGGCTCGCTAATCGTCCGTCCGTCGGGTACCGAGCCATTGATTAAGGTTTATCTTACGGTGAAAAAGGGTTATCTCAAAGAGTGCGAGAAACTGATTGGGGAGTACGAAAACACTTGCAACGGTTTTTTTGAGTGACTCCGGCCGCAAAATGCGCATATCCCGCGGTTTGCTACGAAAATAGCGCCAAGTGCGCGCGAACATAGGGTTTTATCCTATGTATGTGCCGGTCGTTTTTTTAGCGCAAACTCTTAAGACCACATTTACGCTCTTAATTTTTTTGAAAATAATGCTGTTTTGTTTGATTTTTGGTACATTTTTGTGTTATAAATAGCAGACCTCTTGCAAAGCTTTCCGCAGTTGCACAGTAGGTCAATTTATTTGGGGATATAGCTCAGTCGGTAGAGCACCTGCTTTGCAAGCAGGGGGTCAGGGGTTCGAATCCCCTTATCTCCACCAAACGTGATAGAAAACGAACCACCTCAAATAAAATACATTTTTATTAAGGGAATGGCGGGTTTTCTAACCAAAATTGCCGAGAGTTAATCTCGGCTTTTTTGTTGGCAAAAAGGGCAGCGGATTAAAACCCGTTGCCCTTTTGCAATGCCCACCCAAACCCAACCCAAAGTGTTAAAAAGGCAAATTGTCGTCGTCCTCAATCGGTATCAATTCGGCTACCGTCTTGTGTGGCGTTCCCGTTATTTTATTAACGAGCGTATCTTTGGATATATCGAAGTTATAAACCCGCTGTATTCGCCGCAGGAACGCCGCCCAAGTTGTCGGGTGTTCGGTTTGCACGTTTTTATATTGTTGCCCAAGCGTCCAATTCGTAGTGATATAAACTTTGGTATAACAGGCTTCTTTGTCGTTATACCTACTCGGCAACATAAGCGGGTAGCCGTCTAAATAATTTAGCATATCCTCAATTTTGAAACTGCTCCGAAATTCCTCGAAAATAACGACATCTTGTCCGTTGTATCGGTCAAATGCGGTATGGTCGTATTTGGTAACGCGGTACACGTTTTTATAGCCGTACTTTTCCATAACATAACGGGTTTTGCCCTTGTCGGTCGTGCCGTATATGT
>WRDI01000047.1 GCA_009783515.1 Bacillota bacterium | reverse complement strand
TGAGCGACGCGTCCGCCATAATTAGGCAATCCTTGGGCAAAGATTTCGCGTAAGTGTCAAGCGATTCCTGCGTGAGGGCGAGCAAAAACGTGGGCTGCGTCACCTTTGTAAAGCCGATGTTGTCTTCGTCGATTATGACCTCCGCCTTGCACATTCCACCGCGAGCCTCGGGTCCGTACGACTGCGACTGAACGGCGTTTTTGTCGGCCATAATCGCCGCCTCGGCCAAAATTATGGACGCTAAAATGACCCCCTGCCCGCCGCTGCCGGTCAGCCTGATTTCCGCCTTGCCTTTATCGCTTTTTCCCATTTGTTCCTCCGTTTTATCTTTCTTAAAAACTCGCGTTATGTTGGTGTTTAAGGTCAAATTTAAGCTGGGTTGCCACGTCGCTGCGCTCCTCGCAATGACGAAAATGCTTTACAAATTAAAACCCGACCTTCATTGCGCATTGAGCATTGCGCATTGCGCATTAAATCGCAATTACCCACCGACAGTAAATCTGTCTATTATCCTCTGATACTCCTCCGTAAACTCCGGCACACCCATCTCCTGGTGCAGTTTCCCAATCACCAACTTCCCCGCCAGTTCCTCCGCGGTCATCCCCGCTGCTTTTTCCACCGACACCCCGTTAGCCTGTTGCCACTTCATCATCTCTACCGCGCCGCCCTTCTTGTTTTTGCGCCCGTAATAGGTCGGGCAGGCGCTTATGCAGTCAATCAGCGCAAAGCCTTTATGCGAAATCCCGTCCTGAATCATTTTGATTGTCTGCACGGCGTGGTACGCCGTCCCCCGCGCCACGTAGGTTGCCCCCGCCCCCTTAGCCAAGGCGGAAATGTCAAACGGCCTGTCGATATTCCCATACGGCGCGGTTGTCCCCAACTCCCCCTTGGGGGTTGTGGGCGAATATTGCCCTCCCGTCATGCCATAAATGTCGTTGTTGAAAACCACCACGGTCAAATCTATGTTGCGCCGCGCCGCGTGAATCAAATGGTTGCCCCCGATGGCGGAAATATCGCCGTCCCCCGCCACCACGATGACGGTCATTTCGGGCTTTGCAAGCTTAATCCCCGTGGCAAAGGCAATCGCCCGCCCGTGCGTAGTGTGAATGGTGTTAAAGTCCATATAACCCGCAATGCGCGAACTGCACCCTATGCCCGATACAAGGCATACGTTGTCGTTATCTATCTTCAAATTGTCTATCGCCTTGGCGACATCGCGCATAAGTATACCGTGACCGCAGCCCGGGCACCAGATGTGCGGCAGGTGCTGCGTCCTTAGGTATTTGCTTATCAGCGCGCTGGGTTTTTCAGTTGACACTTTTTAAATCCTCCGTCTTCTATCATTATCCATGTTCCATTTTAATGCGCAATGCTCAATGCGTAATGCTCAATGTCGGTCATGTCTTTTTGAGCGCACAATTTTTGTCGTTCAAGGTATATTACTTAAAATTTGTCCTTCATTGCGCATTGAGCATTAAAAATTGAGCATTGTCTCCAAAACTTCGTCCGGCAAAATCACCGTCCCGTCTATTTTGCCCAAAAACTTGATTTCGCATTGCCCCGCCGCCGCGCGCTCAACCTCGCGCAGGATTTGCCCGTAATTGTGTTCGACGACAATAATCCTTTTCGCCTTTTTCGCAATTTCGGCGATTTGCTTGTCGGGGAATGGCCAAATGGTGATGGGACGGAACATACCCGCCTTAATCCCCCTGTCCCTCGCGCTCTCCATTGCCGAAACTACGCTGCGGGTGGTGCCGCCGTAACACACAAGCGCGGTCTCTGCGTCGAATAAATTGCGCTCCTCAAAGCGGATTATGTCGTCAAGGTTGTCGTCAATTTTGCGCATAAGGCGGGTTATCAGCCTACGCGCGATTTCGGCGGAGTTTGTGGGGAAGCCGCTCTCGTTGTGCATAAGCCCTGTTATATTGTATCTAAAACCTTGTCCAAAAGGCGGCATGGAAGGTACTAACTCCCCCTCGGGCACAAAAAACGCCTTGCCACCCCTCACCTCGGTTTTGCGGTCAATAATATCAATATCCTCCTTGCGAAGAAGGGTAATCCCCTCGCGCAAATGTCCCACAATCTCGTCCATCAGGTAAATTACGGGCACACGGTACTTTTCGGATAGGTTGAAGGCGCGGATAATCTGGGTGTACGTTTCGGCAACGGTGGCGGGGGCTATCGCTATTATCGGGTGGTCGCCGTGAGTGCCCCATTTCGCCTGCATCACGTCCCCCTGCGAGGGCTGGGTGGGAAAGCCAGTGCTGGGGCCGCACCGCTGCACGTTCACTATGACGCAAGGGATTTCGGTCAGCGCAGCGTATCCGATATTTTCTTGTTTAAGCGAAAAACCGGGGCCGCTTGTCGCCGTCATGGACTTTAAGCCCGCCGCCGACGCGCCTATTACCGCTGCCATTGCCGCAATTTCGTCCTCCATTTGTATAAACTTGCCGCCCACCATAGGCAGGCGCAGCGCCGCCTGCTCGGCAATTTCGGTGGAGGGGGTTATCGGATAACCCGCAAAAAAGCGCATACCCGCCATAAGCGCGCCCTCGACGCACGCTTCATTACCCTGAAGCAAAACTCTTTTCCCCGTAATCATTGCGCTTCCTCCGTCGTTTTATTTATTACGTCCTCTAAAAAAATCGCGTAATCTGGACAGCGCAGTTCGCATTGCCCGCAACGGATACATTTGCTCTCGTCGGCGATTTGGATTTTGTCGTTTTTCATCGCCAAAACTTCCTTGGGACAAAACGCCACGCAAATACCGCAGCCCTTGCACCACCTGTGGTTTACCACCAATCTTTTGCCCATCGACCCCTCTCGCAAAATTTTTGCACAAAAATATAAGAACACTTGCCCCGCTGAAACGCGTGGCTTACCCTGACAGCATAGTTTAACACATTCAAGAAATATTACTAACTACTTTAAGGCGGGTATTGCCGCGCTTTTGAACATTTTTTAATAACGGCTGCAACAACCAAAAGATTGTATCAGCATCGTTTTTTCCTTGCTTTTTTTTCAAAACGTATGATATAATGCGGAAAATGATAAAGAAAGTCATTATTTTTAAGTACGGAGGATAATTATGAACTTTTTAAGCCTTGAGTATTTCTTGATAGTCGCCGAGGAATTGAACATAACCAAAGCGGCGGAGCGGCTGTATATCTCGCAACAGTCGCTGTCCAGCTCCATCATCAAATTAGAAAGGTCATTGGGCGTGCGCCTCTTTAACCGCACTCCCGTTCTCAGCCTGACCTATGCGGGTACCCGTCTCGCCGCCGCCGCGAAAGAGATAATGGGCATAAAAAACAGAGTCCTGACCGAGCTTGACGACATTAATAAAAACAAGCGCGGCGAGCTGAAAATCGGGATTTCGCACACGCGGGGATATAATTTATTGCCCGTTATCCTCCCGGAATACAAAAAAACGCACCCTTTGGTTGACATTTCGCTGACCGAGGCAAACAACGAGGAACTGGAAAACCGCCTTCAACACGGTATGATTGACTTGATGTTCGGGTTTTTGCCCATCATGTTAGAATCCGTCGTCGCCGTCGAGCTTTTGAAAGAACGGCTGTTTTTGGTGGTGCCAAAAGCCTTCACAGATCAAATTTTTAGCGAAAAAAGCGATTTTATGCGCGGAAAGTTCTCGGTTGCGGCCGATGTCGTGGTTTTTAAGGATTATCCCATGCTTATGCTTAAGGCAGGCAACCGTATCCGCGGCATCATGGACTCTTATTTTACCGCCAAAAGTATAACGCCGAATATCGTTTTAGAAACCGAAAACATCGAAACCGCCTTCGCTCTATCGGTGAAGGGCATGGGTATCACGGTATACCCCGAAATGTTTTTGCAAAATCTTTGTGCGGGGGCGGAAGACAGTGTGGATTTATTCCCTCTCGCGGACTCGTCGGCGACATTGGCAATCGGGTACAGTTCCAAGCGGTATCTGTCGTCCGCCGCCAAGGATTTTATCGACTTGTCGGCGCAAAAACTGGCGGGCAAGAGAATAGAGATCAGAGAGATTAGAGAACGGAGAAGCGGGACGCGACAAAACAGCGCGCCGCCTCGTTTTTGTGACGATTTTTGAGTAATTACTTTATATTTATATCTTTTTGCGAGTTGTGCATTTCAACAACTCTTTGCTTGTAGTTGACCCAAAATCTCCCTCTTATATTAAAAACAAGCGCGACTCTAACTTCAATTCTCTATTCTCTTATGGCTCTACTTCGTAATTTCCTTGCCCATAAAGTAAACCCCTATCATCCCGGGGCCCACCGACGCGCCCACCGTCGCCCCAACATAATTTATGTAAACGTCCCTTACGCCGATGTCCTCTAAGAGCAACTTTTGCAACTTTTGCGCGTCTTCAAGGCAGTCCGCGTGCACAATATATACGGTCTGGGTCTCCGGCTTGATTATATTATCGCGCACATACCCGATACACTTGCGCAAACTCGCCTTGCGGCCGATCGCCTTTGCCACGCCCACGTTCTGTCCCTTGGTGTTGACCCCCAAAAGCGGCTTAATCCTGATAATCGCGCCCATAAGTGCCGCCGCGCCCGTCACCCTGCCGGCGCGTTTAAGATACTTAAGGTCGTCGATAGTTCCGATTTGGTGGACATACTGACAGTGCTGCTCCACCCACTCGGCGGCTTCCTCGATGCTCGCGCCCTGCTTCTTTAATTTTGCGGCCTTTGCTACGATAAGCCCCTGCCCCAACGATCCGCGTAAGGTATCCACGCAAATCACTTTGGAATCCGGGTACTTTTCCCTAATTTGGTCGCGCGCAACAAAGCTCGAGTTTACCGACCCGCTCAAGCCCGAAGCGGTGGACAGCGACAAAATGTCCTTTCCTTTTTCTATCTGCCGCTCAAATTCATCGTAATAATCGTCGGGGTTAAGCTGCGCGGACTTAAAATGCACGCCCTTACGCATCATTTCGTAAAAATCCTTCGCCGGTATCGCCGCCCAGTCTAAGGACGCGTAAAACTCCTTGTCATCGTAATTGACGCGCATAGGGAGGTATTCCACCCCGAGTTCCTTACATTTTTCCTCCTCGAGGTCGCAGCACGAGTCGGTAAGGATAACGTAGTCTTTCACAATATTTCTCCTTTGTTTGTATTTTTACTCTTTAATGCGAATGAGGAGTTAGAAGTTATGAGTGAGGAGATAAGGTCGAATTTAAATATCCAATAAATGTCAAAGATAAATTTCACCACAGCTCCTCACTTCTAACTCTTCACTTTCTTTTTTGCCCTTTTCCGCGCCTTCCTCTCCTCGTCCTCTTTTATTATTATGTCGATATACAAAGAATTCATATAATTTCTGAAACAATCCAATATTTCCTGTTCGGAAGACAGCTCTTTTTTAAGTTCCTGCAAATACATCGGTTTTCCGACAATTACCCTTTTGTGCCTTGCCGAAAAAAACAACGTATAAATGGGCAAATCGACCTTAAATTTGTTGTAATACAGTTGCGCAAGCTTTAAAAAGCCGGGGTAAAATTCCTCGATTATCTCCTTGTACCCCTCGTTGCTGTTTTCGGGGAACACGAACACCGACACATCCTTGCTTAAGCATTCAAACGAATATTTAAACGTATGCGCGATATTCAGGTCATAATATATGGGGATTACCCCCGCAAAGCCATACACCCACCTGGATGCCAGACTGAACAGCGACGCCATAATCCATGCGGGAAACTTGCGGTATCCCTTCTTTTGGCGGTAAAAAACGTGGTATAAATACCGCCAGCGGCTTTTAAAGCCCTCGCACATCTGATGCGCGCCCCATGTCATAAAACGGTGCTTCATGTGGGTGCGGTAAGTATAAGGACCGCCCGCGCCGTAGTGATTGCCGATTAGGATGCTCTTTTTTTCTATCGCTTCTTCGTTGAGGTCGGTAAACTTGGGGCTTCTTTTGAATAGTGCGCCTATAGCCCGCAAAATCTTGTCCGTGAAGTTTTCCCTTTGTTTTACTTTAAATTTCTTTGCCATAGTTTTTCAGTGCACAATGCTCAATGCTCAATTACGTTGTAAAATTTTTTATTTTTAGTTTCGCATAATTACTTTGAATAAAATCTGACCTTCATTGCGCATTGAGCATTGCGCATTGAACATTTTGTTGTCGTTGTGATTTCGTTTTGTTCGCCGTCAGTCCGTCGCGGGAAGACAGTCCACCAGTCCGATAAGATAATCGGAGGGTACGCCGAAAAATCGCGCTAAACTTATGATAGCAGTTAAGTTGGGTAGGCGCAACGCGTTTTCCCAGTAGGTAATCGCGGCTTGCGACACCCCCGTAGCCTTGGCAAGCCCGCCTTGGCTGAGGTTCATTTGTCGTCTTAGGTCAAAAAGCCTTTCGGCAAACATATTCACGCCGTAAGTATACCACAGAAGTGACGTCCGCGGCAACGCTTTTTTCACCCAAAAGCGAAAAATCGGCAAATTTTTTCGCTTTTTCCCACGTAAAATTCGTTTTAAATAGTCTGTCGGGGCTTTTGCAGCTTGATTGACAAAAAAGCCGCGTAATCATCCCTTATTTTGTCATTCTGAGCGCAGCGAAGAATCTCAACCTTATGAAAAATCGCAATTATATAAGGAATAGATTCTTCGCTGCGCTCAGAATGACAATTAATTGGCAAAAAATCATGCGGTCCATATCAATGCCTTTATCCTGTTACACCTTAATCGTCATCGCTTCCTCCCCCGTCCCCGAATTTTTTGTCTAACTTCAGACAAATCCGACGGATTTTTATACCTTCAAGGTTGTGGCGGAGTAAGCTCGCAAGCTCGATAAGCGCGCAAAGCTCCTCAAAATCGGCGTCCTTGGCAAGCTTGACCGCGATGGAAGCCGCGGCAAGCACTAATTCTTCGCCGCCTAATTGTTTCATGGTACATTATATGAATGCTCAATGCGCAATGCGCAATGTTCAATGTCGGTCGAGTTTTTTTGAGCGTACAATTTCTATTGTTCAAGACACATTGCTTAAAATTATTTTTCTTTACACATTCAGCATTAAGCATTGTGCATTATAAAAAAGGGCAGTGTTGAAAAATCATTCCTCACTGCCCTTAAAAAATTCGTCAAATATTTCTTTTGCCCTTTCATAAGCCCCGAAAGGGATAAAAAAGCGATATTCGCCTAAGCTCGACTGTCCCCTTGTAGGAAAGGTTCCACCCGGTCCCTGTCTTATCTTTAAACAAGGAATATCGTTTTGCGCGAGTATATCCTCTAACATTCCCGCAAAAAAACCGCGCATGGTTGTCAAGTATACAACGTCGTTTTCCTTCGCCTCTCGTACATTTTTATTCCCGCAATTCGGACATCTGTTAAGGTCTGTAAACGACTTGCATTTTTCGCAATACAACACGGCTATCTCCTTTTTAATGCTCAATGTGCAATGCTCAATGCTCAATAAAGGACAAATTTAAGCAATATGCCTTGAGCGTTAATTTGTGTGTTGAAGAAAAATACAACCGCCATTGAGCATTGCGCATTGAGCATTGCACATTGTTACACCACGCTCGGCTCGACAAACAGCTTTCCGCTCGCAAACCTGTCGGGTCCAAGCGCGGACACGTCCACCGTGGTGGGGAGCCCCAACATCATTTCCGCCATAACCACGCCCGTCACGGGTCCGAACATAAAGCCGTGGCCGCTGTACCCCGCCGCGACATACATCCCCTCGACGCCCTCCACGACACCGTATATGGGCTGTTTATCGGGCGACATGTTATAAAGCCCCGCCCACTGCCGCACAATATTCAAATCGCGCAGGGCGGGCAATAATTTTGCGCAATTCCGCGCCATGTCCTCCATAAACTGCCAGCCGCTTGTGACGCGCAAGTCCTTAGGCTCGTAAGCGTCCCCCCGCCCCATAATAAAGCTGCCGTGCGGCGTCTGCTGTATATAAATGTTGTGCACAAAGCCCATAAACATCGGACCCTGGATTGGTATGACGGGTTCCGTAACCATGATTTGATGTCTTTGCGAATATAGGGGGAGAGTGACCCCCACCATTTCGGCGATTTGCTGAGAGTACCCGCCCGCCGCGTTTAACACCGTTTCCGTCGCGATATACCCTTTGTCGGTCATGACGCCCTTAATCTTTCCGTTTTGCACGTCAATCCCTGTCACCGCCGTATACTTCATAATCTCCACGCCAAGCCTCTCCGCCGCCCTCGCGTACGCAAGCGTAGTATGGAAAGGGTTCAAATGCCCGTCCTTTTGGTGGAAGGTGCCGCCAATCATGTAATCCGTGTTGATATACGGTACGATTTCCTTCGCCTCCGCGGGCGTGATAATGCGGCTGTTTATGCCCAGGCTGTTTTGCAGCGCGACGTTTTTGACAAACTGGTCGTACTCCTTTTGAGTGGAGGCGCACATCAAGTACCCGCCCTGCTTAAACTCGACGTCGTATTCGTAATCTAATTCTTCATTAAGCGTCTCGAATTTTTCTATCGCGTATTTTGCAAGGAGGCAGTTCATTTTTGTGCCCCACTGCATACGTACGCCAGCGCCGCAACGTCCCGTCGCGCCGCCGGACAGGTATTCCCTTTCTATCAGTATGATGTCCTTTTGCCCACGCTTTGCAAGCTCGTACGCTACCGCCGCGCCGCTAATCCCGCCGCCAATGATGACGATGGAAGATGTTTTGTTCATGTAATCACTCCTCTTTTAATGCGCAATGCGCAATGAAGGTCATATTTTAATGCTTAATGCAAAACACGCAATGGTTGTAGTTTTTTTTTCAACTCATAATGCTTAAATGTTTAGGGTACATTACTTAAATTTATCCTTCATTGAGCATTGCGCATTGTGCATTGAGCATTATTTCTGTTCTTCCTCGCTAAGCAACAGCCCCATCTTTATCGGCTGTACGGGCGGGCGGAAGGTGGAAACGGGCATTTTATCTATCGGTTGCCCCGTGGTTTTTGCAAGTTCGTTTAAGATTAACTGGCGGCAGGTGCGGCCTTGGCACGCGCCCATCCCCGCGCGGCTGATTATTTTGATTTCGTTAAGCGTGGTGTAGCCGTGGGCGACGTATTCGCGTATTTTGTCAAGGGTTATGCCCTCGCAGCGGCAGATGTATTGAGTGTGGAGTGTAGAGTGTGGAGTGTGGAGGTGCGGTTGGGTGTTTGCGCAATCACACTCACATTTTTCTTTACCGTCGTCGAAGCAAAAGCCGCGCACGTCCATTGACAATTCCTTGGGGACGGCGAGAGAGACGACGGGGGTGCGGTTACTTGACTTGGTGTTGACCACTTGCACCACCTTGGCTTTGCAAACGGGACTGCCTCCGCGGTCGGTACCGAAAACAATGTCGCCGACAATCGGTAACGGCAAAAACTCGTATGGCAGCTTTATTAAAGCCTCATCTACGGAATAATTCTCGTCGATTACAAAAATGGCTAAGCCGGGGCAGACGCTTATGCACAACCCGCAGCCGTTGCATTTGTCAAAATCCGCCGTCGGAATGTCGTTGATGTCGGCGGGGGGAGAAATCGCTCCGCGTTTACACGACGCGACGCAGGGGTCGCAGGGAATGCGCTGAAAGCACTCGATCGCGGCAAACGCCCCCTTTTTGCGCCTTTCCTCGCTCGGATAAACCTTTTCTACCAAGTCGCGCTCCGCGACCCCGCTGTTTTTTAACATGATGTGACCCCCGTTTTTGAAATTACAAATTACAAATTACAAATAAGGTTGGTTGCCCGTATGACCCGCAACATTTTGTAAATACGATATTTATACCATAGCCCTGTCAAAGACAAATTCTATTCCCAAATTATTTGGCAAAAAGCTCGGCTTTGATGATAACTCAAGAGCAAATCTGCTTCCGCCTACATTTTTATAAGTAAAATTTGAAATATTGACTGTTTCATATCCTGTTCCCTCTCTTTTCAGCTGAAACTCTTTGGGAACAACATTTAGAACTTGCTCGTTGAGCTTTTGTGAAAAAACCTCAAAACTCATTTCTTCGGTACGCATTGTATACAAATACTCAATCATTTAACTTTCAAGCTGTGGATAGTGGTATTGATAGACATTGTCAATCCTATAATAGGAAAGCTTAAACGTTTCTTTTTCCGCGTCATCACCGTGCTCCGACGGGCAAGCGGTCAAAAACAAGCCGAAACAAAAAACCAAAATTACGACGATAAGCGTTTTGTTTGTTTTCATAAGGATCCCCTCATAATGTATTACTTTAACCTTGTTTATTTACAAATTACAAACAAGACCGTGGTTGTGTAAATGTATCGTTTGATGATGTGTCATTCAGTGATATATCTTCCTTTGATGTGTCATCCTGAGCGCAGCGAAGGATCTTGATACTACTAATGCGAAAATCGTTTTAAGATCCTTCGCTTCGCTCAGGATGACAGAAGGTTAATTTAATATTAAGAAACCAACCTTCATTTGTAAATTGTAAATATAATTACGCTATCTCCGCCTTTTCTAACCCTTTCCGTATCTTCTCCCCCACCTCTCCTCTCCTCAAATCCTCTAATTGCCCGAACAAATCCCCTATCCTCTCCTCAAAATCCGCCGCCTTGTACCCCAAATTACCCGCCGCCGCTAAGCCCGCGATACGTCCCTCGACCATGGCGGAGCTGGCTTCCTCCACGCCCGCCGCGTCGCCCGCGACAAACAAATTCTGCCGGCTGGTCATCAAAAACTTATCCCGCATCGGCACATAACCGCCCAATTCCGCGATATACCCCATCTTGCATTCCGCCATAAAAAACAGCTCGCAAAGCGGCGATAAACCCACCGAAATGCACAAATTGTCGCACTCTACATCAAATTCCGTGCCCGGCAAAATATTCCTTTTCGCGTCCAGTTTAATAAGCGTGACGCTCTCTAATTTATCCGTGCCGTTGGCTCTTTTGACCGTCGTGGACACCCAAATGGGCACGCCAAGCCGCCGCACCTTCGCCGCGTGCACAAGATACCCGCCGATGACCGGACCCGTGCACATTATAGCCTTAACGTCCACGCCCGCCTGCATAAGCTGATAGCTGACGATAAGCCCGATATTGCCCGCGCCCACCATCACCACCTTGCTGGCGGGGACGATTCCGTACACGTTCATAAGCGTCTGCACCGCGCCCGCGCCGTAAATCCCGGGCAGGTCGTTGTTCTCAAACGGCATGAATTTCTCGCTCGCGCCCGTCGCGACAATCACGGCGGCGGCGTCTATCTTTATGTATTTGCCGCGGCTTTGCGTGGTGATAACGCCGTCCTCATAGATGCCCAAAACGACGGAGTTTTCCATCACCGTGACGTTTTTGTTCTGCTTAATTTCGTCAAGCAAAATGCGCGCGATGTCTATGCCGCGCACGGACGCGTACTGCGCCTTGCTGCCGAAGAATTTGTGCGTTTGCTTTACAAGCTGACCGCCCAAAAACTCGTCCCTTTCCAAAAGTAGGACCTTTGCGCCCGCCTTAGCCGCCTCAATCGCGGCGCACAGTCCCGCCGGTCCGCCGCCAATGATTGCAATGTCTGTTTTTATCATGTTTTACCCTCTTTTCTATAAAAACCCTTACAAATAAGGTGATATTAAGCTGGATTGCTTTGTAAGCTCGCAATGACGGGTTACATCCTGCCACTTTTTTGCAGTTTAAACTACAACGAAAAAACATCAAAATTCCATCACAAATGTTTTCTACCCTAAAAGCGCCAATGGGGTCTGGAGGGCACTGCGTTAAGCAAACAGTCCAGTGGACTGTTTGTAGCAAGTGCCGCCGCAAGTGTCCCCGGCGCCTATTTACCACCCCAAAAAACATACAATGTTTTTTGGGGACCCCGGTTGGT
>WRDI01000046.1 GCA_009783515.1 Bacillota bacterium | reverse complement strand
TCTTGCTCCCTTCGGTCGTAGGACAAAAAAAGGTGAGGATGGCGGCAAAAATTCCCCTCTTGAGGGGTGCCCACGAACGCTTCCTCGACGTGGGGCGGGGTGGAAAACAGGCGTAATTTTGGCATTGCCTCTCATAATCAACTTTTGTAAACCCGTTTCAGGCTTTCCGCCCCGTCCGCTTCGCGGTCACCCCTCAAGAGGGGAATTATTTATGTTTAAAACTCTATCAAAAATGCTGTTTCCCGAGGGGATAAAGTGCATAATATGCGATGGGGAGCTGGACGCGGAGAGATTCGGCGGGGTTTGCGCGCGCTGTGAGTTAAAGCAAAACGACCGATTTTGCGACAAGTGTGGGCGGGCGTTAAAGACGCAGGCGAAATATTGCGCCCCCTGCCAAAGCGTCAGGCAAAATTTTGAGGTGGTGCGCGCGCCGTTTGTGTACGAGGGTGAAGTCAAACACCTGATCTACCGCCTTAAATACGGCAACAATCGTTTTTTGGCGCAGTATATGGCTCAGTTTATGGCGAAAACCGCCGTGGATAGCGAATTGACGGCCGACTTTATCGCCTTTGTGCCGTTATTTCCGTGCAAGAAAAAGCGGCGAGGGTACAATCAGGCGGAGCTGTTGGCAAAAGAGGTCGGGCGCCTCACGGACGTTCCCGTCGCCGACGTTTTGGACAAGGTTAAGGAGACCAAAAACACCGCGAGGATGCGCAAGTACCAGAGAATTGACTTACTTAAAAACTCCTTGGCGGTGATTCCCGGGATCGATTTTGCGGGCAAAGCCGTGCTTTTAGTAGACGACGTTTTCACCACCGGCACTACCGCAAACGAGTGCGCGGGCTTACTTCTCGCGGCGGGCGCGGAGCGGGTCAGCGTTTTGACCTTCGCCACAAGCAAAGCTTTTATAAAGGTGGCGGACATGGATTTTGCGGGGACCTTAAAGCAAGAGAAGGGGAAACGCAAAAAGTCTATTTTTGACAAAAGGGGCAAATTACTATGAGTCTGTCAGATAAACAAAAGCAAGAAATAAGAGAAATATGCGGATTTGGTTTTAAAGATGACAAGTTGTTGGAACAAATCTTTACGCACTCATCTTACGGAAATCAGCACGGTATTCCGCATAACGAAACGCTGTCTACTGTGGGTGACGCAGTATCTAAACTTGCCTTTTCGTTGATTCTTTACGAAATATATCCGAACATTTCAAAAGATAGTCTTACCAAATGTAAGGAATTACTTGAAGGGGATAATAATTTGCAAAACTGGAATTGACGACGCGCTTGTTCGAATATTTGGGCAAGATTACTGATAAGTCGAAAGATGATATGGTATTTGTCGAAATAAGGGCGGGACTTTATGAAGCTCTTTGTTACGGTGTTTTCGCCAACGGCGGCATTGACCTTGTCAAGGAATTTGTTAAAAAACATCAAAGCCAAAACTTTAAAAACGCAGCAGAGAAATATAAGGAAATGAATATATAAAAATCTTTGGGTAATAGGGGAGTAAAAATAGAAAAATGACAGGACGTTGGATATATTTCCGACGTTTTTGTTTTGCAGAAAACATGTACTATGTCAGATATAAACAATGGATTATAAGAGGTATGTTATGTACTATGTCAGACATATGCAGTCGCTTTTTGCCCTTATGAATTAAAATATCCGTTTTTTGCAAAAATAATTAGGAATACAAATTTTGACCTTAATTGAGCATTTAGCATTGCGCATTGAGCATCAAAAAGGAATCAAAAATCATGAACGAAGCCTTAAAAACAATACTCGACTATGTGATAGTGTTTGCCGTGGGGGGCGCGCTGTGCGCCGTCGCCCAGCTTTTGATTATTAAGACAAAGCTGACGCCCGCGAGGATTTTGGTAATATTTTTGATTGTCGGTATCGTGCTCGAGGGCGTGGGCGTGTACAAATACGTCTACGATTTTGCCAAGGCGGGGATTAGTATTCCCATTGTGGGGTTTGGCGCGGCGCTGACTAAGGGCGCGGTGGAGTGGGCTGGCAAGGTCGGTTTTTTGGGCGCGTTCGCGGGCGGGCTAATCCACACGGCGTTTGGGCTGGGCGTGGCGGTCGTCGCAAGCTATCTTGTCACATTGGTTTTTTCGCCAAAGTCGAAGTGAGAACCATTATACATGATTTCAAACGCGGTCTTTACGCGGTCTACTCACCCGTTTCCGGCTTTCCTCCTCTACGCAGCTTACTCTGCTCCGAATGGCATAAAAAAATCGTAACGGAACATTCCGTGGTCTATGCGCATATAATATTGTGGCAAATTTTAGTCCATTTCTTTAAGGGACGCGATATGTCACGCAAAGCGCGCAAAGTCAGGATAATCACGGTGAAAAAGCGGTTGGTGTTTTTGACGACGGTCGTCATATTTTTTTTGATTGTCTGGCTGTTTTTTTCGTACAACGTCAACCCGATTATCCGCAAGGTTTCCGAGGAAAAGGTGCGCGAATTGTCTACTACCGCCGTCAACAACGCTGCCGCCGAGGTTATCGCGGACAGCGGCATAGACTATGAGAATATCTTGGAAATCACCAAAAACGCGCAGAATGAAATAGAATTATTGCGTGTCAACACATTGTTGCTCAACTCTATGGCGCGGAAAATAGTAACGCTGTCACAGTCGAATATTTCGGGTATGGGGGCGCAGGGAATCGCCATTCCGCTTGGCACGCTGTCGGGCATGACGTTTTTGACGGGACAGGGGCCGGAAATCAAAATCAAGGTTTACCCTGTGGGGGCGGTGTCCGTGTCCTTCGCGTCGGAGTTTGTCGAGGCGGGCATAAACCAGACGCGGCACAAAATCACGCTGTTCGTCAAGACGGGAGTCAACGTCATTATGCCGGGACTTAACAAGACGGTGAATATTGTGACCGAGGTCGCGCTGTGCGAGAATATTATTATCGGCAAGGTGCCGGACGTATACTTAAGGTCGAACAGTATAGACGAGATGATGCATTTGATACCGTAGGGAGCAGTGGTCAGTGAGGGTTGGGTTAATGATAAAAGATGACCGACAATGTACGTTGATTGTTTTGCCGACGTATCATTACTTCAGCCCCCCCGCCTCCTGACCACCCCGCCCCGTATCGGGGAAGTGTTCGTGGGGCACCCCTCCGAGGGAGGGGAATGGAAGCATTCATGGCTCCGCTACAAACATAAGACCGTGCCATGAAGCGTTTTGGGGCCTTGCTTCGTAAGCCAGTGGTATATTTGCATTACGCTCTGCCCCCCGTTTGAAAGGGGAATTTATTCGGTGAGGGGCGAAAACCTACTTCCTATGTCTGACATAGTACTTGTGGCACCTCTAAAAACCCCTTGTTTATGTCTGACATAGTACATAGAATTGTTGTTTTTTGTGGCGGGGGGGCCCAAGATGCCCGCCCCTACGGGTTGTTTTTATCCCATATTCACGGCTTAAAACTACCGTATGATGAGATATATGCCGATATTTGTGGTTTTAATGTGTCCGTAGGGGCGGGCACTGCCTGTCCGTTAGCCTAATTGAATAAAATTGAGCAAATTTTTGTAAATCAATAGAATAAAACGGTTTTGGCGCGTAAGATTCTTGCGTAAAGTTTTTGTTTGTGGTATTATTATGCCGTTGTGTTATATTTTTTGCATACAATGCGGAGGTTTGTGATGTTTTTTAATCAGGTAAAGAAAATGGTGGAGCCAGTACCGCTTGATTATCACGGTTTTTGCGCCAACGCGAGGGCGATTCAAGCGGAACTCGACGATGTGTCGCGTAATTGCAAGGTTGTTTCCACTGCCATGAAAGGCAATAAGGTGGCGTTTATCGTACTTGGAGCAATGCTTGTTCTTTTTGGACTTTTCTTTGTGGTTGGCGGCTTAGTTTTTGACAACGAAATTGCGATTGAACCCCTTGTTATCGGCATAGTATTTGCGGCACTCGGCGGTTTGCTAATCTTGTTGGCTTTTCTTGTTGGCGGGTCGAAAAAACTGGCGGGGGCTACCTTGCGCCTGGCTTTATCTAAAGACCGCGATGGAGCGAGCTTTGGAAAACAGATGGCTGTGCAGTTTGCATTCGGCGCGATCGGGCAGTTGGTGGCGGGGACGCACAAAGAGAGGGTTGTCGTCACCATGTTTGACGGGATTAATGTCGGCGATTTTATGGCAGAGTTTCCCAACGGAACGGCGAAGCGGGTTTTTAAAAAGTCGCAATGCGCCATTGTCGCTATGACGCCCGGAAAAAGGAAGCCCTTTCAGTTTGTCACGTTGTACAAAAAGAATGACGGCAGATACCAAAGGTAAAGGGTTTGGGCGTGGAGGATTGTTTTGCGGCGGCGCGTTTCACATAAAAACGGTAATTTTTGCGTAAAATATAGCATATATTTCTAATAATTCGCTAAAAACGCTTGCAATATAAATGTTTTTGTGCTAAAATATGGACGCTAAGGTAATATTGATATGTTGAGAGTGGGTCGTTCCCCGCTCTCAACTTTATTTGAGGGGAGAAAATGCGTGTTGTATCGCTCGAGTTTTTCCGCCCCATCCGCTTCGCGGACACCCCTCAAGAGGGGAATTATTAGATGGCAGATTTAATTAAAATTGACCGACATTGAGCATTGAGCATTTCGCATTGAGCATTATAAAAGGAGTATTTGTCTTGTCTAATTTGATTGAAAAAGTAAAAGAGGCGATAGCCCCCGTCTTGGAAAGGGAAAAGGTGGAGCTTGTCGAGGTCGAGTTTGCGAAAAAGCACGGGGAGGATAATTTGACCGTCTTTATTCACAAGGCGGGCGGGATAAGCTTGGACGACTGCGAAAGGGTGCATTTGGCGATTGACCCCGTGATTGACTTGCTTGACCCTACAAACGGGCAGCCTTATGTGCTTAACGTTTCTTCGCCGGGACTGGACAGGCCTTTTAAGACACAGCGGGATTTTGAGCGTAATTATGGGCAGGAGGTCGAGGTCAAGCTGTTTGCCCCGCTTAAGGGCAGGAAGACTTACGAGGGTGTGCTTGTGTGTAAGGATGAGAATACTACGACGATTTGTGCGGGGAAAGGCGAGAGGAAGAAAGAGGGTAAGGATAAAAGAGAAGGAACGGGTAGCGACAATGATGAGGATAAAAGCGAGATCAAGATAGAGAACGGCAGGATTGTGTTAGTTAGACCTTTAGTGAGGTTTTAAGTATTTTTTCGAGTAATATCGTTAGGCTTTCCACCCCGTCCCGCAACCCCGCCCCCAATTCGAGGAAATGTTCGCGGCTCCGCTACAAACATAAGACCGTGCCATGAAGCGTTTTGGGCCTTACTTCGTAAGCCGCAGGCATATTTGCTTAACGCTCCGCCCCCTTCGAGAGGGGAGTTTTATGCGGTCGATATTAAACTGGGTTGCTTCGCTTCGCTCGCAATGACGATGCTATGTGCCATATCTACTAAACTGAAGCAATATCGCTAAATGGCATTGAAACCCGACCTTCGTTGAGCATTAAGCATTACGTATTGAGCATAAAAACAAAGATATATTTTTAATAAGGAACTAAATAAAAATGGTTAACAAGGACTTTTTTCTTGCTCTTGACGAGCTGGAAAAGGAAAAGAGGATAAAGAAGGAAATATTCCTTTCGGCTCTCGAGACCGCGCTGGTTATCGCTTACAAAAAGCACACGGGCGCGGCAAAGGCAATCGAAGTGCGCCTCCTGCCCGACCGCAACACCATAAGGATTGTGGCGTACCAAAAGATTGTCGAAACCGTCGAGGACAGGGACACCGAAATCAGCCTTGAGGACGCGCGTCTTATCAACAAAAAGTATAAGGTGGGGGACATCGTTTCCGAGGAGGTCACCTCTAAGGAATTCGGCCGCATAGCCGCGCAGACCGCCAAGCAGGTCATCATGCAGAAATTGCGCGAGGTCGAAAGCGAGATCGCATACGGTGAATTGGCCGAAAAAGAGGGGCAGCTTATCACTTGCGCTATACGGCGGGTTGAAGGCGACAACGCCTTTGTGGAAATCAACAGGGTCGAGGCGATTTTGATGCCGCAGGATCAGGCGCCTAACGACCGCTTTAATGTGGGCGACCGCGTCAAAGTGTATGTCAAAAAGATTAAGCCGGGTACACGTGGGCCGCAGATTATCGTTTCGCGCACCGCGTCCGAATTTGTCAAGAAGTTGTTTGAGCTTGAAGTCCCCGAAGTCGCCGCGGGGCAAGTCGAAATTAAGGGCATCGTGCGCGAAGCGGGATATAGGACGAAAATGGCGGTGGTAAGCAACGACGCCGCGATTGACGCGGTTGGTGCGTGCGTGGGCAACCGCGGTATGAGAGTAAACGCCATTGTCGCGGAATTAGGCGGTGAAAAAATTGACATTATACCGTGGTGCGAAGATCAGTTGGAGTTTATCGCAAGAGCCTTAAGTCCTGCAAAGGTGGTAATGGTTCAGGCGAGCGAGGGCGAAAGGGAGGCTAAGGTTGCGGTTATGGACGATATGCTGTCGCTTGCGATTGGGAGGGACGGGCAGAACGCGCGGCTGGCGGCAAGATTAACGGGGTGGAAGATTGACGTTAAGCCTTATTCTTTGTTTGTCGAAAGGCAGAGGGAAGAAGAGGAAAGATTGGCGGCGATGGATGAGGACGCGGAGTTTGATGCTTTTGACGAGGATTTTGGGGAGTTAGAGGAGAATTTGGAGAGTGAAGTGTTGAGTGTAGAGTTGGACGGTGAAAATTTGGATGAGGAATTGACGGACGATTTTGCCGATTTAATGAATGCAAACGCAGTTTTGGACGAGGACGAATTAAATAATTCGGAAAAATTGGACGACTTAGGCGATTTTGGCGATTTGTAATTCCGCTACAAAAGGAGTAGTAATGAAACAGCAAGCACACGAAAGAATGTGCATAGTGTGCCGTGTTAGGAGCGACAAACGCTTGCTAAAAAGGGTTGTGCGTAATTCAGATGGCGAAATTTTTATGGACGTCAGCGGCAAAAGAGATGGGCGCGGAGCTTATGTTTGTTCTATTCGGTGCATGGCGCAATGCAAAAAAGCCAAGTTGCTGAACAAGGCATTTAAGTGTGCCGTCCCCGACGAGGTGTACAACAATCTACTAAGAGAATTTGAGGGAACGTAGTATACGTAGTGTTAAGCATGAGAAGTAAAGTTGAAAGTTTGATAGGGTTTGCGGTCAAGGCGCGCAAGGTTGTGTATGGCGCGGACTTCATCGAGAACAAGAAAGGGATAAGCCTTATAATTTATAGCGCCGACCTTGCCGAAAACTCATCAAATAAGTTGAAAAAAGTGGCGCAAACCGCAAAAATCCCGCTTGTTGTAACACATTTAGCCTTAGAAAACATAGTTTGTAAGCAAGGGGTTAAGGCAATAGCGATAACTGACAGGCAAATGGTGCGGGCGATAGTTGATAATATCAATAATACAGATGGTTTTAATATCGTCGAAATAGACGGAGCGAATGCCGTCAATCGTAAAAACAGCGAAAATCACTAGGACGGAATTAATGCCGTCGGGGAGGAAAACTCGGTTTGACTACATTAACCGAAAGCACAGAACAAAGAGAGGGTACGCCGCTTAAGAGCGTTAAAGCGCTTAACGCCGCGCTTTCACCCGGAGAATCGGTTCCCGGGCTTTTATCGGATATTTGGGCGCTCAGAAAGAGGTTGGATGCCCTTTTAGGTGCAAGCTTACAAAAAAGGCGGTTAAAAAATATCGAGGACGCGGCAAAAGAGGCGCAAAAAAAGGAAGCCGACAGACCCGCGCCTCCGCCTCCGCCCGAGAAAAAGACCGCAAGTATTCTTCCCGTCGCCACCGACGACATAGTGCCGCGCCGCGAAGCCGTACAAGGCAAGCAGACGGCACAGGCCGACCCCTCGCGTAGGCAGGGCGACCAACGCCCTCTTCGCGAACGCGAGCGCGACAGAGACAGAGGTCGTGACCGCGACCGAGACAGGCAAGCTTCCCGCGACCCGAAGGATGCGGCACGTCCTCCCCGCGACCAACGCGACGCCGCACGTTCGCCTCGCGGTATGGAACGAGACCGTGACCGTGACGCGGCTCGTGCGTCTCGCGATCGCGAACAGTTGAACAAGGACATTATAAAATCTCCGTTATTAAAAACATACACTCCCAGCTATATTAGGGGAGAGGTTACCCCGCCTCCGCCGCGGTCCGCCGCCCCATATCAAATAGGGGCGAAGCCGCCGTATCCCCCCCGTTCGGGGGCAGGTTCGGGGCAAGACCGCGGATTCGGGCAAAGGCCCGGGAGGCCGGGCGAGTTTAGGCCCGGCGCACCGGGAGCGCCCGGCATACAAAGACCATATCCTCCGGGAAGTGGTGGGAGACCCTTTCCGTCCCGCCCCGGCTTGCCTTTACGCGGCGGCGGAGGCAGGATAGTCCCCACTGCGCCGCCTCCTATTGATAAGCGCAAGACAACTAAAAAGAAGGAAGCCCCGAGGGGAGACAGTCCCAAGACGTTGGATAGGCGCACGCTGCTCCGTAAGGGCTACATCACCGAAAACCTTGACGAAGACCGGATGGGTAGCCGCAAGCTGAAGAGTAAAAAGATCAGGCTTGCCAGTTTTGTCGCGCCAAAAGTAGAAAAAGCGATTGTCACCACCCCCAATCTGACCGTCAAAATCCTATCCGAAAAGATAGGCAAGACCGCGCAGGAAATAATCAAGCAGCTTATGGTTTTGGGCTTTTTGACAAACATAAACAGTGTTGTCGATTTTCCTACCATGGAACTTGTCGCCAATGAATTAGGAGTTGGTCTCGAATTAAAATTAGAGCAGACTAAAGAAGAGTTATTGGAAGAACAATTCGAGGTGGTAGACGAGGAACAAGACCTTGTCAAACGTCCGCCTATCGTCACCGTCATGGGTCATGTCGACCACGGCAAAACCTCGCTGTTAGACGCTATCCGCAAGACCAACGTGGCAAGCGGCGAGGCGGGCGGCATAACGCAGCATATAGGCGCGTACAGCGTCAGCGCAAATGGCGAAAAAATCACGTTTTTGGACACCCCGGGTCACGAGGCGTTTACCGAACTAAGACGCCGCGGGGCAAACGTGACGGACATCGCGGTGCTGATTGTCGCCGCCGACGACGGAGTTATGCCGCAGACTATCGAGGCATTAAGTCACGCAAAAGCAGCAAAGGTGCCAATTTTAGTTGCAATAAACAAGATTGATAAGCCCGCCGCCGACGTGGAAAAGATTAAGCAGGAGCTTACCGCCTATGAGGTTATCCCCGAGGAATGGGGAGGCGACACCATAATGGTGCCTATTTCGGCGAAGCGCGGCGACAACATCGACAAACTGCTTGAAATGATACTGTTTTTGGCGGAATACCACAATTACAGGGCAAATCCGGACCGTAAAGCCAAGGCGTCCGTTGTCGAGGCGAAGTTAGACCGCGGCAAGGGTCCCGTTGCCAACATCATTGTGCAAAACGGCACACTTCGCGTGGGCGACTTTCTTGTGTCGGGTATGACCTCGGGACGGGTGCGCGCCATGGTGGACGACAAAGGGCGCAGTATAAAGGAGGCGCCGCCCTCTACGCCGGTGTCGATTTTGGGACTTGAGAGCGTGCCGCAGTCGGGCGACGGCGCGTATGTCGTGGACGATGAAAGGACGGCGCGCGCTATTATCGACGAACGCAACATAAGGGAACGCCAGCAGAAGATTATCGAGCCGCCCAAGCCCAAGGCATTCGATCCCCTGCAGCCCAAGGAAAAGAAGGAATTTAAGATTATACTCAAGGCGGACGTACACGGCTCGGCCGAGGCGCTTAAACTTAACTTAGGAAAAATGATAAACGACGAGGTGAAAGCCAACGTAATCCACTGCGGCGTGGGCGCGATAAACAAATCCGACGTCATGCTTGCCGAAACCTACCACGCGGTAATCATAGGCTTTAACGTGCGTCCCGACGCGGATTCTAAGGCACAGGCCGAAAAAGAGAGCGTCAATATTAAGCTGTACAACATAATTTATGAGGCGATAAACGACGTTGAGCGCATGATGAAGGGTATGATGACGCCCAAGTTCCGCGAGGTCATTGTGGGACGGGCGCAGGTGCGGAACGTGTTCAAGCTTACCGACGCGGGCATGGTTGCCGGATGTTATATTACGAGCGGCAAGGCGCAAAGGGGAGCTCACGCAAAGGTGTTGCGGGAGGGCAAAGAGGTGCATACGGGCAGTGTAGTTGGCTTAAAGAGGTTTAAGGAGGATGTTAAGGAAGTGGCGACGGGGTTTGAGTGCGGAATAAGCGTGGGCGGATACGACGATATCAAGGAATTTGACGAGATAGAGTTTAGTATTCAGGAAGAAATAAAGGTTTAAAATATAAAGGAGAATATTATGGACTTAATAAAAGAGGCGGAGGAACTACTTGGAAAATGCATGGAACTGGCTGTTTCCTCGATAACGGAGGACGGCTATCCGAGGATTTGCGTTTTGGTAAAGGTTAGGGCGGAGGGCTGTAAAACTATTTATTTTGCGACGGGGACAAGCTCTAAAAAAGTCGCGCATTATAAGGCGAACCCCAAGGCGGGCGTAACCTTTTATAATCAATTTGACAGCGTGGCCATGTTGGGCAAAATGAGCGTTTTAACGGACAAGGCTGAAAAGGATTCGTTTTGGCAGGACTGGATGGCTCCGCATTTCCCCGACGGGGGCAAGGATGATCCGGAGTTTGCCGTTATCTGCTTTAACGCGGAGGAAGCGACTATTTATATTAAACATCATTTTGAAACGGTAAAATTATAAACATGGGTACATTCGTGTAAAGCCGGCGCTTTATACGCAGTCTATATCCGCCCCGGGTTTAAAAGCGGTCGGTTTTGCGCCGACAGTGTACCGGAAGTATATAGCTTGGTACAAAACCGTCGGTTTTTAGCGCAAATATCCGTTTGTATAAAGACTATACTAACGAAATCGTACGGAAAGCGGTAATATCGCCGGTTTTATGTGAATATACTCAAGTCTGAAGGAAAATAAGTATGAGTTACAGATTGCAAAGACTAGCTGGCGAAATGCAAAAGAGCCTGTCGGAAATAATCAATTACAGGCTTAAAGACCCGCGGCTTAGCGGGATGATAAGCGTACTTGAGGTAGCAGTAACCAAGGACTTAAAGTACGCAAAGGTACGGATAAGCGTCTACGGGGACAAACAGGCGGAGGCGGTCGAGGCGTTGAATGCTTCGGCGGGATTTGTCCGCAAAGAAATGGCGGCGATGATGAGGTCTATCCGCACCATGCCGCAGTTCAGCTTTATTTTGGACACAAGTATAGAGTATTCCGAACATATAAACAAGCTGTTGGACGAAATAAAGAAGGACGAAACGAAATAATGCTTATACTAATTAGCGACAAATTTAAAAATTCTTTTGTCGTTTTTTTGGAACAAAATTGTCAATGACAAAGCGCGCTTTGCCTAAAAAACTCGCTCGTAGCGCCACTAACTATGACCTCGTTTTTTTGACAATTTTCTCCTAAAAATCCGCTCGAATTTATTTCCAAATTCGTTGTTAGTTGGTATCAATGCGCAGTGGAGAACAAGTTTAAAATCCGTTTACATTTGTAGCTTGAACATAAGCATTGTCTATTGAAAAAAATGCAATATTGGTCAAGCGTTGAGTATTGAACATTGTAAAGGACTGCCCGATAATGAAAATAACCGACATTATCCTTGCCGCAAAGCAAATTTTAATAATTGGGCATTCCCGGCCGGACGGCGACGCATTCGGGGCGGGGCTGTCGCTTTTGCATACCGCAGATAAGCTTAATAGGCCTGCGGATTTTGTTTGCGACTCACCCTATTCGCCGTTATATTCCTTTATGCAAGGATTTGAGCGTGCGGGGGTACTACGTTTTTCCGAATACGACGCTGTGATTTGCGTTGACTGCGGCGACATCCTGCGGCTGGGTAAATACTATATGTCGTACTTTTGCCGCGCCAAAAAGACATACAACATCGACCACCACGTCACAAACACCCGCTTTGCCGCCGAAAATTTAGTGCTGACCGAGGCGTCCGGCACCTGT
>WRDI01000045.1 GCA_009783515.1 Bacillota bacterium | reverse complement strand
TTCGGGAGTAAAAAAGTGCGCGCTGCCGTCGATATGCGAGTTGAATTTGACCCCCTCGTCGCTGATTTTGCGGAGGTTCGACAGCGAAAACACCTGAAACCCACCGCTGTCGGTCAGTATCGGCCTGTCCCACCCCATGAATTTGTGTAGCCCCCCCGCGCTTTTGATTATGTCGTGCCCCGGCCGCAAATACAGGTGGTAGGTGTTGGACAGGATTATTTCCGCCCCTAAATCTTTGAGTTCGGCGGGCGAGAGCGCCTTGACGGTCGCCTTTGTCCCCACAGGCATAAAAACGGGGGTATTTATCTCCCCGTGCGGCGTCACAAAAACGCCCGTCCTCGCCCCGGACTGCTTGCACACATGATTAATTTTGAAATCGAATTTTTTCATAGTGTATAACCCGCTGACAAGCCAAAAAGTTACAAAATCAACATCGCATCGCCGAAGCTGAAAAACCTGTACCTATTTTCTATCGCGTGAGCATACAAAGCCAGCGTTTCTTCCCTTGAAATAAATGCGGAAACAAGCATCAGGAGGGTGGACTGTGGCAGGTGGAAGTTGGTTATCAGTCCGTCCACCGCTCTGAATTTGTATGGCGGGTAGATAAAAATATTCGTTTCGCCCGCAAACGGTTTTACAAAGCCGCATTCGTCCGCCGCGCTCTCCAGCGCCCTGACCGAGGTGGTACCCACGGCGATTACCCTGCGCCCCTCCCGCTTTGCCACGTTGATTTTTTGCGCCGCCGTTTCGCCCAAAACAAAATATTCGGAGTGCATTTTGTGGCTTTCAATCGCGTCCGTTTTGACCGGCATAAACGTGCCCAATCCCACGTTGAGGCAAACGCGGGCAAACTCCACGCCCTTTTCCTCTAACCTTTGCAACAGCGCGGGAGTGAAGTGCAGCCCCGCCGTGGGAGCCGCGCTGCTCCCCTCGTGCTTGGCGTAAACCGTCTGATACCTGTCTCTGTCTTTCAGTTTTTCGCGGATATAAGGCGGCAGCGGCATCTCGCCGATGGAGTGCAAAATGTCCTCAAAAATCCCGTCGAATTTAAAGCGTACAAGACGCCCGCCGTCCTCTAAAACCTCCAAAATTGTCGCGCTAAGACGGGGCGAAAATACAACCTCCGCGCCCTTTTGCAGTCTTTTGGCGGGCTTACAAATTATCTCCCAATCGGTCAGATTAATTCTCTTACTCAGCAAAAATTCGACCTTCGCCCCCGTGTCCTTGACCCCGAACAGCCGCGCGGGCAAAACCTTCGTGTCGTTGACCACCAACAAATCGCCTTTCCCCAGAATTTCGCCCAAATTATAAAACCGCTTGTCAAAAATCCCCTGCCTATGTCTGACATAGTATAGTAATTTGGCGTTATCGCGCGGCTCTATAGGCGTCTGCGCAATCAATTCCTCCGGCAATTCATAATAAAAATCGGTCGTTTTCAACATTTTTTTCAGTCTTTATTCTATTGATAAAACAAACTGACGAGGTAGGCAAAAGCACATTCCGCACCCCCCTTGGATGTATAAAAAAGCAATTTCGACGGTAACACAAACACTCGGCGGCATGAATGTGTTATTGGGCTGCAAAGCAAGCTAAGAACCCGCAAAACCTTCGTCTGCCATTTACCGCAGTATGCCGCCAGTCCGTAAAACTCCGTCGCCCGCCTCGCCCACAATCGGCGCGCCGGGGGCGCCAAAGCCTTACGAATACCGCCAGTCCGCTAAACACTTTCTCCCGCTCCCCCGTCCTCGCCAAATATGCTCTTTAAACTCTCCGGCACACAGAGCCCCAAATGCTTGTACGCCCCCGCCATAACCACCCTACCCCGCGGAGTACGCGAAATAAAGCCCAACTGCAATAAGTAAGGCTCGATAACGTCCTCGATAGTGACCGCCTCCTCGCCTATCGACGCGGCAACGGTCTCCACCCCCACCGGCCCGCCGCCGTATTTTTTTATCATGGTTTCTAACATACGACGGTCGGTAAAATCCAGCCCCAAATCGTCGATTTCCATCAAATCAAGCGCCTTTTGGGCAATGGGCAACTGAATATCCCCGCCGCCCAAAACCACGGCGAAATCCCTCACGCGCTTTAACAGCCGGTTGGCAATGCGCGGCGTCCCACGGCTTCTTGCGGCAATTTCGCGGCCGGCGTCCTCGGCGATAGCGATGTTCAAAATTTTTGCCGACCTTTTTACAATCTGCGCCAACTCCTTGGGCGTGTATAGTTCAAGCCGGAAAATCACCCCGAATCGGTCCCGCAAAGGCCCCGTAAGCATCCCCGCCCGCGTCGTCGCCCCAATCAAGGTGAAGGGCTTTAAATTCAGCCGCATACTGCGCGCGCTGGGACCCTTGCCGATGATAATGTCAAGGGCAAAATCCTCCATTACGGGGTACAAAACCTCTTCGACCGCACGATTTAACCTATGAATTTCGTCCAAAAACAGCACGTCGCTCTCGCCGATATTGGTTATAATCGCCGCCAAATCCCCGACGCGTTCTATCGCGGGACCGGAACTTATCCTTATAGAAACCCCCAACTCGTTGGCGATAATATGCGACAAAGTAGTCTTGCCTAAGCCCGGCGGACCGTACAAAAGGACATGGTCAAGCGGCTCCCCGCGCATTTTTGCTGCCTCGATAAAGACCTTCAGGTTGCTTTTCAGCTTGTCCTGCCCGATATATTCGTCAAGCGTTTTTGGGCGCAGCGTAACCTCGCCCTCGTCCGCACCGCTTTTGTCCGCCGCGACGAATCTTTCTTCCATGCCGTGTCGTCCTCCTTAGTGAAATACCACTCGGATAATGCTCAATGCGCAATGTTCAATGCGCAATTTCGGTCGCGTTTTTTTTGAGCGTATTAAGGCTTATGTTCAAGGCACATTACTTAAATATGACCTTCATTGAGCATTGCGCATTTAGCATTGAGCATTTTAATATTGTTACTTCGTCCTCTTTAACGCCGCAATCACTATCTCTTCCACGCTCGTTCTGTCGCCAGCCCCCGCATTCGTCACCGCCGCCGTCGCCTCCTGCTTGCTAAAGCCCATACTCATAAGCGCAAGAACGGCGTCCTCGCTTACCTTAGACGCCGCCACGCCTCCCGCAAGCCCGATACTACCAAATTCTTTCGCCAAATTATCCTTTAATTCAAGCACTAATCTCTCTGCGGTCTTTTTGCCCACACCCTTAATACCGGTTAGGCGCGTAAAATCCCCGCCCGCGATTACGGCCGCCAGCTCGTCCACGCCAATACCACTCAAAATCGCAACCGCCATTTTTGGTCCTATCCCGCTCACCGTGAGTAATCGGGAAAACATCGCCTTTTCCTGCTTGCTGTAAAATCCGAACAAGGACACGCCGTCCTCGCGCACCGACAAAAACGTGTAAATATGCGCCTCACTCCCCATTTTCAGCTTCGCGGTGGTGTTGGCGGACACTACGAGGCCGTACCCTATCCCGTTTGTCTCGACAGTAACGTGGTTTTCACCTATTTCTACAACCTTGCCTTTGATGTAGTCTATCATGCTTGTGTTCCTTTGACGTGTTTTTTATTATTCCGGACACCCGAACCCCCCCGCCCCCTGACCACCCCGCCCCGTATCGGGGAAGTGTTCGTGGGGCACCCCTCCGAGGGAGGGGAATGGAAGCATTCGCGGCTTCGCTACAAAATATAAGGCCGTGCCATGAAGCGTTTGGGGCCTTGCTTCGTAAGCCAGTGGGTATATTTGCTTAACGATCCGCCCTCATCAAGAGGGGGGAATTTTCGCCGTCCCTAATTCAACACCCGTTGCTTATACTCGGCGGTGTTCCCGTGACAAATCGCAACCGCCAGAGCATCGGCGGCGTCGTCGGGCTTGGGCTCGGTTTTAAGCCCCAAAATAGCCTTCACCATGTACTGAACCTGCTTTTTTTCCGCCGTCCCCGTGCCTGTCAGCGCCATTTTCACCTGCAAAGGCGTGTATTCGTACAACAATCCGCAATGCTTAATCGCCGCAAGCAAAATCACCCCCCGCGCCTGCGCCACCTTGATTCCCGTGGTGATATTGGTGTTAAAAAACAACTCCTCCACCGCGATACAATTAGGCTTATACTCTTTTATGAGTTTTACCAGAGCCTCGTCAAGCATGGCAAGCCGCACGGGCACGCTCTCCTCCTTGGGCGTGTTTATCGCGCCGGAGTGTATATGCGTAAACCCGCCGCGCTCGTCCTTATCCACTATCCCGAACCCGATTATCGCGTATCCGGGGTCGATACCTAAGATTCGCATGATGTACCTCTTTAGTCAATATAACCTTTTTAATGCTCAATGCGCAATGTTCAATGCGCAATGAAGGTCGAATTACTTTGAGTGAACCAATACTTAATATTCATGGCACTTTACTTAAAATTATCCTTCATTGAGCATTGAACATTGCGCATTGCGCATTATTTTTCGTCCTCCCCACACTCCAAAACATATTTGTTCAAATGCAATCTCCCCTGCACTTCCTTGCTCTTATTCGTCCCCAGCACCCTGTCGGCGTTTTCATAAATTTTGTCCAACAGCTTATTTTCATAAAAACTGTAATACTTGTCCCCGCAAAAAATCAAATGGTCTAATAAATCCTTCCCAAGCGGCGACAAAATATGCCCGATCGAGCGCGTCATATGTATGTCTTCGTTTGAAGGAATCAAATTCCCTCCCGGATGGTTGTGCGCCAACACGATTTTTAGCGCCTGCGAGCGGCTAATCTTTGCTACAATCGTATTAATATCTACAGTGGTGATGTTGGCAACCCCTTTGGACAAAAGGTCTATCGAAATAATCCTGTCGTTGACGTCCAGCATCATCATGTAAAAGCACTCATAATTCTTACCTAAAAAGTAGGGGCGCAAAATTTCTACCGTCTCGTTAACCTTGGTGACTGCGTCCTTGCGCCGCACGCGGGAAATCTCCGCCCTTTTGACCACGCCGATAAGATTGGGCAAAAAGTGTGCCGCGCCTTGGGTCATATTTTTTATTTGGAATAATTCGTCCGGATTTGCACTCAGCACCCCGTATAAAGACCCGAAAACCTCAATCAAGTCATGCGCGATAGGGTTTGTGTCCTTGCGCGGAATAACAAAACTTAGCACGTATTCCAGCGTCTCGAAGTCGGAAAAGGTCTCCCACTCCGGGTCCTTATCGATGGACTGGCGTAGTCTTTCCCTGTGCCCCTCGTGCATTGCCGCCTGCTTTTCGCACAATATTTTTTTGCCGTCTTTTGACATAGTATTTTCACTCCTTTTTCAATGCTCAATGCTCAATGAATGTCGAGTCTTTTTCAGCGTATCAATGCTTAATCTTTAGGGCACATTTCTTAAATATATCCTTCATTGCGCATTGAGCATTATTCCCCTTCTTCCTCAGGCAGCTGTGCGTTATGAAAAACCTGCTGTACGTCGTCGTTGTCGTCAAGGGCATCTAACATTTTCTGTACCTTAATCGCCGCTTCGCCATCAAGCGCAATCCATGTGGCGGGGATTTTGTTTGTTTCCGCATTTAGTACGTTATAGCCCGCGTCGGTCAGCCCCGCTTTTACGGCGTCCAACTTACCCGCAGCAGCGACGATCTCGAAATACCCGTCCTCTACGGAAAAATCGTCCGCGCCGCACTCGACCGCCGCCATCATAGCCTCATCCTCGTCCACCCCAACTGCCTTTTCCACCTCTATCAGAGCGCGGCTTTCAAAAAGGTAGGAAACGCAGCCCGTGGTGCCCATCGCGCCGCCCGCCTTGTCGAAAATATGCCGAACCTCGCCCGCCGTGCGGTTTTTGTTGTCGGTCAGGCATTCCACGATAACGGCGGTGCCAAAGGGCCCATACCCCTCGTATATTATCGCCTCGTAATTAATTGACCCCAATTCCCCCGCCGCCTTTTTTATGCTGCGCGCGATGTTATCGGACGGCATATTGTTGGTTTTTGCCTTGTTTACGGCGTCTCTTAAGCGCGGATTCATAGCGGGGTCGCTGCCGCCGTTCTTAACCGCGACGGCTATTTCCCGCCCTATTTTTGTGAAAATCTTGCCGCGCTGGGCGTCCGTCTTGCCCTTTTGCCGCTTGATTGTCGCCCATTTGCTGTGTCCGGACATAAATGGTCTCCCTTTCATGATAGGTTTGTGGGTCCTTACTTTTTTCTCTTCTTTAATAAACAAAGAAAAAAAAGTAACAAAAAAGAAAGAAAACTTTAGCCTTTTATACTGTATCCTGATTTTTTATGTCATTTCTAACGCGAAGCGAAGAATCTATTCCGTTTTTTTTATATGGTTGAGGTCATTCGCCTTGCTTAGGATGACGCTAAAGGGACTCAGGATAATGTATGAAGCATAAAGCTGTACATTAAGATTGCTGCCGCTACCGCCGCGTTGAGCGATTCTACCTTTTGCATGGGAATACTGACGACTTTGTCGCATTGTTGCATAATATCGGGCGAAATACCCTCAGCCTCGCCGCCGATTACCAAACACAACTTTTGGGGCGGATTAAATTGATACATATTTTCCCCGCCCATATCCGCGGCGTAGATTTGAAACCCGTTTTGCCTCAATTTATCAAACACTTCCGCACCGCCGTGCGCAAAATCGCACAAAAGCGCCGCACCCATGCCCGCCCGCACGACCTTGGGCGAATAAACGTCGGCGCAATTATCCAAAATCACGCGATAACCCGCTGCCGCAGCCGTGCGCAGTATGGCGCCCAAATTCCCCGGGTCTCGAATCCTGTCCAAATACAAGTATCGCCCGCCGCTCTCTTCCTCAGCAGCAACCCCGTCAAGGTCAAACTCTTTCTTTTGAGCAAAAACGGCGACAATCTCCTGTGGACTGTCCGTATCGCACAATTTTTTCATCAGCGTTCCAGGGACGATATAAACCCTTTCGTCCAAAAACCGCTCCGTCGCCCCCGCATTCAAAGCCGCCACACAAAACTTGTCCCGCTGCCTTTCGGTAACAAAAATGCTTTTGAAGGTAGAGAAATCATGCTTCAACAGGCCGGTGACAACACGAAAACCCTCCGCCAAAAATTCGCCGCTCTCCTCGCGATGCTTCTTATTCTTAAGGGCGCACGCATGCTTGATTAGTTTGTTGTCCAAGGATATTATCTGCATAACTTTTATCAAATCTATTAGAAGTTTGTTCAACCGGATTGGAGAACGACCATTGGTCGCCCATATGCTTGGTATAATCCGATATTCATGATTTTAATGCGTCCGCAATGGTATCAACGCGCCCGTAGGGACGGGCACTGCCCGTCCGCTTAATTGAATAAATCACTTTGGTATTTTAAAAATCGCCGGAATTTGCCCAAAAACGGCAAAACCGGCGACCTGTTGGTTTTTGGTTATAACCCTATTCCGCCTTTCGCGCTCTCGGCAAGGGCGGAGAAGGCGCGCGGATCGTTTACCGCGATGTCGGCTAAGCTTTTGCGGTTAAGCTCGATACCCGACTGCTTCAAACCGTGCATAAACCTGCTGTACGATAATCCGTTAAGCCTTGCCGCCGCATTGATTCTGGCAATCCACAATTTACGGAAGTCCCGCTTGCGAAGGCGACGACCGATAAATGCGTACATTTGAGACTTCATTACCGCCTGTCTTGCAATACGGTACGACCTTGACTTCGAGCCGAAATAGCCCTTCGACAGCCTCATTATCTTCCTGCGTTTTTTAACGGCGTTTACCGCTCTTTTAATTCTCATTTTATTTTCCTCCTTAATCTTTGTTCCCTTGAAAGAACAGTCGCGGCATATTTACAGTCCGGTGGACTGTAAACGACAACAGTCGCTTAGCCCATATATGCCGATGAATGTTTTTTCAAGCCTTATTTTTGTATAAGTGATCTCATAGTCGCCGCTTGTTTTTCAGACGCTAAGTATGCGTTTTGCCTTAAGTCCCGCTGACGTTTAGCGGCCTTTTTGGTCAAAATATGGTTGCGGTTGTTTCTTCTGATTTTCACCTTGCCGGTCGCGGTCACCCGAAAACGCTTTTTGGCGCCGCTGTGGCTTCTCATTTTAGGCATCTTAAATTTTACCTCCAATTTATTTTAAGTAATGTTTCTTCAATATAGGCTACCTTACGGTGATATTTATTTATAACGATGCTAATTCTTTTTCGCGTCCTTTTTGGGTGCGAGTATCATGGTCAAATAATTGCTTTCCCGCGACGGTTTGACTTCGACGACGCAGACTTCGGCAAGCTGCGCGCAAAAATCCTCCATTTTCCGCATTCCTATATTCGCGTGAGCCTGCTGCCGGCCGCGCATACGCAAAGACACCTTAACCCTGTCGCCGCCCTCTAAAAACTTTGTGGCGTGCTTGATTTTGGTATTGACGTCGCCCTCGTCGATAGTCATGGACAGGCGGATTTCTTTCAGTTCGACCGTTTTTTGATTCTTGCGCATTTCCTTTTCGCGCTTGCTTGAATCGAACTTAAACTTGCCGTAGTCCATGATTTTGCACACGGGCGGAACGGCGGTAGGGCTGATTTTTACAAGGTCGAGATTCTTTTGGACAGCGACAAGATAGGCATCGCGCGCGCTCATAATGCCAAGCTGCGCCCCGTCCGAGTCCAAAAGCCGCACCTGAGCGTCCCTTATGCGCTCGTTGATTTCCGTTGCTTTGTTAATGGTCGACACCTCCCTAAAAATAAAAAAACGAGAAAAAATAGATTTCCCGTCTTCGCGTCAAGCACAAGTAATTAGCTATAAAACCGGCGACCGAACGGACAAAAAACACCCGTCGGTGAGATAAAATCTACTTCTGTGCCATTATAATAGAGAATTGGATTAAATGTCAATCATTTATGACGCAAAAATCGACTGTTTTGTGATAATTTGCGATTATTTTATTATGGCGCGAGGATTTTTATTTTGATTTACGTGCGATAATAGGGCACAATAAAATAAGTCGACGGCGGAACGAAAAAATTCGCCGTGATCTAAAGAGTGAAAATGTTTATTTATTAGCCTTATTCACAGACCCGCCGCGGCACACATAGCGGCATCTGTTTCCACCCCACAAAACAAGTTTTATGGGGACCCCGGGTCTAAAACCATAACCGAAAGAAGCAAGTTTTTCTGTGACGGCTTTATCCTCAAAAATTTGCTTGCTGTCTGACCGCGTCTGATTTTCGGAACAGGGCTAATGATCAGTGGTCAATGACGGTATTTTAATCTCGAAGTTGACCGATCCTCTCCCCTCTATCCTCTACCCTAAAAAACAAAACCCGCTTACGACCAAAAACGGTCTTAAGCGGGTTTAACGACAAGGCGCTTATATTTTGTAATCCGAAAAAATCGTGCCCCTTAACGGCTAAACTTTTTCTGCAAAATCGCATTCCTTGATAATCTTATTATGCGCCGCGCCCTGTTGTTTATGCTTAAATTCGGCAGGTAACTTTTTGTTATTATAAATAACATCATTTGCCGATAATCTGCCGGAAAGTTCCTCCAATTCCGTCTCCGTCAATGTCATTTTGACCCGCAAATCCTCGCCCGTTATCAAAAACCGCGTGTAATGCCCGCCGCTTAGCATTCGTGACAGCTTTAAGACGGTTGAATCCTTGTCCACCATTATTTCCCTCACCGCTAAACCGCGCTTGAGCCTTTCGCCGGTATACGCCATAGAATACAGCCTTTGGTAATACGAATTTTTGTCGGGGATTATACTGGAAACAAGCATAAAAACGGCGGCGACGGCAAAGCTGAAATTGATTTTGTAGAAGAGCGAGAGCACGAAAAACCCTGTCAGTATGGTAGCAAATACAAATCCTGTTATCCGCACCGCCTTGTATGCCTTATTTCGCGGTTTTTTCGCCGACAGTGCCGCCAAAAAAATCCGCCCGCCGTCAAGCGGAAACACGGGCAAAAGGTTGAAAATAGCGGTAAAAACGTTTGCCGTGACGAATAATTCGGTGATGTAATAGCTGGAAGGGATAAGCCACCAAAGCGCGACCGCGGGAATAGCCAGCAAGAGATTGAAAGCGGGTCCCGCCGCGGCGATAATAATCTCGTCCCGCCGCTTGATATTCTCAAACCCGCCCGAAAGCTGCGCCCCGTAAGGCATAAGTTTGAATCCGTGCAAAACGTACCCAAGCCTGTTTGCCGCCTCCGCATGCGCCAGTTCGTGCAGAACGACAACGGCGGTATAGACAAGGATTTCGTACCCCTGACCAAAGACAAGCATTGCCGCCGCCATAACGACATAAAGAGGGGACACTCTAAGGGTGAAACGCTTGCCCTGCTTTTTCGCTTTGCCTGTTTTATCGGCTTTGCGCGTCGCCGTTTTGCCTTTTTTGACGACTTTTAGCGTAACCCTTTTGTCGATTTTTATGTCCGCCTCCGCTGTCGATTTATCGACTTTGCCGGTTTTTATCGTAGCCGTTTCGTCCATTTTTTCGCCTATTATCCCGTCTGTTTCTGCGGATTGCAATGTTTTTAGCGAATTTTGCGGCTCTTTTCGGCAGAATTTTGATATTATATGGCGATTTTCAACCATTGTGTCAGCCATTGTCAAAAAGACCGACGACTAATTCGCTTGTCGCATCCTTGGAAAGCTCGTCCTTGATAAAGCTACCCGCCGTGGTAAATGCCTCCGACGAAGTGAACTTCCCCAATAGACAAATCCCTAGTAAAAGAGTGCAAAAAACGTACCTGGCGACGGCAAAAACCGGCCTGCTTTTGCTTTTTGGCTTTCTGGAGCTTCTCGCCATGCCGCCCATGCCCATGCCCGCAACTATCTTTTCGATTTGCCGCGGTTGTGCAACCATCTCGCACGAATAATCGATTGAAAGCACATCCGCCCTGCTAACTCCCTCAAATTTATCCATACTTATCTTTATGCGTACAAGAATTAAAATATTTCCTTTTGCGTCTTTGTATCGTGTGGATTTGCGTCGAATTATTTGCAAGCACATTCGTTGTATATTTAATATGGCCTGCCAAAAAAACAAATTATGGAATAAGAAAAGAAATAAGAGTAAGAAAAAGGGTTATAAGAGGGAGAGTCAGCCTTTAATCAGTGCAAAGAGGAATATTTGGCGGGGCTACGCCAAAATAGCGTTGTAAACGAAGAAATAACGCCGATTATCGAAGAAATAGCGCAAAAAGACATAGAAAAAGACGAGGACTACCCGTCTTTGACCATTCCATCGTTATATAGTGATGGATTAGCTGGCGCCTCAGGTGTGATTCGAACACACGACATTCCGGTTAACAGCCGGACGCTCTAACCACTGAGCCACTGAGGCAAAAAGTACACAACATTAACTACAATCAAACTTTAACCAAACTACTTCTCGGCAAAGCCCTTAGCGCCGTATTATTATAACTCAACTTTGTTTATTTTGCAAGAGATTTGCGCCTCTTTTTGAAATTTTGTTACTTTATTTCCACCCGATTCCCGCCCGTCGAAAAAAATCCAAAAAAATTATAAAAATTAATGTAAAAAACGCTTGACAAATATATAAATGTGTTGTATTCTATTGCACAATTCGCGTCGGCATTTGCCGGCAAAGGAGCCCGCTCTTGATTAACCGTTTTAATTCTTTCGCTATGACGATGCACATGCCTATGTCTATGACGATGCGCATGCCTTTGTCAACGCAAAAAATTTCGGTTAATTTAAGGAGAGGCTTTTATGAATACGGTTATTCGGCTTACCAACTTAAGCAAAACATTTATAGATACAAATAACAACGTTCACGCCGTAAACGGCGTTGATTTATCCGTCAATTTTGGCGAAATATTCGGGATAATAGGCAGCAGCGGAGCGGGGAAAAGTACCCTTCTCCGCTGTATTAATTTTTTGGAAATCCCTACGCAAGGAAGCGTTATTTTTGACGGTTCCGATTTAGGCAGCTTAAAACACAAGAAATTGCGGCAGGCGAGGCGGGAAATCGGCATGATTTTCCAAAGCTTCAACCTTTTAAAACAAAGAACGGTCTTTAAAAACGTCCTCCTGCCCTTTGAAATTAACCGCTTTAAGGGTACGACCCGCCAAAAAGCACACGAAAAGGTTCTTGGGCTTTTAGAGCTTGTGGGCCTTAGCGACAAGCTAAACGCCTACCCCGCCCAACTCAGCGGCG
>WRDI01000044.1 GCA_009783515.1 Bacillota bacterium | reverse complement strand
TTTTTTTAAAGGCTGGATGAGACCAGATAAACTTCCGCAAACCAAAAAGTTTTCGATTAAAACAGCTTCGCAAGATATTGATTGGTGGGATTATTTTGGAAAATTATCTACAAGTTACCAATTTGGAAACATTCCAATTAGAGGCGGTCTATATTATTCACTTGATTTCTTTGAAAGTTACCAAAAAGAATCTATAAATGTCTTGAAAAGAGCAGGAGAACTATCATGAAAAGAATTATTGACAAAGCAATTGGAACAAATCGCAAATTATCAGAAATATTTACGGCTATAAATTCAAAAAAATTTCTTTTAAGACCAAGTTTTCAAAGAAATTTGGTGTGGGCAAAAAAGCATAAAAACGCCATAGTACACACAGTGCTTGATGGCTATCCTTTCCCGGAAATATACATTGCCACTGGCAAATTAGATTTGGAAACTGCGGATAGAACAGAACTCCTTGTAGACGGACAACAACGCATATCATCGCTGTATCAATATTTTATAGACAGCGAAGAATTTGAATATGAAAGAGAAATGAAAAAATTTGCGACATTAAGCGATGATGAAAAACGAAACTTTTTAAGTTATACTGTTGTTGTTCGTGATTTAGGAGATATTACTGAAGATGAAATAATACAGGTTTTTGAAAGGATAAACTCAACCAGTTACAACTTGAAAAAAATTGAAATTAACAATGCGCGTTATGATGGCGAGTTTATAAATTACTGCGAAGAATTATCATACAATACATTTTTTGATAATATTTTTACTAAAAATGATGTTAAGAGAATGAGTGATATTTCTTTTTGTGCAACAGTAATTGCAACTATTTTAGGTGGATATTTCGACGGTGATAAACATCAAGAAGTTTATTTTCAGAAATATAATGATGAATTCACAGAAAAGAAAAGTGTCAATGATAAATTGGAAAAAGTTTTTTCTTTTATAAAGAGCATGAATTTAACTACAAAGCGATGGCAACAGAAAGCCGATATATTTACGTTGATCATTGAATTGTACAATACAATCTCTGAGCATGAATTGGATGCTGATATTTTATCAAAACGTTTAGACACCTTCTATAATGCGGTTGACAACGCACCTAACGCAACAAATCAAACCTCAGTATATCACAAGAGTGCATTACAAGGCACTAATCAACGATCTAATAGAATTAACAGGGCGCAAATAATAAGAGAGATTATTACAAGTAGCATTTAAGCCGACTGCAAAACTAAAGGCGATAAAACGAAATTATTTCTATTTAATTTTTCCATTCGCCGTTCAGTTTTTTCTCATATGCGAGGCGTGGGGAATTGTTTACGACGTAGACCTTACCCGAATAGACAAACCCTTGTTTTTTTATCAAATTGCGCATAGGGGTGTTGTCCTCGTGGGTGTCGACTCTAAGCCAATACACGCCGTTTTCTACACAAAGCCGCTCAAAACTTTCCATAATAAAGGAAGCTATGCCACTTCTTTTGACCACCGCTTTTGTCGCCACTTTATGGACGGTTGCATAGGGCCGGTCACTTTGCCATGCGCCATTTTCTATGTAATTATAGGTCGGCTCTGCGTCAAACAACAGGGCGGCGCAACCCAAAATTTCATCGCCTTCGACCGCGACGTAAAAATTGCCGTCACAAATATCCCGCGAAACTGCCGCTGCGTTGGGGTGTCCGTCCTGCCACTGGACAAGCCCCATGCCCTTCATGATGGCGCGGGCAGCCTCGATTATTTCCATTACGGTCACAAAGTCGCTTTGTTTTGCCTTTCTCAATTCCATTCGTTTTGCCTTTTTATATAAAGCGTAAGAGCCGATTTCACTTGTCCTCTCTCAACAAATCAGGGCGGTTTTTGCGCGTTGTTTCCGTCGCCTGCTTCTCCCTCCACTTCTTGATGTTTGCGTGATGACCGCTGATAAGCACGGGCGGCACCTCCAGTCCCTCGAAGACCTGCGGGCGGGTGTAGTGCGGATATTCCAAAAGTCCGTCCTCCGAAAAGCTTTCCTCCCCTGCCGATTCCTCGCTACCCAACACCCCTTTTACAAAGCGGCAGACACAGTCGATAAGAGTCATGGCGGGTAGTTCCCCCCCCGTCAGAATATAGTCGCCGACGGACACCTCCTCGCATAGGGTGATGTCGAGGGCGCGCTGGTCTATCCCCTCGTAGTGGCCGCAAAGTAGCAATAATTCGTCCTCCGCCGCTAATTCCTTAGCTAAATTTTGGTCCAAAACCCTGCCCTTTGGCGAAAGGTAAATACGCCGCGCCTTGTGTTCGGGGTCAATCGCAACAAACGCCGACACGATGGGTTGCGGCGTCATAACCATTCCCGCGCCGCCGCCGTAGGGCATATCGTCGCACCTAAAATGCTTATCCGCCGAAAAATCGCGGATATTGCGCACGTTAAATTCTATTATCCCGCCCGCAATTGCCCGTCCGATGACGCTGTGGCGCAGCGAATCAAACATTTCGGGAAAAAGCGTCAAAACTGTAATTTTCATGATGATTGTCCTTGTTGTTGCTAAAATATTAGTTAAACTTGAAACTCGGAAAATAGCAAAAAAATACGCTTTTGTGTACTGTATCAGACATAGGCAGTGGGCTTCTGCGGGTTAAATTTGAAAAATTGTTTCATTGAGTAAAAACTCAATCATTTTTCTCCAAAGCTTCCGCCATCTGCTTTCCTAACTCCGCGAAAAATTTGACAATTGCACTGAGGTATTATTTCATTGTACATTATGCATTGCATCATTGTGCATTGTTCAAGCATTCCACTCCCGGCAAAACCTTGCCCTCAATCAACTCTAAGCTTGCACCGCCGCCCGTAGAAACGTGGGTAAACCTATCCCTTAGTCCAAACTTTATTACCGCCGCCGCGCTGTCGCCGCCACCCGCGACCGACAAGGCGTCGCTATCCGCTATATTATTTGCCATGGTTTTGGTCCCGCTGGCAAACGACGGATTTTCGAACACGCCCATGGGCCCGTTCCACAAAATTGTCGCCGCCTTTTTGATTTCACCGCCAAACAACAACTCGCTTTGCGGTCCGATGTCAAGCCCGATCATATCCGAAGGTATTGCGTTTGCCGCAAATAACTCGCTACCCGTGGGCGCGTCGATGGGATCGGGGAAGATTTCGGACGCCCGCACGTCAACGGGCAATAAAAGAGAAACTCCCCTCTCCTTTGCATCGAACATTAAATTACGCGCCAAGTCAATCTTGTCCTTTTCGCATAAAGACCCGCCGATATCGCACCCCGCCGCCGCCAAAAAAGTAAACGCCATGCCGCCTCCAATCAAGAGTGTGTCGGCTTTGGCTAACAAACTTTTGATTACTTCAATCTTGTCGGACACCTTCGCGCCGCCCAAAATGGCGACAAACGGCCGCTTGGGTTTTTCAAGCGCGGCGACCAAAAACTCCAATTCTTTCTGCATTAAAAAGCCTGCCAACGCGGTTTTGACAAACCCGTGCTGCACTACACCCGCAGTGGACGCATGGGCGCGATGCGCCGTGCCGAACGCGTCGTTGACGTAAATATCGCAAAAAGCGGCAAGCTTACGGCAAAATTCCTTGTCGTTGCCCTCCTCCTCCGCGTGAAAGCGCAGGTTTTCTAAGAGCGCCGCTTCGCCGTCCTCAAGCTGCGCGGTTTTGGCAAGGGCGTCCTCGCCGATTACGTCCTCGCAAAAGACGACCTCCTGCCCCAAAAGCTCGGACAGACGTTCCGCCACGGGCTTAAGGGTGTATTTTTTATTGAACTCACCCTTCGGCCGCCCCAAATGCGAACAAAGCACCAATCTCGCACCGCCGTTAAGGAGATAGCGGATGGTGGGCAAAGCCTCGACGATACGGTTGTCGTCGGTAATGCGCCCGTCCTTGACGGGCACGTTGAAGTCGCAGCGCAGCAGCACTCTTTTGCCGCAAAATTCGGCGTCTTTAATAGTTTTCTTGTTCATGTTGTTATCTTCCTTTTTCATTATTTTTAATTGTAGGAGCAACCAGTGGTCGCCCGCTTACTCGTCAATTATAAAATCGTCCCCAAACCGCGTCAAATCCATGCACGAATTCTCGTACCCGTTCCTGCCCAATATCGCGTAGGCGGAGCGTTTCCCCTCCTCCACGCCCGGCTGGTCGTAGGTATTTACGTTAAGCATCGCCCCCGCAAACGCGGTCTGGTACATAAAATACGTCAAAAGCGCGCCCACGGTGTATTCGCACACACAAGGAAGGGTCACGGTGTAATTGGCACGCCCCGCTTTTGCCAAAGCACAGGCTGTCGCCTTTCGTTCCGCCTCCATAAGCTGCGTGAATGTGTGCCCTTTAAGATATACGAAGTCTGAAATTCCGGTGTCGTCTGGGATAATTACCCCGTCGCGGAACTCTTCCACCGCCAAAAAGGTCACGATTTTGTCAAACGGCCCCTCGGTGTAAAGCTGTAATTGACTGTGCTGGTCGGTTACCCCCAAAGCTTTCACGGGGGTTTGCCCCACATTCACCCGATTGCCGTCCAAATCCATCGCTTTTCCGAGCGATTCGCCCCAAAGTTGCGCGTAAAAATCCGCCATAAACTTGAGCGAATCGGCATATGGCATAATCACGCTGATGTTTTTGCCTGCCCTCATGCTTTTTACGTGCATATATGCCGCCATTAGCGCGGGGTTTTTAAAAATGTCTTCGCGATTGCACGCTTCGTCCATCTCTGCCCCGCCTTTAAGCAACATTGTGATGTCCAAGCCAACAATCGACAGCGGAACCAGCCCCACCGCACTCAAAACGGAAAAACGCCCGCCCACGTCCTTTGGTATCCCAAAAATCTTGAATCCTTCCTTGACCGCGACGTCGTACAGCGACCCGCTTTCCATCGTGGTAGTAACTATGACGTGTTCTTTCGCTTTTTTTTTGCCCAAAGCGCGCTTAAGGAGGTCATAAACGACCAAAAATTGGCTTAACGTTTCGGCGGTTTCGCCGCTTTTGGTGATAAAATTGAAATACGTCTTTTTGATGTTTATGACTTCCAAAAGCGCGGTCAGCCTTTCGGGGTCCACGTTGTCATCCACATAGATTTTGGGCGCGCCGCGGCGGTGTTTTTTTAGGGAGTTATGATTGAGGTGCAAGAGCGACCAACCCGCCGCCTTTATGCCAAGCGCCGAGCCGCCGATGCCAAAAACGACTACCGCCTCCGCCTTTTTTCGGATAGGCGCGCAAAAGCTTTCCACCTCGTCGGTCAGCTTTTCGTCAAACGGTAGCTCCCGCCACGCCGCATTGTCGTTTATGGTTTTGTCAAAAGCGCCTTTTATAAACCCGCGGTCTTTTGCTAAATCACTCGCCGACACGCCCTGCCCGCCGATAACATTGTCGGTCATAGCGGTAAAATCAAACTTTAATTTCATATTCGATTACTCCAAAACATTGTTTTGTACCGTAGGGCGCCACGCCCTACGGCGGGGGCAAGCCCCCGCCGTACTTTTGTATCCCGTATAGGGGCAGCATCAAGCCCGCTATATGCCGCCCTTAACTTACGTCCGTTTCAATCAGCCCGTAATCCCCGTCATTCCGTCGATAAATGACATTGACTGCCCCGCTGTCCTTATTCATAAACACATAAAAGCTGTGCCCCACAAGCTCTAATTCCTCTATCGCTTCATCCTGCGTCATAGGAATCAGTCGATACTTCTTGCTTTTAACCACTGCGCTGTGCTTTTCCACTTCAGACTCGTGAGGTAGCTTTTCGCGAATCTTTTTGGACTTAGAAATCAGCCGTTTGTGGTGTTTGATTATCTGCTTTTCCAGCTTTGGCACAGCCACGTCGATATTGCCGTACATATTGTCGCTCGACACCTCCGCACGCAGAACGTCGCTACCCAATAGTATGGTGAGTTCCAACGTATAAACGTCCTTCGACTCTTTCAATAGCACCTTGACCTTGGTGTCGGACTCAAAAAACTTGTCCAGTTTGTCCACCTTCCTGACGATGACATCCTTCAGCTTGTCGCTCGCCTCATAGTTTTTAGCCAAAAATTCGATTATCATATATACTCCTTTCGCCTTTTATACGGCGGATTTATTCTTTTAGACCCCATGATCCCATTATAAATACGGCTTAGCGTCATTATAGCACAATTCGAAAAAATTGTAAACCACTTATGCTAAAAAATGCTCAATACTTTGACGCAAATACCCCGTTTTTTAAGCCGCCGAAGATTAGACTTCAGACGGGCAGCCGGCGCGAAGGCGGCGAGTGCGCGTACTTAATGTACGTAACCGAGCCGCCGGCCGAGCCGACAAACCGCTTGCGATTTGCTAACTTTGCGACAACAAAGTTCAGAGAGGCGAGGACGCACGCAGCCCGTATACTCCGCTTCGCTTAGTGCTTCGCAGCAAGCCTAATCTGCGGCGGCGTGTATTACCAACCTGCTCCCCTCCGCGTCCAACACGATTGCCATGCCGCCCCTAATCTCACCGCTTAAAAACGCCTCGGAAATAACGTCCTCGACATGCGACTGGATTGCCCGCCGCAAAGGCCTTGCCCCGTACTCCTCACTGTATCCCGCCGACGCCAAAAACTCCATCGCGTTTTCGGTCAACTCCAAAGTAATATCCTTTTCGCGCAGCGTCTTTTTCACTCTATTTATCATTATTTCCGCAATCCGCTTAATATCCTCCCGTGTCAAATGACCAAACATCACGATTTCGTCAATCCTGTTCAAAAATTCGGGCTTAAAGGCGCGGCGCAAAGCGGACATCAAAATATCCTCCGTATTCTTTTCCGCCGCCATGCCGTCCGAGCCAAACCCCGACCCTCCCGATCCAAAACCCAAAGAACGCCGCGACTTTAAGTCCGCCGCCCCCACGTTGCTGGTCATAATGATAACGGTGTTCTTAAAGCTGACCGTACGCCCCTGCGCGTCCGTCAGCCGCCCGTCGTCCATCATTTGCAGCAAAACATTGTATACGTCTGGATGCGCCTTTTCAATCTCGTCAAATAAGACGACACAATAGGGTTTCCTTCTCACCTGTTCCGTTAATTGCCCACCCTCGTCGTATCCGACATATCCCGGCGGCGACCCTATCAGCTTGGACACCGCGTGTGGTTCCATGTATTCGGACATATCAAGTCGCACGGCGGCATTCTCGTCGTCAAACATCGCCTCACTCAGCGCCTTTGTAAGTTCGGTTTTGCCCACTCCCGTGGGGCCCAAAAACAAAAACGTGCCTATCGGGCGGCCGGGGTCCTTTAATCCAGCGCGCGCGCGTCTTATCGCCTTGGAAATACTCACAACCGCCTTGTCTTGTCCAACAACTCGCCCACGCAATATGCTTTCAAGACTGTTTAATCTCTCCGTTTCCTTCTCACTTAAACGGGTAACGGGGATTTTCGTCCACCGCGACACAATTTCGGCAACATGCTCGGAGGTAATTTTGGACGTTTTTTCATTGCTCCTGCTCCAATCAAGTTTATTCCCCTCGATTTCCTTGACCAAGGCGGCTTTTTTGTCGCGCAGTTCGGTAGCTTTTGTAAAATCCTCTTTAACAATCGCCTCTTTTTTCCGCTTCTCCAAGTCGTCCAACTCGCGCTCCAACTCCTTTACGCGCGACGGAGCGGTACCACCGCTGACCTTCGCCTTGCTCATAGCCTCGTCCACCAAATCTATCGCCTTGTCGGGCAAAAAGCGGTCGGAAATATAGCGGTCGCTAAGCTTTGCCGCCGCTTCGATGGCGTCCAAGGTCAGCTCCACCTTGTGAAAACTTTCGTAATTCTCCTTCAGGCCCTTTAAAATCTCGATTGTTTCATCTACGCTTGGCGGCGCGACTATTATCGGCTGAAAACGTCTTTCTAGCGCTTTGTCGGCTTCTATAAACTTGCGGTATTCGTCGGTGGTGGTCGCGCCTATGGTCTGCAATTCCCCCCGCGCCAAATACGGCTTGAGGATGTCCGCGCTGGAGACCTCGCCGTCCTTGCCCCCCGACTGCGCCAAAGTGTGCAATTCGTCGATAAAAACAATAATATTACCGTGCGAGGTTATGGTCGAAATAGCGTTTTTCAGCTTTTCCTCCATCGCGCCGCGGTACTTTGTGCCGGCTATCAAACTGCCCATGTCCAAACTGAACAAGACCTTGTTTTTGAGAAGTTCCGGCACGCTGCCGTCAACTATTTTCTGCGCCAGCCCCTCTACCACCGCGCTTTTGCCCACGCCCGGCTCTCCGATAAGGACGGGGTTGTTCTTGGTTTTGCGGCATAAAATCTCAATTATCCGCTCAATTTCTTCTTTTCTGCCGATAACGGGATCGATTTTTTTGTCCCGCGCCCGCTTTGTCATATCCACGCCCAAGTCCCGCAGCTCCTCGGGCAGGCCGCTCCCACTCGCCTCGCCTTTCGCGGGTATCCCGCTCTCGTCATAGTCCGACCGCGCTTCTTTAAACGCGGAAAGGGTGAACCACTTGCCGGGGTCAACCTTGAAAATCTGCGTGAGTATGGTGTAGGCAAAGCCCGCGGGGTCGGCGACAAGGCGCATCAGGACGTACTCCGTGCGCGCTTCCGTGTCCCCCATGACGACGGCGTAGTCGTAAGCGTCACGCAAAACCGCGTTCACTCTTGGGGTAAAGCCGGGGCTGCCCATGATGGCGACGTGTTCCTCATTCGCGAACACCTCGGAGAACCCGTTTTTTGTCACCCCCATCGACTTTAACATCTGCGACGCCCTACCGCCCTCCGCGCACAAAAGCCCGTATAACAGGTGCTCCGTGCCGATTTCGGGGTTGGCGTACCTGACCGCCGCCTCTTTGGCGTAATTCAACGCCTTTTTTAAATTTTCACTGATTCGTATCTGCATAGACAATTTCCTTTTCTCGTTATCATTCATAGCCGTATTTTAATACCCAACTCTCAATGTGTAACGCTCAATATCGGTCATTTAAATATAAAATATTACAACACGTATTGAACACCGTAAATTGCGCATTGTTTCAGGTATTATGTTTGACATAGACAGGAGGTTTTTACCGCTTAAATCCTCACTTTAGACAAAAAACGGCACAATCAAAGTCTCCCCTCAATCAATATAATCCCCATTCAACATCACCAACTTTTTCAGCCTTCTTACGCAGTTTTGCGCCCTCAAAATATCCCGCCTCGCCTCCCGCGCCTCCGTAGACCCCCCGCCGTCCTTCAAGTGTATGCTCAAATTTGCAGACCCCATTTCGGTAATAAGCTCGTTCAAACCCGTCCTGTCCGTTAAGTTCAAAATCCCATAATAAACTCCCAACTTAACAAATGCGATACTTGCGATAAACTCGTTGTGGTCTATTTTATAACAGTTGGTCAAAATGCCGTAACTGCGCGAAATCTTATCCTTTATCACGGCGGGGGCGGACCTTAACAAATAATCTCTCGCCTTGCTTTCCGTCCGCGCTATTTGCTCCGCCGTGGACTGAACAGACCGGTAAATGTCAACCTCGCTTATCCCTAACGTCCGCTGGTTAGAAATCTGGTAGATAAACCCGTGGCTGTCGCTCCCCTCGCCGTACACGCCGCGCACAGCCATGTTAAGGCGCGCCGCATTGTTTATGCAATCGGGCAGGCTCCCCGTGATGGTCAGCGCGGGCAAAAACATCATGACGGACGCCCTCATCCCCGTGCCCACGTTGGTCAAACACGACGTAAGATACCCGTATTTTTGACTGAAAGCGAATTTTAATTCACCTGCCAAGGCATTGTCAATTAAACTAAGCTTTTTGTACGCGCCGTCCAAACTCAGCCCGCCCAAAATGCACTGGGCGCGTATGTGGTCCTCCTCGTTGACCATGATGCTGACGCTTTCGTCCTCGCTGACCACCGCCGCGCCGTACTTCTTGTTTTTGATTAGATCGGGGCTGATAAGATGCCTTTCCATCATGGCTAAGGCTTCCGTTTCGCAAAAGTCGGTCATGCGGTAAAGGCAAAAACGGTCGATTTTCTTAAGAACGTCAAACACGGTCTTAACAAGTAGCGGCGCGCGCTCGTCGGATAGGAAAAACGGATAGCCGTCTATATTACGCGCCAGCCTTATACGGGAGGATAAAACAATTTCATCGTTCATTGTGTATCCCCCCTTATCGCTTTAAGGCGTTTGCTTATGATCTCAGCATCCTCGAATCTGTCTTCGTTTATCGCCGCGGCAAGCTGCGCCTTAAGCGCGTCGATTTCGCTTTTGGAAGCGGCGTATTGCCCGTTTGGCAGTCCCGCGCCGGGCGAGGATCCCACGTGGGCGGTCGCGTTCTGGATTTTCTTAATGACTTGCGGAAGGTACTGCTCGAACGCCTCATAGCAATCGGGACATCCCAAAAACAGCGTTTTTACCACGGAATTTATGTCCGCGCCGCACTTATTACAGCGACTTTTTTTAAGCGGCGCGTCGGCGGCAAACATATTAAGCCCGCCGAAAAGCTCCTTTTGCTTATCCAAGAGACACCCCGTGCAAAGCCGCGTAACAGCCTTAACGCCGTTTTTAGCGTCCTCGTAAATTCCCGTCGCTTCATTTTTTCCGCATCTTTCACAAAGCATAGTGTACCTGCTTTCCCACGTAATGAGGGCGTAGTTTCAATGCTCAATGCGCAAGGCTCAATGAAGGATAAATTTAAGTTTTTATACCATTCCGCATTGTACGTTATAAAATAATTTTTATAACGTAATTGAGCATTGCGCATTGAGCATTGAGTATTTTACTCCTCATAGTGAATGACTTCCATATCCGCTTCCTTAAAAAGCTGAAGCGAAAACTCGTCGGGATACCCGTTTTTGAAAACAATACGGATTATCCCCGCGTTAATCAGCATTTTAGCGCAAATAACACAGGGCTGATGGGTACAGTACAGCGTACCGCCATCGATACTCACGCCTATTTTTGCCGCCTGAATTATGGCGTTTTGCTCGGCGTGCGTTGCGTAACACAGCTCGTGCCGCGTCCCGCTCTCTATCCCAAGCTCCCGCCGCATACATACGCCCTTGTCCTTACAGCTTTCTATACCGCTGCTCGCGCCGTTATAACCGGTAGTAATTATGCGTTTGTTCTTGACGATCACCGCGCCCACCTGACGGTTCTCCTGATTGCAACTCGACCACGTGGACACGACCTCTGCCACCTCGATAAACCTCTTATCCCATTTTGTACTGCCTATCTTTCTCATATAATTGTCCCCTTTTGTTTTTCTTTACTTTCATATTTCTTTCTGCAAAACCTTTGAACAAACTCCAAAAAACAATCCTAAAATTTTACCGAATAGATTTTAGCAAAATTCAGATTATTTTGCAACCGATTTGCGTTAAGCGTATTGTGAATATTCGTCTTTCTTTGTGTTAATACACTACTGCTTCTTTTTTTCGCAATTTTTTCCCAAAACATTTACCTATTTGGGGCTTAAAACGCTTGCCATTATTCGGGAAAAACGCTAAAATATGTGTTGCGTTTAAAGAAAACAAAGAAAAATCTAAAGGAGAGAAAAATTATGAGAATCAGACCGTTATTCGACCGCATAGTCATCGAGCAAGTCGACAACGAGGAAAAAACCAAAAGCGGCATCGTCCTTTTGGCTAAGGATCAGGAAAAGCCCCAGCTTGCTAGAGTAGTCGCCGTTGGCCCGGGCGGGCTCATCGAGGGCAACAACGTGGAAATGAAAATCAAGGTCGGTGACAAGGTGCTTTATGGCAAGTACGCGGGCAGCGATTTCAAGCTGGACGGAAAAGAAGTCACAATTATCCGCCAAAGCGACGTTTTGGCAGTGGTGGAAGACTAAACTTATAACCCCTAATAAAAATCAAAAATAATAATAAAAGCTAAGATGCGGCTAAAATTAGGCTTGAATTCAAACGGATTTTGATGATAAAGAGATCAAAAAGCGTAGCTCATACTTCGTAAAAACCGTCGTCGCTCGGAATGCAAGTAAATTTGCATTGCTCTCGCTTCCTCGGTTTGAATGTAGCGCTACTGGCGAGCATTTTCGGCGGCAATGCCACCGTTAATATCTTTATCGCAAAAAGACGCCGAAGAACGTCAAATTTTATCCGACGGATTAGCATAGGAGGAAACATGGCTAAGCAAATAAAAACGGGCGAGGACGCGAGAAAGGCGCTCGAAAAAGGCGTCAACATACTTTCGGACACCGTTAAAATCACGTTGGGACCAAAAGGGCGCAACGTCGTTTTGGGTAAAAAGTACGGCTCGCCGCTAATCACCAACGACGGCGTCACCATCGCCAAGGAAATCGAGCTTGAGGACGAGTTCGAGAACATGGGTGCGCAGCTTGTTAAAGAG
>WRDI01000043.1 GCA_009783515.1 Bacillota bacterium | reverse complement strand
TGACGGGTTTTTTATCTGTGAGAAGTGCGAATATTTGCCCGCTTGCGGCGGCGGGGCGGTGAGGGTAGGGAAATAGGTATCAGATGTAAGGTGTCAGGTAAGGTCATATTTAAAAAGGAGAATAAAAAAATAGCGCCAACCTTTACCTGATTCCTGATCCATAAAAGGGGAGGGAAGCATGGCAACATGGACAAAACAACAGCTTGACGCCATTAACACCCGAGGCCGCGACATAATTGTGTCGGCGTCTGCGGGAACGGGCAAGACCTCGGTCATGATCGAGCGTATCTCCTCGCTTTTGCGCGAAGGATACAGCCTTAATCGTATGCTGATTGTCACCTTCACTAACGCTGCTGCCATTGATATGAAGGATAAACTGGCAAAGAAGCTGATTGGAAACGACCTTAAAGCCGAGATAAGCGCGGCAAACATAGGGACTTTACATAGTTGGTGCAAAAAGCTGATCGGCGAATATTTTTACTATACCGACCTCGACCCCGACTTCGAGATGATAGATGAGGGCGCGGGCAAAAAGCTGTTTGACGATAGTTTAAACGCGGTGGTCGAGGAGTTTGCCGCCGACCCCGCTTTTGAGGTTTTGACGGAGGTTTTGGGCGGACGGAGGGACGAGGGGGTTAAGACGGCTGTTTCCGCATTGTACCGTCACTTGATAATCAGACCGGAGTTTGATATAAAATTGTCGGACAGCGGGGCAAAGGACAAGTTAAGAGAAATTTTCCGCGCCAAAATGACGGAGCTTTTGCCGGCGGCGCGGAGGTTGTACCAAGAAATACGCGAGGCGAACTTTATAAGGAATGCCGAGGCGGCGTTTGAACTTATCGGCTGTATAGAGAATATGACGCCCCCCGTTATAAAGCTCAGAGGGACGATTCCCGCCGATTTTGTTGACCTAAATGACGGATACAAGGAACTAAAAGCCAAAATTAACGCAGTTTTGGAGCGTGCGGACGAGGCGGAGGGATCTGAAAACGCCTCTTTAGGGTTCAGCACGCTTTTATTGAATATGGCGAAAAGGCTAAACGAGATTTTTTCGCGTAAAAAACGTGCTACCTGCGCCGCCGATTTCAACGATTTGGAACATTTCGCGCTTCAAATCCTGCAGTCGAAGGCGGGAGAGGAAATTCGAAAAAGCTACGATTTTGTGTTTGTGGACGAATATCAGGACATCAACCCACTGCAAAACCGGATTATCGAATGTGTTAAAACGGAGGACAGGCTGTTTATTGTGGGGGACATTAAACAGAGCATTTACGCATTTAGGGGGTGTGAGCCACAGATTTTTGCGGACAAAATTGAGGTATCGGGTATCGGGTATCAGGTAGCAGGTAGCAGGGAAGTGGAGACGGCAGAGGGTACGGGATACAAGATACAGAGTACAGGGGCGGACGGGAAAATATTAGAAACGCAAAGGCTATACCTCAGGGAAATGACGCGGGCGGATTATCCCGCCTTGTGCGCGATTTTGCGGGACAAAGAGGTGATGTATGCTTATGAGCATGCATTCAGCGATGATGAGGCACAAAATTGGCTTGATAAACAGCTTAAAAACTACACCGATTACGGGTTCGGACTGTGGGCGGTCGTCCTAAAATCAACGGGTGAAATGATAGGTCAATGCGGATTGACAATGCAGGATTTTAACAGCAAAAAGGTACTTGAGGTCGGATATTTGTTCCAAAAAGCGTACTGGCATAAAGGGTACGCGACCGAGGCGGCTGTTGCTTGCAGGGAGTACGCGTTTGACAAGCTTGGCGCGACGGAGGTTTTTTCGATAATAAGGGACACGAATGCCGCGTCTGCCCGCGTTGCCGGGCGTAACGGAATGACGGTCCGCGGGCGGTTTATCAAACATTATTATAGTATCGATATGCCGCATTTGGTGTTTTCGGCAAAACGTGCGGCGGGCGCCGTTATTCCGCTCAACACAAATCACCGTAGCAAACCAAAAATTTTAGAGTTTATCAATGAGGTTTTTTGTAGGATTATGAGCCGCGACTTCGGCGGCGCGGATTATGCGGGCGAGGGGAGGTTTTATATTAACGAGGATTGCGGGCGGGAAGGCAGGATAAACGATAGAGACGGAGGGGATGGGAGCATAAATGTTTACCTTTACCAGACGGAGGAGAAAACAAAAAACGGGATTTATGATTTGACGCAGGATCATGGACAGAAAGACGATGGGGTCAGGATTGCCGCCCTGCGCGTAGCCGAGCTGTTGGATGCCACCTTGACCGCAAACGGCGAAACGAAAAAAGCCGTAGACGGCAAAAAGGAGAAGATCGAGCCAAGCGATATCGCCGTGTTAGTGAGAAAATCGGGCGCTCACACCTCCGCCCTTATTAAAAAATTGGCGGAAATGGGGATAAAGGCGGAGGTGTCCGAATCCTTGCGCGATTTCGAGTGCAAAGAGGTATCCGCCCTCATCGAGTACCTGAAGCTTATCAACAACAGGTTTGACGACGTCGCGCTTATTAACTCGCTTAAAAGCCGCTTCGGGGGGCTAACGGACGAGGAACTGGCAACGGTTAGAAATTTTCGCCCGCACACGGAGTATTTTTATCAGGCTGCCGAAGGCTTTTGTCTTGCTGAAAAAGATGAGGAAAACGGCAATCCCCAAAAATTTGACGAGATAAAGGGGAAACTGACTGATTTTTACGCAAAGTTAAAGCATTTTCGCAAGTTGGCAAGAGAGGCGTCTGTCGAGGAGTTAATCGGCGCGGCGGTGTCGGGCTTCGATTATTTTTTAACTGCGTTTGTGTCCGGAGAGGCGGCGGTCAGTGCCCTGGACGCGTTTTTGAATTCAATTCCCAACAATAATGCTGCGAATCTGACCGAGTTTTTGGAAGGGTTAAGCGTACCCTCCGCCCCCTCCACGGGTAGCGGAGCGGTGAAAATTATGACCGTCCACGCGGCGAAGGGGTTGGAGTTTCCGTTTGTTATCCTTCTGGATGCGCAGTGGAAATTTAACGAACAAGACTTGGGAAAGCCGCTTATTTTGGCAGACGGATTATTGGGGATAAAGAATTTCGATATGGAAAACCGCGAGGCGGTCCTTTCCGCAGAGTGGCTTTTGAATAAGTATACCTTGCAAAAACGCCGGAGGGAGGAGGAGATGCGCCTATTGTATGTCGCAATTACAAGGGCAAAATACGGGCTGGACATTATTGCCGAGGGCAACTTAGGCGATGCGGGCGGCTTGACGGGGGAACGCGCGGAGGACTGTACAAGTTGGTTAAAGTGGTTAATGCCCGTATGTGGACAGTACGCCGCCGCCCTGCCCGCGGAGAGGGAGTTTGTGCCCCCGCCTCCCGTATGTCGACCCGACCCCATAATAGTTGAGGCACTTAAACAAAGTTTTGAGCCCTTGCCGCCGAAAAATGAGCTACCACCCAAAACCTACGTCACCGCGCTGCTACATATGGATGAGGACGACGGCGAAAGGGTTGTGTACATAGGCGGGGCAGACGCCGATCGCGCGGCGAAACGCGGCACCCTTTATCACAAGGCGATGGAGCTTTTGGACTTTGGTGCTGATTTTGAGCCGCAGTGGGAGGGGCTGTACGGGGAAATCAAGGAAGAGACGGACAAGGGGGAGATAAAGGCGGCGTTTGACGCGGTGGGGCGGCGGCTTACGGGCTATCAAATTTATAAGGAGCAAAGTTTTATCGCGGACGTTCCTGCGTCTATTGCAGGATTTAAGAAGGACGGTACTATTAGTGTTGACGGCGCGGGCGACGCGGAAGGCGCGATTTTGATTCAGGGCATTATCGACGTACTGGCAATCAAGGACGGTACGGCGGTTATAGTTGACTACAAAACGGGCGCGATATGCCCTAAATACAAAAGACAGCTAACGATGTACGCCTTTGCCGCGCAAAAGGTGTTGGGAATGAAAATCGAAAAACTGCTTATTTATTCGTTTAAGGAAAAGCGGCTGTTAGAAGCGGATAAGACATAAATAATAATTGTCTTTTTTAGAACTTTGTGTTATAATTTGTCCGAAAACAATGCGGAGGCGATAATGATGGAAAAAATAGCGGAATCACTAAAAATAATCCTTGACGAAGGCTGGATAGCGGCGGCTGTCGGGGCGGGCGGAGTGTTACTATGCTTTGCCATAACCTTGACCTTGGGCCTACTGACGGGGGATTTTATAAAAAACCGCCGCGCGTTGCTTGCCCTTATGCACGGCGACATAGAAAACGGGTTTAAAATGCTTAATGATTTCGCACCGGTCTGCAATGGGAACAGGAGAGCGCTACCACCCAAAGACGCGTTTGAATACGGCGCGATTGTCGGTGTGCCCTATTCATATTCAATTTTGAAAAAACTGCCATCTTTAACTGCGACGGGCATGGCTTTTTTTACCGTTTTTTCTTTCGCCATGACGATTATAGGGCAGGGCGAATCACCCGTCTTAACGTTGATTTTTGTGCCGCTTGCGTGGTTTTTGTCGTACATAGCCGCGATTATTGTAAGGAATTTGATGCTGAAGAGCGCAGGGCGTCGCTACCGTGCGGCTGTCAATCTTATCGGTGACATCAATGCCGCGCGTGAAATCGGGCTTATTCCCGCCTGTGTGGCCGAGTTGTGCGGTCGCGTGGACGGCATTGCCGCAAAAGGCGGGGCGGGATACAAGGAACTAAACGAACTATATGGTGAAATTGCCGTAGCGATAAAAAAATACCCCGCCGACGCCGTTTGTGAACGGCTGGCGGGGGCGCTGGATGTGTTGGGGGCGATTGTTGATAGTGCTTTAAATGAGGGGCAAGGGAAGATTTGGTCTTAAATAAATGGATTTATACTTCTTATCTAATCCTTAATCTCTGTTTCTATTTCTAACTCCTGATCCTTTACCCCTACAAAGAATGCAATGCCACCGCCGCCAATTTACCACTCTCTTTGGCCAAACCGATTGTTTTTTCGGTTACCAAATCGTTTTCCTTGCCGATAAGCCGTCCGCCTTCGGCGTAAATACTCCGTTGTAGCCTTTTTCCCAGTAAAAACGAATACTTGCTTATGAAAGGGTCGCTTACCTTCGCCCCGCCCACGTCCGCGTCGTTTGGTCTAAGCCGCCCGAAAGGAATCATGCGTGTTTGGACCCCCTGGCTATGGCTATCCGACTTGGGTGCCTCCGCCTTTGCCGCTACGGATTTTGCCTCGCCGGAGGCAATATTTTCGGTTAGTTTCTGCTTTTTAGGCGGTTTAATTTTTAACGGCTTACCTGTGTCGTTGAAAACGACAATACTTTCGGAACGCGCAAGTAGCGTCCCCACGGGTATTTCGATTTTGCCGTCGGTCACAAATGACAAAACACGCGCGCCGTCCATGGCTATGTCGCGGATAATGCCCAAAGCCCTGCCGTCCTGGTTGAATGCCGGGTGGTTTATCGGACTTTCGGCTAAGCTTACGCTAAACTCCTCCTTTAGGCAGGAGGCGGAACGTATCATCGCCGCGTCGCCGCTAAGGGCGGAAAAGTCGTTAAAATTGATGTAATATCTGTTTTCGTCGTCGTTCGAGAGTAGCAAAAAACCTTTACACTTTGTCAGTACTTTATCAAAAAATACGCCCAAAATAACGCCGCGTTCTCCCGCGTCAGGCAGAGTAATCGCCTGCTTTCCTATAAGCTCGCTGATTTTATAAATCATGATTTCCCATCCTTTTATGTTGCTTCTCGTGCCAGATGTCAGCCGTGCGCCGTAACATTAAAGCGCACTACTAAATTTTATTTAGAGTTTGTCCAAAATAGAACTGTTTTGTGTCGGAGTCGTATGTCAAATTCTCGCTTATTCCGCGCTTTTTATCGTTGCGGGTACGGATTTTTCTTGACAAGTATCGACTCAAAGATATAAAATACGGTAAGCATAAGGAGGATTGGGTTATGATAAACAAAGAAACTTTAATTTATGACGCGCTCAGGCAAAAGCCCGGCTGCGAAAAAATCTTTTTAGAGTTCGGGATGCACTGCCTCGGCTGTCCGGTTTCACGAGGGGAGAATATCGGGCAGGCTGCCGAGGCGCACGGCATAGATTTGGACAAGCTGCTAAAAGCATTGGAAGATTTTAAGAGCTAAACAGATTGACATGAAAATAATAATAGGATTGGGCAATTTTGGCGATAAGTACGCCTATACCTATCACAATTTGGGCTTTTTGACGGTTGAGGCTATCGCGCAACGACTGGGTTTTTCGTTTAAAAAACGCGAATGCGACGCGAGCGTCGCCAAAGGTTACATAAGCGGCGAAACGGTAATAATTGCCAGGCCGGTTACCTTTATGAACCTATCGGGGCGGGCAGCGTATCAGCTTGTGAAAAAATACAAGGCGGAACCAAAGGACGTTTTGGTGATTTATGACGACGCGGATTTATCCAAGGGGGGCCTACGGATGCGCGAAAAAGGCGGTCCGGGCACACACAACGGTATGCGTAGCATAGTGGAGGTTTTGGGTGAGGGCTTTGCGCGGCTAAGGATTGGGATAGGAAAACCGGAAGGAGATATTGCGGAATATGTGCTAAGCGAGATTCCCAAAGAGGAACGAACGCTTTTTGCCGAGGCGATAGAGCAGGCGGTTGATTTGGTTGTCGGGTTTATCAAAAATGCGCAATAAAACAATGCCCTACCGCAATAATGAAGGTCATATTATAATTTATAAATTATCCTTCATTGTGCGTTGCGCATTGTGCATTGTGTGTTGTTATGGAGGATACTATTATGAAAAAAATCAAGATAATAAGCTTTGTGCTGACACTTGCGTTTGTCTGCGCCGCTTTTACCGCCTGCGGGCCGTTCGAGGGGTTTGACGACGACGACGCCATCGTGAGTGGTAATTCGTTCAGTAGCGTCGGGTCGATGAGCAAGCAAACTTTGGCAGAGTACACTTTTAGAGCAAACAAATGCAACGGTGTAAAAAGGATAAAGGATATCACCGTCCCCGCTGACCCAGTATTCGAAATCACGCTGACGGTCGAATCGGGGCGCTTCAAGGTTGTTCTGGTCAAGGACGGCGAGGTTTGGACAATCGCGGACGGCGACGACCTCCTTGCCCCCCTTCCCGTTCCGCCTGCGGGGACGTATAATTTGCGGATTGTCGCCAAGGACGCCAAAGTAAACTTGAGAATTCTCTTTGATGTAGGGACGCTGATCTCATAATCTACGCGAATGAAAAATGTTTAGGGCGTGTTCACACAAAAATCGGCACTTTATACGGCGTCTATTCGGTCAAGAGCCGTCGATTTTGCGCCAAGTCACGTACCGCCAGTACGCCTTTGGCGCAAAACGCCGTCTTTTATCCTGAATATCCACTCGTATAAAGTGTAAGACCGGTATAACGACTCAAAAAAAGCTTTAAATAGCCGATTTTGTGTGAACACGCCATAGCGACATCGTTTTATTGACCTCTAATGTCACGCCGCCTTCCCGCGGCTCGTTTTACTGTCCGAATATTTTTCCTTTGCCCGATAATCAGTCGTCCAAGGTTTGCTTATTTTCAAAAATCCTGCTATAATTCACACATGGAAAGTAAAACTAATGAAAGGAAGTTGCCGCAAAATTTAGAGGAAGGCGGCGTGTTTGGGGTTTGTGGCGAAAGCGACGTTCGCGACCACCTTTATTATGGGCTGTACGCGCTTCAGCACCGCGGTCAAACAAGCTGCGGCGCGGTGCTCAGCGACAATTTCAAGCTATCCCTTGTGCGGGGCCACGGCTTAGTGTCCGAGGCGTTAGAGCCCAATTTAGCTAAGCTTAATGGCAATATGGGTATAGGTCACGTGCGCTACGGCGGCAAAAAGGACGCGGAGGAATATGCCCAGCCGCTGATTTCAAATTACTTAAAAGGCAATATTTGCATTTCGATTGCGGGCAAAATCACCAACAGCGGGCAGTTAAAGGCGGAGTTAGAGGACAAGGGCGCGATCTTTCAGCTATCGAGCGATGCGGAGGTTTTGGCGCACCTTATCGCAAGGGCACGAAAGAACGAGGCTTCGGTCGAAAACGCCGTGTTAAAGGTTATGCCGCATTTGAAGGGCGCGTATGCCGTGCTGTTGATGAGTTCGAGCAAGGTGCTGGCGTTTCGCGACAAGGACGGGCTGCGGCCGCTGTGCATGGGACGAAAGGGCGGTACATACTTTTTTTCCAGCGAGGATTGCGCGTTTGCTGCTGTGGGCGCGGAGTTTGTGCGGGATTTGGAGCCGGGAGAACTGGTGATGGTCGAGGGGTCGGGGGTCAGGGGTCAGGTATCGGATGATGAGAATGACTCGGATAGAATAAAAAAAAAGCCGCACTCCTTTATGGATTATGCCGTTAATAAAGCAAAGACGTGTATTTATGAATATATTTATTTTGCGCGCCCCGACAGCATAATCGACGGGGTGAGCGTTTATTCCGTAAGGGTGGAAGCGGGCAAAAGGCTGTACAAACACGCGCCCGCAAAGGCCGACCTTGTAATTGGCGCGCCTTCCGCAGGACTGCATTACGCCCTTGGGTACGCGCACGAGAGCGGTATCCCCTACGGCGACGGGCTGTTCCGTAATTATTACCTCGGCAGGACGCAGGGGCGCGACGAAAATTTTAAGCAAAATGCAATGGGAATAAAGTTGAACGTGATTAAGGCGGCGGTGGCGGGGAAAAGGATTGTACTGGTGGACGACTCGATGATTCGCGGCGTTACAGCCAAACGTATAATTGCCTTGCTTCGCGGCGGCGAGGCGGCCGAGGTGCATTTGCGCGTCGCCTGCCCGCGCTTTGTGTCCGTCTGCCCGTTCAGCGCGGGAATTGACTCTAACCTTAAGGACAAAAGCGTGGAGGAAATCCGTGTGGAGGTTGGCGCGGATTCGTTAGCCTTTTTGCCCGCAAGGGACCTGTCGCTTATCGGCGCGGGAAGTGGGAACTGCAAGAAGTGTTTTATGTGGTAACGCTTTTATTTGCGCTTTATAACGGGGGCAGGAGGCGCAAACGGGATTAAATACGAAAAAAGTTACAAAAATAGTGCAAAATAGTACAAAAACCTCTAAAAAACGCTTGACAATGATTTCAAAGTGTGTTAAAATACTTGCACGATAATAGCATAACCGTCGAAAGGCGGCGACGCAAAGCCATAGGGCCTTCCCCGCTGACAGCGGAATGGCAGCCGGTTGCCGATATTGTGAAGGGCAAAGCTATCGAAAGGTAGCGGCGCAAAGCTATAGGGCCTTCTCCGTCACTCACGGAATGGCAGCCAGTTGCCAACAAAAGTTGTCGGTGTATAATCCCCTTCTTTTTTGGTACTGAGCCAACAAGAGGGGGATTTTTATGTAAAAAAAAACTTAAAAAGAAAAACTTAATACATACAAACTATAATCAACGCAGAAAAAGGCAAAAGGTTTGTCGCGGCAAATGAAAAAGAAGTCGCGACGCCTTAGCCGCTTTAGCACCGAATATCAGTACGGATGCAAAAAACGGAGTGGCAAAATATTTAGTGTCACGCCCGCGCCCGCATTAAACAATGGGGCGAAAAAAACGTCGGCCGACAAAAAATTCAAACGGCTAAACCTAATGAAAAACTCGGGAGGTTTTTTAAAATGAAAAAATTTATCACATTTATAATCATATCCTTACTTTTTGCCGTGGCTTTGCCCGGCGCAATCACGGCTTTTGCCGGATCAGGAGAATTCCTCGGAATCACCATAACCGCCGGTGAAAAAACCGTTATCGGCGAAGAAATGAACGAAATCACCGTCCTTAAGGGCGAAACGGTCAAATTCGAGGTTGTTGCTTCCATCGTAAAAAACGGCAAAACCGATGCTTTTTGGGTTGTAGACGGTATCGAGGAAGCTATCGTCTTTGACAACGGCACCAAAGAAATCGCAAAACAGTTCCAACGCACCTATCACGAGCTTGGGGAATACATAATTGAAGTAAGCGTGTACTACGGCAAGGAGACCCCCGGCAATGGTCAGGGCAACTATGACTTTGCCCGCCACGCCATAATTGTTTACGTCATTGAGGAGAATGTCGAAGACGTTCTTTTGGACGCTTGGGTTTCCGCCTCCGTAGTCAAGGACAAGGGCAACACCAATACCCTGACGATTACTGTCGTTGAAACTTGGGAAATACTTGGTCGCGTCGAAATCAGCAAAGTCTTTACCATCGCCAACAACGCTATCGGCACCTATCAGGTCGAAAATTACCGCGTATATGTCGATACCAAGGGCAATGTCCAAGTCAGGGAGTGCTACTTTGTGGAGTAATGCTCGTCGATGCTTAGTGCTCAATGAAGAATGGTTTTTGAGTAGACTGAGTCCTTAGGGTTATTCCAAATTTAACTCATAAAAAGAGCCGCGCACGGGAAAGCCCGTGCGCGGCTCTTTTGTGTAGCGTTGCTTTAATTATCAATTTTCATCTGCCGGCGGATATGTTTTGAAAGAACTTTAATGTCAGCCGACGGTCTTTTTACAGCTTCAGCTTTCCCAAAATGTTCAAAAAGCTACCCACCTCGCCCGCGTCCAGCTTGCTGATATATTCGTTAAGCCTCAGCAAATTGTCGTTTTGCCTGCCGCCGTCTACCACCTGCTTTTGGTAGGGATTATAGTACGCCTCGCCCTTTTCGCTCATAGAGTTCATGATTGCCATTACGCGGCTGCGATTGTGCGCGACCATGCTGCGGTATTTGTTTTGTAGCCTGAGTGCCTGTTTTGGACCGCCTGCGATGGAGGTGATTATCGCCCTTACGCTACGCCCCTTTGCCTTTTCTTTCAGTATAGTCCTTATAAGGGCGGTGATTTCGTCCTCGGAAAAAAGCTCGAAACCGTTGCGGCGGGACTTTATCGTTTCGATTTTTAAGTCTCTTGCAAGGCCGGGGACAAGCTCGAACATCTTCAGCTGCGAATAGTAATAATTCCTGACGCTGTTTACGCTACGACCCGACTCGGTCGACGCCCTTTCAAACGCCCACTTTAATCCCTTGCCGCTGTCGGCGGCCTTTTTCACGTAGCCAAACAGGTTTTTTGTCTGTTGTATAGTCCAATTATTTTCCATTTATTATTAGTCCTCCGGTATTTTGTATTACTCCGGTAGCTAAATACAGCGAATTTTTGGCGGCGTCTTTTTGCGGCGGAGCCCCAAAAATAACCGTTTTTCGTACTTCCGGTGCGAAAAAGAACGATTTTGGAGCTTTTCCATCAAAAATCCGCTCGCCAAAAAGTTCGATATTTAACTTCCGTATTAATAATACACCATCAATACTTGCCCAAAAAAAACTTTTTATACTTTAAACGGGCATATTTTATTTGGCATACCTTGATATGAAAAATCATAAAATATACGGTTATTTAGTGGTCAGTGACCACTAACGGAGTTTTATATGGATATTACCTTGACAATAAACGGCGGAGAGGATACAGTTTTTTTGATAAATGGCAGGCTGTTTGAGGGCGGCGACATCGCATACGGCGAAAACGAGGTGGTATACGTTACGGTTTTGCCTCTTTCCGCGCTGCTTCTTCCCTACACGGTCAAAATGGTAGGCGGAAGCATAAAATCCAACCACGAGCTTGTTAAGTGTTATTCCTTAGAGCCCGGCAGGTTTTATGTAAAATTTTTTCCTCGTTTTAGCTACGTCTACTGTGTGCCTTCCGTCGAAAGGGTGGAAACGCGCGATATCGCCGAGAAATTTTTCAAAGCCGTATCGGAAAAAAAGACGGACGAGGCACGGGAATGTTTAACGCGCGAATTATCCGACAGTATAGACGACCGCAGTTTGTTGAGTTTTTTCGACGGGTTTAAGGATATTGTGGTGATGGAACGCGGGCTTTATTACCTTATCGACAAGAATGACCGCGGCGTCCTTTTTAATTTTCTTGTCAAAAACACCGTAATTGACAACATTGTGGAAGTATAGAGGGCAGAGAACAGAAATTAGAGAATAGAGAATGGTATCTAAGGGGAAAGCCTGGATTGCGCGGCGGAGAAATTTTTGAACCCCCCCTTTAAAGGTTGTAACAAACGCGGATATATGGTATAATGGCGTTACCGATAGCCAAACAGTTTTGGGCAATGTTGTTTTGCCTGCGTTTGGCTCGGACAAGGGAGGACAAAAATATGCGGTTACTTACACGGTCGGACTTCGACGGTTTGGCGTGCGGCGCGCTTTTAAAGGAACTGGGGATAATAGACAACTGGAAATTTATTCACCCCAAGGACGTACAGGACGGCCTTGTCGAGGTTACGGACAACGATGTACTCGCCAACGTCCCTTACATCAAGGGCTGTAAATTATGGTTTGACCATCACTCAAGCGAAAACGAGAGGCTGGGCGATATACAGTACGAGGGTGAAAGTCGTCTTGAAGACAGTGCGGCGCGGGTCATTTATGAGTATTACGGCGGAAATGACCGCCTTCCGCGCTTCGAGCCCATGATAAAGGCGGTGGATAAGGTGGA
>WRDI01000042.1 GCA_009783515.1 Bacillota bacterium | reverse complement strand
TTTCATAAAAACACCCTCCTTTGTCTTAATATGCCAAAAAAGAAAAGAAAATATTAGGACTTATTCATACTAAAAGAGCATTTTTTGTTTTTTTCACATTAAACGTAAAATGTAAAAAATTATCAGGGCGAAAACGCCGGTGTTTAATACCTTCTGCCTGACGTGTCTTAGCGACCGTCCAATGGACTGCCGTCTTCTGCGGTTTATATTTTTTCCGGTCGCTAGATACATAGAATAATAATAGTCGCCCGATACGTTTAGCAATAATAAATTACAAATGAAATCCGTTCCCTTACTTTAGGGGCATACTTTAGGATACGCCTTAGAATATACTCTTTTCGTGTGCTAAAAAAACGTCAAAAAACACAGATTTTAAGGCTGTTTTCGCTTGTTTTTTAATGTTTTTTATGTTAAAATGAATAGGTAATTTTTTGACAGGCTGATTTAAAAGCTTCTGTATTAGCCGCAAAAAAACTGAATAGACTTGTTTCCTAATCTACCATACTTTGTGAAAGCTTTCGTTGCTTGGCAACGTAAACAAGTTTGCGTTGCACTTGCTTCTTTGACTTAAATGCGGCGCTATGAACGAGTATTTAGCAAAAACTTGCTTTTTACCACCAAGTAGGCAGACAAAAAAGACACCGCTAAACTCTGCGAAAGGCTAAGAAGCAAGTCTAATATGCCAAAGTGTCGAAATAACACCGCATCAAGAAATATTCGTGGTATTGATTCGTAGAGCAGACGCAAGGGACTTAAAATCCTCTGCGTTTCCCCTCCACGGAGGCACAAAAAACTGAATATGCCCGAGTGGCGGAATGGCAGACGCAAAGGACTTAAAATCCTTCGGAGGCAACTCCGTGCCGGTTCGAGTCCGGCCTCGGGCACCAAAAACACCGTTTTTTGCGGTGTTTTTTGCTATTTCGGGGGTGTTTTTACGTTTTGAGCTTTCCGAGTTCTAACAAAGTTCTAACACTTTTTCGGACTTTTTTTGTAGCATAACAATTTTAACGTTTTGCTCTTTTTATTTCAAAATGCTGAGTTCTAACAAAAGTTCTAACAAATTAGAACTTTTTTTGGACTTTTGTTAGAAATCCTTTTTGCAATAATCCTGTGCGTCTTATAATTCACTTTCGCTTTTACGTTGTTTTCTTACTCCGCTTTGCAACCGTTTTTCAATGAAAGCAAATAATTCGCCCGCATTGTTGAGTCCGTATTTATGTAGTAATTGCTGTATTGCAGCAGCGTCGTCATCCTTAACTTCCTCGCTCTTAACTTCCGTATTGCCGCCAAAGTTCAAGGCTTTGCCGATTTTATCCGCACTTGTTATTTTACTGCTGTAATCTAAATGCGAGTATGTATCAGCGGTAGTAGCCATTCAAAATGGTCACGCTGTTTGTTCTTTTGGTTCGGGGGTCTTTTTCTTGTCTATCAGTTTGTAGTAGATATGGATTTCGCGGGTTTTCCTTTTGTCGTCGTGCGGGAAGGCGTCAACGGTTATATATTCGATTAGCTCCAAACACATCTCCCTTGTCAGCTCCTGAACATCAACGTAGCCCTTGATTCTTCGGATAAACTCATCAACGTCGGTCTCGTCTTTCTTGACTTCGGATAGTTTGCGCTCCAAAACATCAACATCGGGTTTAAGGGCACTCTTTTCGTCCAGATACCTGTTCAGAAGACTGATACACGTTTCCTCCGGAATCTTACCTAACACCTTGTCCTCATAAACCGAGCTTATCATCCTGTCAAGGTCGGAAAGACGGTTCAGCCCTTTTTTGAGCTTGTTCCTGTCGATTGCCTGCTCCGCCGCCGACAGCTTGTCCTTACGTTTCAAAAACTCTTCCCGCGCCCGTTTCTCGTTTTCCATTACCAGTTTGGTTTTAGAGCGGATGTCCATAAGCACAACGGCGTTGATTGTTTTCAGTTTGATGTAATGACTGAAGCAATAGAGCTTTCCGAAACGGCTGTAATTCCCGCAGTTGTAGTTTTCCCGATGATAGGTACGGGGGTCTATCCTCCTGCGCCTTGTGTTATTCCAGCCCAACCGCATCTTGCCGCCGCAGTCGGCGCAGTACATCAATCCCGAAAGGGGTTGCGTTATTCCGCGCTTGTTTTTCTTCCCCTGACTGACCGACGCCTCCACCTCTCTGCACTTATCCCACAGCTCCTGACCGACGATAGCCTCATGCGTGCCATAGATAGTCACCCTTTCGCTGTCGTCCTTAACAATCTGCTTTTTGTTCTTGTAGGAAACGCTTGTGGTGCGAAGCTGTACCAAATGTCCGAGATAGGTGGGGTTGTGCAAAATTTGTTTGACGACGTCCGTCTGCCATAAATGCAAGGTTTTCTTTTTGGTCGTAAGGTTGAACCTTTGGCAACGATAGTCGGTAGGATTAGGCACGCCTTCCTCGTTTAAGGTCTGGGCAATCTTGTTAGGGCTCATTCCGCGGGAACGCATTTCAAATATTCTTTTGACGTTGGTCGCGGCGGGCTCGTCCACGATTGGCAGTTTCCTACTGCAAGTCCCTTTGACGTAACCGTAGGGCGCGTAGGTGACACGGTACTTTCCGGCTTTGGCGTTTGCCGCGATGACGGCGCGGATTTTCTTGCTTGTGTTCGCCGCGTGCCATTCGTTGAAAACATTCATAATAGGCATCATATCCATTGCCGCGCTGTTCGCGTTCGCCGTGTCGATGTTGTCGGTCAGCGCGATAAAGCGGATATTGTACATGGGGAAAATATAGTCTATGTACTGCCCGACCTGAATGTAATTTCTCCCGAAGCGGGAGAGGTCTTTGACGACAATCAGGTTGATTCTGCCGTTCTTGGCGTCCTCTAATAACCTCTGCACCTGCGGTCTGTCGAAGGTTGTGCCCGTGCAGCCGTCGTCGACATACTCGTCAATAAGGTTGAAGCCCTGTTCGTGAACGTATCTTGATAGCATGAGTTTTTGGTTTTCGATACTTAGCGATTCACCGGCTCTCTCGTCGTCCTTAGACAACCGGAGATAAATTCCGGCGTTATAATTGGTTTGTTTTGATTTCATTCTTTTACTCCTTTTCAATCAAAACAGCCAAATTCAATGTCGGGGCCATTATAGCACAGGACACTGAATTTGGCAAGGTATTTTGACTGACTTTTTTGTTTTGACTGAAAATTTCAGCCGACCGCTTTTTATGGCGGTGAGCTATGGGTTACGCGCTGGTTTTCTCCATGTCCGCGTAGGCTTTTCTGACGGCGATGTCGTTTAGGACTTTGTCAATGTCTTTTTCGCCCGCGTAGTGGCTGATAACCAAAAACTTCATGTTGTCAATGCAATATTCTTGATTGCTGACGGGCGTATTTTCATGCTGTCTTTTTAATTCAGTTAGCGTTTTGGTAGTGATAGTTTTCTCCTTTTGTTGCCCGTCGGTGACGGGCGATAATTTGTTTATGAAATTGTCAATGTACGGCTGCTCCCTGCAACAGCGGGAGTTTTATGACCATTTTTTTACTTGGAAACCACCTCCTAAAATTGATTTTTCCGTTTTCGGCGGGAGCGATTTTTACCCCTACCAGTCCACGTTTTTGTGCACTTTTTTCGCCTACAATCGACGAAAAAAAGTCCGGAGACATAATGTTCATCCAGACAGTTACGCGGCTCTAAAGCTCTGTTTTTGTGATTTTTGACTTGCCGTTTTTTAGGGTGTAAATTGCCTAATATGCTACCCTCCCTCAAAAAAATCGCCATTAAGTGTACGGCAAATTTGCCCAATCCGCTCTACCTCAAAAAGATAAGTGCCAGCAAAATCGTCTGCGCCAAGAGCAAAACGGGCGTCGCCCAAAAGAAGAATTTGCGAAAGACGCCTTGGCGCTTGTACTCCTCCCGCTGCTTTTCAATTTCCTTCGCCGTGGCTGATAACTGCGCTCTTGTCTCGGACAGGCTTTCGTCAACCATGCGTTTGTTGTAGTCCCGCATTTCACTTTCCGAGTCCATAATCTCGCTCTTTACGGCTTGCCTTATCTCCGACTTTATCTGGCTTGCTTTGAGGGACTCCGCTTTCATCTGGTCTACCGCCCTGTCTACCATCAGTTCCAACCTTGTTTCCGTCCTCCGTATTTGCGTCGGAATCTGCCCGATAATCCCAGTCTGTTCCTCTATGAGCGTATTCTGCCTTTCTATTAAATTGTTGCAATTCTCGTTGGATATCGCCAACGCTTCTTTTAAGAGGGCGGTATCTAACTGTTCCTTCCGCGTTATATTGTGCTCCTGTAATTCCTGTAACGGCTTGGATAGCGGTGTCGCCGTTTCGCCGGTGTCCGTTCTCTGTAATGGCATTGTTTATAATCTCCTTTGAATAGTTTTCGCCTAATTTCTTCCCCCGAATAGGCTTTTGTTTTTCGGGATGCAAAAAGGAGTATTCCGTGATACTCCTTGTGACCGTGACGTTATAAAGTTTTAAGTGCGAGATAAATTCCTCCCTTGTCGCTGATTTTTGTTTTGCCTCCTCGATGACCTCCCGCAAGTCCTCTTTCCAACTATTCCCGCCTTTTAGGATGATGTGGCATTCTTCCAGTGTCCGCTTGTTTTTGGATTTCTTTCGGAAGTCGGTGGGGGTGAATCCCATTTCGGCGCCCAAAACATTTGCCTCGTCTTTCATGGCGGTATAGTCGCTTTCGGTAATCCTCAGCTTTTTACCGGTTATAGGGTGGACAGCGTTCACAATAATATGGCTATGAATTGTTTTGGTATCGTTGTGGGTGGCGACGACGCACTCGCAGTCATGAAATAACCTTGCCGCCAGTTCCACCGCATAGATATGGGCTTCCTCCGGACTGACGTTGTCCTTTTGGGCGCAGGACAATTTGAAGTGATAATATTTCCTCTCGTCATGCTTACTGCCCTTACCGAAAAGATTGGCGGTGTCCCTAAATTGCTTGGCGTAGTCCTCGTCCTCAAATAGATTTCTTACTGAAACTTTTGCGGCGGCTTTGTTTTTATCCGTTATGTATCGGATAGCCTTGTCGGGCGTACTCTTGCTTGCCGAGCCTTTGAATAACGGCATTATGTACCTCCGATTGCAGCGTGTAAATCAGCGTAAGTTTTCTTACATTCAGCCACGGCGGACTGTAATTCTTTCTCCGTGGTACGCCCAAAATAACAATGCTTGATAGCCTGATTAAGGTTGTTGCCCTGCCGTTTAAGCTCTACTAAAATCTGCGTGCCGCTTGCAATGTTGATGATTGGCTTGTCGGATAGGGCGCGGATAAGGTAATCCGTCTTATTCAGCCCGCTCATTTTTACCTTCTCGTCAAGCAGGGTTTTCTCACGCTCCGAGACCCTAAATGAGTAGGCATAGGGTCTTGTTCTGTTTACATTTCTTCTGATTTTGTTCTTGATTTTTTGTCCCTCCGATTGTTTTTTTTGTTGATTTGGTCTTGGTCTTTTTTAGATTTTTCTCACCTCCCTCAAATTTTTTTGCTCTTGAAATTTGGGCACCTCCTATGCTTTTTGTTTTGTCTTCAAAATTTTTCTCACCTCCCGTTCCGTTATTTTGGCGGGTCAAAATTTGACCGTCAAAAGGGGTTTGGGGATATTCCCCAACGAGGCGATGACGTAAGTCATCGGCAAGTGGCTTGCCTCTTGCGTACCTCGCTATCCCTACACGCTGATAGATTTATACCATGTGCCGCATACCTCCTGAAAATTATTTTGAGTGATATTTTCGTCCACGGGAAACTGAAAAAGGCAATAGAAAAGCAGTATGCCGACCCCAAAACCGGAATCGACATACTCGTCTTTACATATTCAGTTTAATGTGCAGAAAAATGGATAGATTATATGCAGATAAAAACTATTCCCTGCTGACAGAAAATACTCACTACTTAATAGGTACAAAAGTAGTCGTTTTCGGCATGAAATCGGGGGTTTTTCACAAAACACCTTTTAACTTTCATTTTTCAATCGCTTTTTGGCGTTTTTTATCCGTTCTCTAACCGAGCTTTCGTCTATATTAAGAAGGGCGGCGATTTCAACGTTGCTGTGCCCCTCTTTGTGATACTTCCATACTTCATACTGTTTTTTTGTCAATTTCGGGGCGTATTGTTTTTCAAACTCGGCTTCTTTTTTCTCTTGCTCCGCGATTATTCTCTCAAGTTCATGCTTACGTTCATGTTCGCGCTCACTGACAGTTTCCTTTCCTATTACAATCTCAAGCGGGTCAAAATTATCTAAATGAAATATATCAGCAATCAACTCCCCAACGGGAAATTCGTCCGCGCTGTCGTTGGTTTTCACCATTTGGTCGAGAGAAAACGTTTTCTTTATTTTAGCCTTTCTCTTCTGCTTTTTTGTTCTTTCTATATACCGCTTTTCCCCTCCGTCATCCCATTTTAGGAACGCCGCAATCTCATCCGACACGTCGACAAAGACTTGCTCGCGCTTTTCGCGCCAACGCTTCTTTCCGGCTACGGTTTTTGCGACGCTCCATTGGAGTATGTATGGAATGATTGGCATGGATATATTGTAACATATTTCGACAAAAAGAACAAATCCTTGACATATCTGCCGCAGAAATCATGTTTTTCCCCTTTCCCTCTTTCAAACTTATCCCTTAAAATCATCCAAGGCACTTTGGCGTTCAAACGACCATTCGGCGTACTGGGTCATGTATTCGCCATAATATGCGGAATAATTCCCGCTGTCCGCCACCTGCCAGAAGTCGCAGTCGGCGCGGACGCGCTTTTTCCATTCATCCTTTTAAGGTAAAACCGGGAAAAATACGCGAAAGCCGCCCCATAAAAAGGCGGCTTTCGCGTTTAGGAGGATGTGTCCGATGACACTATGAAAAAGAAAAAGCTGATAAAACTGTATGGCGGCGTATCCTAATTAAACTCCGCTATGTGGTATACTACCGCCGTGCCGCCGACTTTTGGCTGCATCTCTGCGGGAACGGACGCCGCGTATCTTATCGCGCCTAAGTAACCGCCGTAGCCGGACAATGTGGACGTATGACCTTGATGTCCGATACCGAGATAAAACATCATAAACGCTTCCGCTACCGGCTGTCCCGTGGGGCTTATGTACGTCCACGGATACCTCATTTCGTAAGAGGTGACCTTGGTTTCCTCGTTGCGGATTGCCGTGCCCAGCCCGCTCGCGCCGCCAAAGACGTACGACGTCCCTTGCTGGGTGCCGCCCGTGTATGCCGCCGTGACGTACGTCGGCTTTAACGCGGAGTACATACAAACGTTGCCGTTGTTGGTCGCGCCGTTGCTGACCCCCAAGGCAAGCCTTGTCCTGTCGACCATATGCGCGAAGTTTCCGGTCATGCGCGTGCCGATGTCAACGCCCAAATAGTCGCCTTCCCAAATAGCGGTGCCGTCCTTGGGGGTGTTGTGGCTTTGGTCGACAACCGTCGCCGCGACGTATAAATAATTGTCGTCATAGGTGACGTAAAGCTTGAAATCGGAGGGAAGCATCGCCGCATACGCCTCGTCGCTTAATGTGGGCTCGCTTTTAACCGCGTAATACCCGTCGTCGCCGACGTTAAGCACCGCGATGGGCTCGCCGTACGCCGCGTCTACCGTCCCGTCGATTACGGGCGCGACGGAGGTTTTCTGTACGCTGAATCTTTGCTGCCCTATCTCGGACATATCGAGCGCGGACAGCGGAGCCGGAGGCGGTACCGACATACGGTAGTGAATTTGCATATCCAAATCGAACCACAGCGTGTTGTTTGTCGCGGCGCGCTGGAACACTACGCAGGTAAGCACGTTCGCGCCCGATCTAAGCGCCCCGATAAGGTTGACCCTGCTGCCCGCCTCGGTCAACCCGCCAAGCTCGGGATTGGTCGAAGCGTAGCCCGAATTTTGCGCCGAGTAATCGGACAAAACCTCAAATTTCCTGTCAGTTGCTATCGTCCTTTTGCCGTTATATAAATCCCAGTCCACGTTATAGCCTATTTGACAGTTTTCGTCGGTGCTTGCAAGGTTGTTCATATTGAAGCGATAGACTTCCATGCCGTTAAGGTACATAATCATTCCGCCGCCACCTATCCTGTGCGTTCCGCTCAGACCGCTTGCAAAACGCGCCGTAAAGTCCTCGGGCATAGTGAATTCCTTTTTAAAGTAGGTGGCGGTATAAAGCTCCTCTCCGCGTTGGTTCGCGCCGTTTCCGGCGGGTATCACCGCGCTTAATTTAAGGCCGCTGCCGATTTCGGGATTGCCGAAGCCTATCGCCGTTTGCGCCTGCGTCCAGCCGGTCGTCGCGTCCATATCGAACGCGCCCGCGTCGATTGTGTCCGCCGTTTTGCCTTTATACATGAACTCGTCGCCGAACTGAACGGCGGTTTCCTCGGCTTCCTCGAAGGCGCACCTTGAATAGGTATAGCTGTCGAATAAGTAAACCTCGCCGGCTACGTCGGTAGTGGCGTTGTAAGGGAACATATATGTATCGAAGCGCACTTCCTCGTTGTTTACGGTTACCACGGTATACGAGGGATGAAAGGCGGTGCTGGTGCGCGGACCGTAGGGATTTTGCTCGTGTCCCGGGTTGCGGGCGGAGGTAATATCCAAAAATCCGTAGTCGGGAGCGCAGGGGTCGTAACCCGAAAGCAACGGATTGTTCTGCGGGACGTAACTGCCGGTTGAATAGAACTTCAGAGTGCTGGCGGTGGGAGCGGTAACGTAAAGAGGAACGTTGTCAATCTTTTCGCCGGCAAAATGCCTGGGGGCAAGCTCGACGTGCGACGCCGCCTTGTTTCCCTGCGCGTCGACCTGTCCGCGCGCAAACACGTGGTCGTGCCCCGCCATGGTAAAGTCGACGTCAAGCTCGGCCAAAAGGGGCGACATGGTTCTTCTAAGACCCGCAAGCCCTTCAAGGTGCGACGCGCCCGTATATGGATTGCCGTGCCAACATACCGCCGTCCATTGTCCCGCCGCTTTGGCAGCCGCCACTTCCTCTCTTAAAAAGTTCAACTGCATAGTGGACGGTACGGTGCCGCCGTTATTGCAAAGCACAATCATTTTAAGCATGCCGTAATCGAAGGAGTAAACCGACCTGTTGGCGCTGCCCTGTCCCGCGAATATGTCGGGCGTAGAAATGTGTCCGTTATAAGCGATAGCGGCGCCGCTGTCGTGGTTACCCTGCGCGGGTGCGAGGGCTATGCTGCCTACCATATTTTCATAATTGTTGTTGCGCTGCGCGCTCATTCCGGGCTGGTTGAAAAAGCCTTCCCACTGCCCCTCGTCCGCCGCGACGTCCGTAAGGTCGCCCGCTATGTACAAGAACCTTGCGTCGGGCACGTTGTCCTGAATAAACTGCGTTACCGTCGACCAAGCCTTGCCCGCGCCCGTAGAGTTGATTTGGGGATCGCCGACAAAGATAAAGCTGAATTCCTCCTTGTCCCCCTTCTCGATCGCCGTGGTAAAGCGGTGTTTTACGCCTTCGTACTCGCCGCCGCCGTCCGCCGATACGCACAGGTATTCGTATTCCGTGTTGGGAGTAAGTCCCGTAAGCGTCGTGCGCCAGTACAGCTTGCTTGTTACGCCCGTAATAAAGCTGTTTGTGACCGCGGTCTGGGTGCGCGTCGCGTCAAACCTTGTCGTTTCCGTCTCGCCCTTTTCGTTGACAAGCACATACGCGCTAGTCATGCTAAGGTTAACGGTGGTAAAGGTGACGTACATCGACGTTTGAGGCGTGCTTGTGACCGACACCGCGATTTGCTCGGGGCGTTTTGCGACGTCGTCGCTCGCGGCTATCGCGCCGACCGGTGAAAGCACGAGGGGCAGGCAGATTGCTAACGCTATCAAAACGCACAGCAGCTGCTTAAAAATTCCTTTTTTGTTTGATGTTTTTATCATAATAATTTTTTCTCCTTTATATTTTTTGCCCTATGGGCTTATTTGGCGCGGGCAACTGCCCTCTTTCTGCGCACAAGCGTTGTCAAGGCTAACATCAGGATAAGCGAGAACAAACCGCCGCCCATTATCCATGGATTGCCTGCCGAAACGGTCGAGCATCCTTTTACGTCGTCTTCCGTCACCGTGACGGTAAAGGTCTGGCTGAAGCCTTGGTATTTGACGGTAATCGTTTTGGTTCCCGCCGTCGAAGAATCGAACCCCGTGATTTCGCAGTCGCTCAGAGCTACTGCGGCGGTTGTGTTGTTATTCCTTGTGAATGTGACGGTAAGCCCCGTCGTATCCAATGTTTCGCCCGTCTTGTATGAGGTTTTAGACGGATTGCCTGTGATTGCAATCGACTTGACAATGTTTCCAAAAGCGGTTTCGGCACTTGTCAGCTTGGAAAGGTTGGTGACAAGCGCCTGTCGGGCGGAGGTCAAGCCGTTGTACGCCGTACGCGCCGCGGTTATTGCGACGGCGTTTGCGTTCGTGATTGTGGAAGGAAGGGCGTCAATCAAGCCTATAACAGTATCTGCGGCGGCCCGGTCGGCGGCAAGAGTCGCGGCGGCGTCCTTGGCACTCTGCAACGCGGTTTCTGCGGTTGTCAGTTTGGCAAGGTTGGTAACATACGCTTTCGCCGCGTCGGACAGCCCGTCGTACGCACTACGCGCCGCGACTATCGCCGTTTCGCTCGTAAGGATTACAACGGCGGGTAAAGCGTCGATTTGACCGACAACAACGTCGGCGGCGGCTTTCGCCGTCTTAGCGTCCGCCAAAGCGGTTTCGGCGGTCGTCAGCTTGGCAAGATTAGTGACAAGCTCCTTTTGTGTGCCCGTAAGCGCGGTATACGAGGAACGCGCTAACATTATCGCAAGCTCGTCGCCAAGACCGATGACCGCGGGCAGGTTGTTTATCATGCCTATTACGTTTGCGGCGGCGGCCTCGTCGATACTCGCGTTTTGTTCGAGTACGGCTAAGGCGGACTCCGCCGTCAAAAGCTTGGCAATGTTGGCGACCTGCGACTGCTGCGTTTCGGTAAGCAGGTCGAACGCCGCGCGCGCCGCGACGATGTTTGATTTGTCCGAAAGGGCTATTGTTGCGGGCAGCGCGTTAATCTTGTTAACGACGTTCCATTTGGCTTCTGCGGAGGTAAGCGCGTCAAGGCTTGTTACAAGCCCCTTTTGCTGGGTTGTTAAGGCGTCGTACGCCGTACGCGCCGCGGCGATTTGCGTGCCGTCGGCAAAGGTTACCGTGGCGGGCAGGGCGGTAATTAATCCCGTCACCCTGTCGCCCTCGACAACGTCCTCGAAGTACGTCGCCCATTTTACGCTAATAGTAAAGGTGGCTTTAAGGTCGCTTCCAAACCACACCGTTACGGTAACGTTCTCGCTGATTGTCGCGGAGGAAAAGCCCGTTATGTCATAGTCTATGGCCGTAAGGACTGCGGTCGCGCCGTCGGTATACTTAACTGCTACGGCAAGACCGGTAAAGTCCGCCGTTTGGCCCTGCGCGTACACAAGCTTTGCCGGCAGCGACGTCAGGACAAGGATATCCTCCAAAATATCGTCGATTTCTCCCGTGTATTCGATTTCGTACGTTACTACGTCGCCGTAAAAGCCCTCGATAAACAGCACGGCCTTAACCGTCGTGTTTCGGTCTATCCCAAAGGGGGCGGTATACGTCCTGACGGTAAGCGAGGTCGTAGGGTCGCTGCCGTCCGTGGTAAATAATAACGAACTGGTGGTAACGCCCGTTTTGGTAAGCGTAACCCATTCGCCGTCCTCAGAGTGGCTTATGCCCGTGTTTCTGAAATCCACTATGGTATTATAGGCAAGGTTTCCGCTGTACGAGGCGGTGTCGTAAAGTATAAACGTGCCGCGGTACAGGGTATAGCTTGACGTCGCCGTCGATTTGCTGTTTCCCCGTAGATATACGTTGCTGCCCACTCCGTCGCCCGTTCCGTAAAAAACGCGCACGTTGTTGGTAAAGGTGGTGTCCGTGGCGTCCACCGTGCAGCCGTTGGCGATAAAGGTAAGGTAATGACTGCCGCTTGTAACCGCGCGTATGTCGCAGTTGATAAGCACAAACCTTGCGTTAGCCTCTACCGAAAAGTAGGCGTACCTGTCGCTGCGCTGGATGGGCGCGAAGGCCGAGGCGCCGACAATGTTTAAATTCTTGAGCGTCACGACCGCGCCGTTGCCTATCACCAAACCGCCGTTGCCTACCGCGCCGCCCGAAAAGGTTATTACGTAATTGCTCGTCGGACTAAGCCCCTCGATGGTGACGTTGCTGCCCGTCCGAAATTCGGTGGTGTAATCGGACACGGTAAAGCTCGCGCCCACCTTGATGGTGCCCGTCTTACCGTTAAGCACAAGCGCCGCGCCGCGGAACTCGTCCGCGCTCTCGACGGTCATTTCGGTGGTGCTTTCGTCATAGACATAAACCCTGAAGGCCGCCGTAAACGGGGTTCCCCTGTAAATATAGGTCGCGGTAATAGTCATAAAGCCGTTTTCTTGGCTTGCGGGGACGCTTGTGGCGGACAGGCTGTATTCGCCGTCCGTCAAAAGCGCGGTATA
>WRDI01000041.1 GCA_009783515.1 Bacillota bacterium | reverse complement strand
TGGGCGATGGTCTGCGCGACGCGTTTGACCCTAAGGCAAGGCGTTAAAAGTCCTGTCCATTAACAATAGCTGCAACGGCTTTACATGTTTATTTCCAACCCAAAAAATTTTAAGTGAGAGCAAATAAAAAAAGCAACGGCTTTTTGAGGATCTCGGTTGCGTCAGTCCGCGCTATTTTTCCTAAACGTACTTTGTGAAACCCTTCCGCCCCGCGGCAATGTAAACAAGTTTCGTATTGCTCTTGCTTCCTTGGCTTTAATGCGTTGCAGCATTGTCGTCAAAACTGCTTGCCATGGAGCAATACCCGCGAATTCTTCTTGGCACAGGTATTACAGACGCAAAAACCCACCGTAAATCAGCTCGCAATTGGATTAGTGGACAGGTCTAAAGGAGATTTTGTATATTGATGAGCGACGAAAAAGAAAAAAAGAGTCTTGTAAAGCGGCTTTTCAAAAACGAGGAGGGCAGCGCATTTTTCCAGAGGCTTTTTAAAAGCAATAAGGATAAGTCGGGGTTCATTTCGGGCAAAGAAAGCAGGCGCATATCAAAGGCGAACTCTAAAATTATCAAGCAGTACGAAGCCCAAAAAAAGCGCAAAAACGTTTCCGAATCCGAGTATGTAACCGAGATGAAGGACCCTAAAAATATTGTGGAGTTTGAAAACCTGCACACCTACTTTTTCACCGACGCGGGCACGGTTAAGGCCGTGGGCGGGGTGACTTTTTCGGTGCCTCAGGGTGCGACGGTAGGCGTGGTGGGGGAAAGCGGTTGTGGCAAAAGCGTTACCGCGTTTTCGCTTATGCAGCTTGTGGCGGCTCCTACGGGGCAGATAATCGAGGGTAGCGAAATTCGTTTCCGCTCCACCGTTTATAAAGAGCAAGACGGACAAAAGGTGCCGATCTACGAATACGAAACAGACGAAAACGGCGCGGAAAAGATAAAAGAGAGACAAAAATTAGATAAGCGCGGAGTACCCTTACGCGACAAGCAAGGCAGCGTCTTGATAGAAAAGGTGCAAAAAACCGACCACAACGGCATTCCTCTTTTCGAGACAGAGGAGAAGGTCTATAACGTCGCCAAAATGCCCACCGAAATCATGCGCAAAATCCGCGGCCGCGAGATAGCCATGATATTCCAAGAGCCTATGACCAGCCTCAATCCTATCTTCACGATAGGCGACCAGTTGGACGAGGTTGTGCTTTTGCATATCCCCGGCGCGACCAAGGAAAGCGCGAAAAAACGCACCTACGAAATGCTGAAATTGGTGGGGATTATCCCCGAAAACGTATACAAACGCTACCCGCACGAGTTATCCGGCGGTATGCGCCAGCGCGTCATGATAGCCATGGTGCTTGCATGTACCCCAAAACTGATTATCGCCGACGAGCCCACCACTGCGCTTGACGTCACCATTCAGGCGCAAATCCTCGACCTTTTGCGGGACATTAAAGACCAGATTTCCGGCAGTATCATGCTGATAACGCACGATTTGGGGGTTATTGCCGAGATGGCGGACTTCGTTGTTGTCATGTACGCGGGGCGCATAATCGAAATGGGTACCGCCAAGGACGTGTTCGACAAGCCTATGCACCCCTATACTATTGGACTTCAAAAAAGTAAGCCCTCGGTCAACAAGCAGGTGGATAGGCTGTACAGCATCCCCGGCAACGTCCCCAACCCCATCAATATGCCCGCGCACTGCTATTTTAAGGGCAGGTGCGAAAAACGGATTGCCGCCTGCGACGGGGAATACCCCTGCATTATTGATGTGTCAAGCACCCACAAGGTCGCCTGCCATTTGTATATGGACGAAAACACCGCAAAGGAGGGCAAATAAATGGAAAAAGTTACTCCCAATGCGGAAGAAAAGCTGGTTGTCGAAAAAGACGATATTCTTGTGGTCAGCCATTTAAAAAAGTATTTTACGATAGGCAAGGATTTTTTCGGCCGCCCCACGAGGTATTTGCGCGCCGTGGACGACGTGTCCTTTAAGCTAAAGAAGGGCAAGACCATTGGTGTGGTAGGGGAAAGCGGTTGCGGCAAGACCACACTCGGGCGAAGCATTCTGCGGCTTCACGACATCACGGGCGGACGGGTCATTTTCGACGGGGTGGATATCGGGGCACTGCGATCAAAAGATATGCGCAAGATGCGGCCGCACATGCAGATAATTTTCCAGGACCCGTATTCAAGCCTGTCGCCGCGTTTGCCCGTGGGAGAGATTATCGGCGAGGCGGTGCGTACCCACAAGTTGGTCGGTAAAAACGATTACCGCGCGTATATTTTGGACATAATGCGTAAGTGCGGGCTGCAGCCCCATTACTTCGACCGCTATCCTCACGAATTTTCGGGGGGGCAGCGCCAGCGTATTTGTATCGCCCGCGCCCTTGCGTTAAACCCCAAGCTCTTGATTTGCGACGAGCCTGTTTCCGCGCTTGACGTGTCCATTCAGGCGCAGATTATCAATCTTTTGGAGGATTTGCAAACGGCTTTCGGGCTGACTTACGTGTTTATTTCGCACGATTTGTCGGTCGTCGAGCATATTTCGGACGAGGTGGCGGTCATGTATTTGGGCAACATCGTTGAAAAAGCGGACAAGGTAAAGCTGTTTCAGCGCCCCATGCACCCTTATACCAAGGCGCTGTTCTCGGCGGTTCCCGTTCCCGACCCTAATGTCAAAATGAGTCGCATACCGCTTAAGGGGGACATCCCTTCGCCGGCAAATCCGCCCAAGGGCTGCAAGTTCCACACCCGCTGCCCCCAGTGCATGGACGTATGCAGGCAGGTTGTACCTAACTTTTTGGAGTATGAGGAGAATCATTTTGTGGCATGTCATTTGTATCCGCAGGAGATTGAGGGTTAGTAGGGGGGAAATAATTTACAATTTACGATTTGCAATTTACAAATTATGGACTGGTTAAAGTGTAATTTAACTTACAAAGAGGGCGTAAAAGCCCTTTTTTAATAAGAATAATGGGACAGCGAAACCGTAGGGGCTGCCTTACGAAGCAAGACCAAGAACGCCCCCTGAAACGGTCTTATTGGCCGTCCGCAAATAAAAAACCGCCCTTTATTGAAATAATTGTACAGTAATCGGTTGCGTTATTCGGACGGCCGGTGGCCGCCCCTACGGTCTGATGGAGGTCAAACGAAATGAGCAAAAAGAAATATGACGACGACCCCGGACACACCATTGTCGACATGAATGTCGAGGGAATGCCGGGATATATAAAGCCGGAGGTCAAAAAAAACCGCCGCGAAATAGCCGCGCTGAACCTAACCAAAAAGGAGCGGCGGGCAATCTTTTGGGGCGGTTTTTTGGCGGCTTTGCCCGTGGCGCTGATTATTATCGGCAGTTTTGCCGCCATGGTTTTGTTCGCGTACTGGTGGCTGAAGTGATTTACAATGCTCAATGAACAATGTTCAATGCACAATTACGTTGTCATATTTTATTAAATATATCCTTCACTGAGCACTAAGCATTAAGCACTGAGCACTGCAAAAAGGTATTTTTATGCTAAACCTCAACACTACCAACAACACGTCAAATACAAGAAAACTGACACAAACCGCGCTGTTTGTCGCGCTTGGCGTCCTTTTACCGACGGTTTTTCACACGATTCCAAGGGCGGGCGGGATATTTTTGCCCATGCACATCCCAATTTTGCTGTGCGCAGTGGTCTGCGGCTTTCCTTACGGGACAATTTGCGCCGTTTTGATGCCGCTGCTTTCCAATGCGTTTACCGGAATGCCGGATGCCGCGATGCTGCCCTCCATGATGTTCGAGCTTCTTGTTTACGGCGCCGTTACGCCGCTTTTGATGCGGGTTGTCAAGGTAAAAAACTTTTATGCTAAAATCTACATAGTGCTGATAGGCGCGATGTTGTGCGGCAGGGCGGCGGGCGGGGTGGCGAATGCCCTGATTTTTCGGGCGGGCAATTATTCGTTTGAAATCTGGCTGTCGGCCGCCTTTTTGATCTCGTGGCCGGGGATTTTGATTCAACTTGCGGTTATTCCTTCCATACTTGTCGCCCTGAAAAAGGCGAGGCTGTTTAATGCAGGTATTGGGTATTAGGTATCAGGCGTCGGGGAAGAGAATAGAGGTTAGAGGATAGTGAGACGGGAAACAACAAAAAGTCATGCTCATCGGACATTAGGCTTTCCACCCCGCCCCACGTCGAGGAAGCCTTCATGGGCACCCGCGGGGAGTGGAATTTTATGCGGTCAGCTTTAAAATGAAAATCGACCATCACTGGTCACTGGCCACTGGTCACTGACCACTAAAAATGCTTGACAAAAACTGAAAAAAAAGGTAAGATACATGAAAACTTTGGGGAAAATAAAAAAATGAAACACATCGACATTGCCGAAATTTTTAAAAACGAAAAACAATACCTTGGCAAGACCGTCACAGTCTGCGGTTGGGTGCGGACGTCGCGCGAGAGCAAAAACGTGGCGTTTATCGAACTTAACGATGGCACAAGCTTAAAGCACATCCAGATTGTGGCGGACAAAGCTGTGCTTACCCTTAATAAAGAGTTGGCGCTGGGCGCATCGCTTATGGTAAACGGCACGGTTGTCCCCACACAAAACAACACGAGGGTGGAGATTAACGCCGCCGCCGTCACGCTGTTGGGCGAGTGTCCGCCCGAATACCCTTTACAAAAAAAGCGGCACACCATGGATTTTTTGCGCACAATCCCGCATTTGCGCGTCCGTACAAATACCTTTAACGCCATGCTGCGCGTGAGGAGCGTCCTGTCCGCCGCCATAAATAAGTATTTTTGCGACAACAATTACGTCTATGTGCATACGCCCATCATCACGGGCAGCGACTGCGAGGGCGCGGGCGAGGTTTTTCGCGTAAGCATTCACGAATGGAAAACGGCGTTTGCGACCGAAAAAGACTACTATGACGCCGACTTTTTTGGGCAAAGGGCGGGGCTGACCGTGTCGGGACAGCTTGAGGGCGAGGTCGCCGCCATGGGCCTTGGGAAAATTTACACCTTTGGTCCCACTTTTCGCGCGGAAAAAAGCAACACGACCCGCCACGCCGCCGAGTTTTGGCAGATAGAGCCGGAGGTCGCTTTTTGCGAGCTGTTTGACATAATCGCGATTGCCGAGGAGCTGATTAAGTATATAATTTCGGCGGTTTTGAAGGGTTGCAGGACGGAACTGGAATTTTTTGAGGCGCACTTTGAGGCGGACCTTGTCAAAAAACTGACTGATGTGGTTGGGAGCAGTTTTGAGATTTTGGAGTATGAAAAGGCGGTCGAAATTCTGCAAAAGAGCGGCAAACCCTTTGTTTTCGAGCCCAAATGGGGAGAGGATTTGGCGACCGAGCACGAACGTTATATCACCGAAGAAGTATTCAAGAAGCCGGTTTTTGTAATAAATTACCCCAAGAAAATCAAGTCGTTTTATATGAAACAGAATGACGACGGCATGACCGTCGCCGCTACGGATTTGCTTGTGCCCGGCATAGGCGAGATTATCGGCTGCAGCCAGCGCGAGGCGGACTATGACAAATTGTTGGAGGCGATCAAGGAACGCGGCATGAATGTTGAACAATATAAGCATTATTTAGAGTTGAGGCAGTTTGGCTCCTGTCCGCACAGCGGCTTTGGTCTTGGTTTGGAGCGGATTTTGCTGTATGTTACGGGGCTTGGGAATATCCGCGATGTGCAGTTGTACCCGCGGACGGTGGGGGACTTGAGGTAAAATTTTTGCGCCGCCGTATATAATACTTTGACCACCTGCCTCATTAGGTCATGCAAAAACAAATGGGGACAATCACTAATCTCTGACCCTTAATCCCTAACCCCTAAAACGGTTTATGAAATTTTGCATAAGCCTTTTATACATATTGACTTTTTTGTGCGGGGGGTTTATAATGTAAATATCCAATATAAAAATCCACAAAACAAAGAGGTAATCATATATGAAAACCATTACAAAAAAACTTATACCGCTGTTATTGACGGCGGTTTTTGCGTTCGGGCTGTTTGGCTTTTTAAGCGTAACGTCAAGCAAGGCGGCGCCGCAACCTGTAAACGCGGAGGTTCCCGTCGGCTTTACCGGAATAGACATCAGCGAGTTGGGTGATAAAACTATTACGGACAACGACAACGCAAAAGGATGGAGTTATACGCACCGTCATTTGGGAGTACCCGCCATACTTAACTTAAACAATGCAAACGGCAGGTTTTATCTGACCGGAGAAAATAGCGACCTGCGCGTAATTATAAACACCCAGGCCGGTCCAGTTTGTGAATTGGTTTTGGACAATGTCAAAATAACAACCCTCGCTGATGCCAACGTGAAATTTTTCCTTAGAACATATACCTCGTGCAATATAACGCTTGTCGGCGACAATCATATCACCAGTGAAAACGGCGGCATAACCATTTTTAATGGCAGCAGAGTTGTCATAAAGGGCGACGGTACTCTATCAATACAAGCGGACGGGAAGGCGTCCGCCGAGGGCGCCTTGAATTACGGATCGGAGACAAATAATTATGTTGCGGTCGAAGAAAGCGCCTCGGTGATTCTTGAAACCATCGGGACAGCCGCGTGGGGCGGCATTATAATCCCGGGTGCCGTAACGGGTCTCGACGAGCAAAAAATTTATGTAGGACCCGGCGCAAGCCTGTACGCGAAGGGTGCGTCGGGAATGCGCGTCACCCACACCAGTTCTACGAATGTCACCTTAGAAGTTGACGGTACCGCTACTTTTGAGGGGAACGGAGGGATAAACTGCTCCGGTTATACATATCTGAGAATTATCGGCGAAGGCACTGTCACGGCAATCGCGAACGGTTCGATGTCGCAGGCAGTCAGCGCCGCCGGCAACATCCGCGTGGGCGACGACGTCACGCTGAAAATAACGAATAGAAGCGATTATGAGGAAACCCACATATTTGAGGCGTATGACGCGGGCACGACGTATAGGTGGGAGCTGTCAAACGCCACTATTATCGGCGGCAAATTGACCGACAGCTCTATTACCGTTAGTATTGCGTCCAAGCAGACGGGCACGGTAAAAAGGGTGCCGAGAACCGTCACAGTTATCGTCAACGTCGCAATCAGCGTCACGGCTCCCGTTGCGGGCGAAATGCAAGTGACGACGGCTACGGCGGGTGGGGTGGACTATACCTGCGGCAGCGTGTCGTGGTCGCCCAACCACTTTACGTTTACGGCGGGCTATCAGTATACGGCGACGGTCACGCTGACGGCGCAGGAGGACTACACGTTTGAGGGCGGGCTGACGGGAACGGTGACAATTAACGGGAATGCGGCTGTAATCGGCAATCATACGAGCGAGACGGTCACGCTGTCTTATCAGTTTGCGGGCGAGAACCATACCCATTCATACGGGACGGCGTGGAAAAGCGACGCGACGGGGCATTGGCACGAGTGTTCCTGCGGCGACAAGTCGGGTTTTGCCGAGCATACCGCGGGCGGATGGATTGTCGACGTCGCCGCCACTGACACGGAGGAAGGGAGCAGGCACAGGGAGTGTACGGTTTGCGGATATGTCACGACCGAGGTTATCCCTGTGGGCGGCGGTAACGGCGACGGCGGCGGCAAGGGCGGGCTTGGCGGCGGAGCAATCGCGGCGATTGTGATTGTCTGCGTTTTGGCTGTCGGAGTGGGCAGCTTCGCGGTTTTTTGGTTTGTCGTCAAAAAAAAGACGTTTGCGGACTTTGCGGCGATTTTCAAAAGGAAGTAATATACACAAAAAAAGACGCGTAAAGCTGCGGCAATAGACTTTTTTCACGGCGCACCAACATCGCCGCACCCTGCGACAGGGCATTTCGCAAAAAGTCTGATGACGGTTAGCGGACAGTTCTAAGGGAAAATCCGCTCGTCGGCTACCACCATTTTTAACCTGATTGGCTGTAAAAAAAGAGGGCGAAACGAATCGTCCTCTTTTGTCGCATCTTCTTCGACATTTTGTATCAGAAATCTTCTTCTTGGTACATGGTATCTGTTACCTGACCACTGACCACTGCTACGGAGCAAGACCGCGAATACTTCTTTGTACGGTCTTATCCCTGATTAATACCTGTCTTCGCGTCTGAAATTATTTCTTTGCGACTTATGCGCCTTGCGGCACTTAGGGCAACGAGTGGGCTCGTTGGTGAAACCCTTTTCCTGATAGAACTGCTGTTCACCCTCGGTGAAGACGAATTCCTCGCCGCAGTCCTTGCACTTTAAGGTCTTATCCGACATTTCGATGCTTTTCCTCCTTTTATATTTATTCTTAAAATTGGGCATCGAATGACTTTTGCGGATAGACAAAGGGTTTGAGATACAGGACAAGGATACTTAAACTTTAAGGATATGTCAAAATGATAACATAAACAAATGCGAAAGTCAAATAAATTAAGCCCCAAAGTTTAACTTTTCTTGTGAGTTTTTTATGACGTTTATGATGACTTGCGGCGAGGTGTGATTTAGGCCGCTTGCTTTTATGTAATTCTTTTAATAAACTGCGGATTTGTCCACAACTTTAGGTCAAAAATCCTTGCACTGTCGCGTTTTTTCTGCTATAATACAAGGGCTTTTCGCAAGAATGCGTTTTGAGCAGTCAAGTGTTGGCATAAATCGCGGCGGCATAGCTCAGCTGGCTAGAGTATCCGGTTCATACCCGGCTGGTCGTTGGTTCGAATCCAACTGCCGCTACCACTTCGGCTCCATGGTCAAGAGGCCTAAGACACCGCCCTTTCACGGCGGTAACCCGGGTTCGAATCCCGGTGGAGTCACCACATCAGCATTACACAAACTTTTATTTCTTCAAAGGCGGTTTCGCCGTGACGTACAAGCTGCAATGTAATAAATGACTGTCGGTAATTCGGCAGTCATTTTGCATTTATATGGGTTTATTGGCGGCATAACGTATTCTTTTCCGCGCTTTTGCGGCAATGTCGAATGTAGAAAGTACATCATAAAACATGGATAAAGGATGAATTTTATTTGATTTTTATTATGTATATCGACCTCAAAAAATAATAATTATCAATATATTTTAGAGGTGCGGAAAAATATTTTTGTCATAAATGAAAAAAAGCGTAAGATTTTGGCACAGTATCCTTTGATTATGCCCTTATACCCTGTTTTGATTGACTAGACGGAACGTCGGTGCTATAATTCTATGGTGCGGCGAAAAAAAACGAAAGAAAGAATCGGAACGAAAATGAAAGAAGCAAAAATAAAAAAAGAAAAGGCGAAAAAAGAAAAGGCGACGGGATGCTCGATCGGCGGGCAGGCGCTCTTGGAGGGCGTGATGATGCGGGGGCGCACCGCCATGGCATTGGCGGTGCGGGGGAGTAACGGCGATATTCTGCTCGAAACACAGCGATTAAAGCCAAAAAGCAAGGCGGCGAAGTTCCCGATATTGCGCGGGGTCATTTCGTTTGTGTCCTCGCTCACCTTGGGTATGTCAGTCACCATGCGCGCCGCCGAGGTGTTAAGCGACGACGAGGACGAAAAATTGTCTAAGGGGGCGGGGATTTTCGCCGTGTTTTTGGGGATTATTCTGGCGGTGGGGCTGTTTATCGTACTGCCCATGGTTTTGGGCGACGTATTCGACCGCCTTGTGTATGGGATAGAAACCAACGCGACGCAGATTTTGGTCAAAAACCTTGTGTCGGGCGCGCTGCGTTTGGGCATTTTCGTCCTTTACTTATGGGCGATGACTTTTATCAAGGATATAAGGCGCAATTTTATGTACCACGGCGCGGAGCATAGGACGATAAACTGCTTTGAGAAAGGCCTGCCGTTGACGGTGGAAAACGTGCAGAAATGCTCGACAAAGCACAACCGCTGCGGCACCACCTTTATGTTTTTGGTCTTGCTTATCAGTATAATCGTGTTCGCTTTTGCGGATTGGGGGCTGTCGCTTATCTTTCCTGCGCTTGAAAAAGGGGTGGGACGTACCGCGCTTTTTATGGGGATTAAGTTATTGCTTTTGCCGGTTGTCGCCGGTATAAGCTATGAGGTGTTGTTTTTGTTCGCCAAAATGCCGGATAATTGGGTGGCGAAGGTGTTGCGGGCGCCGGGGCTGGCTTTGCAAAAGCTGACGACCAAAATCCCCGACGACGGGATGGCGGAGGTCGCTATTTTTGCCTTTAACGCCGTTTTGGATATGGAGAACGACCAGGGACGGAGGGCGATTAAGTTTGGCGAAATTTCGATTGAGAGGGCGAAAAAAGAGATTGAGGGTGTGCTAAACAAATTGGGAGCGGAGGTGGCGGAAGGGGCGTGGCTGTTGTGTGCGGTGACGGGAAAGAAGCGGAGCGAATTGGGGAGTTTGAAATTTTTGACGGCGAAGGAATATAAAAAATTGGGCGTTTTGCTGGGGAAGCGTAAGGAAATGCCGCTGGATTATTGCTTGGGGACAAGCAGTTTTTACGGGCGGGACGTGATTGTGGATAAGCGCGTTCTTGTGCCGCGCATGGAGACGGAAACGCTTTGCGAGACGGCGATTAAAACCATTAAGGCAGTCGGCGGGGAGGAAAAGGTCGCCGTCTTGGATTTGTGTACGGGCAGCGGCTGTATCGCTTTGACGCTGGCAAAGGAAACGCATGCGAATGTTGTGGCTGCCGATGTTTGCGCGGACGCGCTTGCGGTCGCCGCGGAAAACCTGAAGGGCACGGGTGTCGATGTTATGCAAAGCGATATGTTTGGTGGACTTAACGGACGGGTTTTTGATATAATAGTGTGCAATCCGCCTTATGTGAGGTCCGCCGACATCAGGTTTTTACAAAAGGAAGTGCGTGTTCAGCCGCGTATCGCTTTGGACGGCGGAGAGGACGGATTGGATTTTTATAGGATTTTGGCTAAGGATTCCCCCGCATACTTAAAAGAGGGTGGGCATTTGATTGTGGAGGTGGGCTTTGGGCAGGCCGAAGAAGTGGCGGCGATGTTTGCGGGTAATGGATTTGAAAGGGTGGAGGTTATTAAGGATTTGCAGGGAGTAGAGAGAGTTGTTAAGGCTGGGAGAGGATAGGGGAGAGGCGGGTAGCAACAGACATTATTATTTTGTCCTACGACCGAAGGACAAGAAAATAAATACGCGCTAAAAATGCCAAATATAAATAAAATACCGCTTGTTTTTCTTTTTTGGGTCAGACAATTTTCTTTTCTGACCGACTCCTTGCGAAAGCTTCCTAAAAGAAAAATGTTCGGAGGAAAAGTGAACACGGAAAAATTACGGAATATCAAAACAAAATACGAGGAACTAACACGGCTTGTATCGCTGCCCGAAACGATTGCCGACAACAGGCAGTGGGCAAAATTGGCTAAGGAGCAGAGCGCGCTTGCGCCTATTGTAGAGGCGTATGACCGCTACGCCGCCGCGCTCGCCGAAATAGAGGGGGCGAAGCGCATTTTAAGCGCGGAAAAGGACCCCGAAATGCAGGAGCTCGCGCGGGAGGAAATCGAGGAAAAGCGGGAGTTTATCGGCAAAATCACAGAGGAATTAAAGGTTTTGCTTCTCCCCCCCGACCCCGACGACGACAAGGACGTCATTTTGGAGGTTCGCGCGGGCGCGGGCGGCGACGAGGCGGGGCTATTCGGGTACGAACTTCTGCGTATGTACAGGTTATTCGCGGACAGTATGCGCTGGAAGGTCGAGGATATCGACGCGGGGCTTACCGAGCTTGGCGGCATAAAGGAGGCGGTCGTCTCTATCCGCGGCAAGGGCGTTTATAAAAAGCTGAAGTTCGAGAGCGGCGTGCACAGGGTGCAAAGGGTGCCGACAACCGAGACGCAGGGGCGGGTGCATACCTCTACGGTAACTGTGGCGGTGCTGCCCGAAGCCGAGGACGTTGTCGTTGAAATCAACGAAAAGGACCTCAAAATCGACACCTACCGCAGCAGTGGGGCGGGCGGTCAGCACGTCAACAAGACCGAATCGGCGATACGGATAACCCATATCCCGTCGGGGATTGTCGTGCAGTGCCAGGACGGGCGCAGCCAGATTCAGAACCGCGAGCGCGCCATGCAGGTGTTAAAGAGTAAGCTATACGAGGCGACAAAGACGGCGGCGGAAAAAGAATACGCGGGGTTAAGGCGCAGTCAGGTGGGGACGGGGGACCGTTCGGAGAGGATACGGACATATAATTACCCTCAGGGGCGGGTGACCGACCATAGGATTGGCATGACGTTGTACAATTTGGAAGGGTTTTTGAGCGGGAATTTGGACGGTATGTTAGAGGCGTTGCTTTTGGCTGACCAAACAGCGAGGCTGGAGGCGGAAGAGAAGTAAATGTTTTTGGTGGTGTTAATTTATTGGTGATATTTTGCCTACCAGTATGGGTTTTCATCACCAATAATTAGAACCCTCATGTTTTTTTGTCATTCCTAACGCGAAGCGAAGGATCTTAACCTTTTTTGTGATAATGATAGTTGGTGATTATGTTACTTTTGGAATGCTCCAAAAGTAACCCCGGGGT
>WRDI01000040.1 GCA_009783515.1 Bacillota bacterium | reverse complement strand
TTTCCACGGGAGTGGTGGCGGCGTTTACCACAAAATTCATGCCAAGGCTGGTTTTGCCGTGACCGGGGCGGGCGGCAAGCACAATCAAATCACCGTTCTGAAAGCCGTTCAAATACCCGTCAAGCAACGAAAACCCCGACGGCACGCCCCTATACGCCGCCTTGTCCCGCCCTATTTCCTCCATGCGGTCATACGCGGTTTTAACAGCCTCGGACAGGGCGTTTAATTCCTTGCGCGAAGTTTCGTCGCCAAGCGCGAATATTTTGCTTTCGGCAAACTGGAGTACGTTTTCGTTTTCGCCCGCGTAGGCTTCCTCGATAATCAGCTCGGAAACGCCTATCAGCTTGCGCCTTAGACCGTTTTCTTTGACGATATCGGTATGAAATTTATAATTGGCGGCAGAAGCAAGGGCGGAGGTAAGCGATGCAAGGTAGTCCACCCCGCCCGCATCCTCCAATCTTCCCTGACGGTTGAGCTCCTGCGTGACGGTGACAATGTCCACGGGTATGTTCTTGTTGAACGCCTCGCTCATGGCGGCAAAAATATACTTGTGGGCGGTAAGGTAAAAATCCTCCTCGGTAAGGGTAGGAATGGAATGAAGCGCGGCGGCCTGGTCCAGCATGACACTCCCGAGCGCCGCCTGTTCGGCCTCGACGTTCTGCGGCGGTTTTTTCGCCTTGATATTGGGATGTATGGGTTTGTCTTTTGTTGCCATAGTTTTTTCTCTTTTCAGTTGCCGATGCGATGTCAAAATACACAATGAACAACGCATGAATGAATTATAATTTTAAATTAAATCTGGCCGACATTGCGTTGTGCGTTATTTCATAATACACTAAACCCCCTCGAACACTCCATCGCTTCCACTACTCCCACCGCCGCTTGGCCCGCCACCCCGACCGCTGCCGACAAAGGGGTCGAAAATAAACTCCGCCGACGGCGCGGCGGCCTTTTTCCTTTTGGCGTCTACCACCCGCCCGCTCATCTTTTTAGCAAAAAGCAATGTCAATCCTACCGCCGTTAAACCCAAAACAATAGCCACAATAAACCATGCGTAGCTTTGTATAACGGTATAGGAATAAACTATGCGCACCTCTGTTTCAATCTTGGTAAACTTGGTGGAAAGTTTGTAATAATGACTATTATAATCGGAATCGAACATAATTTCGCCAGTTTCTACCATTAAGGTATAAGTGCCGTTCATCAGAACCGTCGCGTCGATGCCGCTGACATTCCCCATGCCCAAAACATCGAAAACCGACCAAGGAAAATCGACCGCACCCTCCGTCAGCAGCTTATATATCCTACTAAACCTTGTGCCTTCCCTAAAAAATAATGAGAACGGATTGGAATAGTTTACGCTTACTCTGGCGGAAAAAAAGCCGTAATCCACAAAATCAGACGGTCTTGGGTCGTCCTTAAAAAACCAGTCTTCTTCGTCAATCTTAATTTCATAGCCGAAGCCCATACGATTAAACGAGCCGTCGGCATTCTTAATTTCTTTTGGAAAGCCCTCTATCCTCTTTGTCTCAAACTCACCTTCGATGGTTTTAAAGATGAATTCGTCGACCTTTTCTCTCTCGTTGATTTGGCTGTCGGAATAAACATAAATCTCCGCGCCGTAGCTTTCGCCGTCGTAGTGCGGATAAATGGTAACGCCACTATCCATGGTAAAGGGCGTCGCGGTGGAACTGATACACCCCGACGCGGCAAACGCGAAAGCGAGTACGAGTACGAGTATTAGAAATTTCAGACCTTTTTTCAAAACTGCTCTCCTTTTTTAATGCTCAATGCGCAATGCTCAATGCTCAATGAAGGATAAATTTAAGAAATGTGCCTTGAAGAGTAAGCACTTATATGCTCAAAAAAACTCGACCGACATTGAGCATTGCGCATTGAGCATTGTTACTCTAACTCCCTCTTAAGCTCATGCAGCACTTCGTCAAACTCATTCATCGCCACCTCAAACGGCTCGGTGGCGGCAAGGTCGACACCCGTATTTTTTAAAATGAGATACGGCGAATCCGACCCGCCCGCCGACAAAAATTTGTCCTTATACGTCTGATAAAACGATTCGTCCGTTAAAATCTTTTTGACGATATTTATCGCGCTTGTTATCCCCGTCGCGTACTGATACACATAAAACGCGCTGTAAAAATGCGGAATCCTCGCCCATTCGTACTTAATGTCGGAATCGTGCCGCAGGGCATTGCCGTAATATTTTTTGTTTAAAGCGTAATACTTATCCGACAGCGAGGCGACGGTCAAAGGATACCCCTTGCTTTCCATGTCGTGGGTCAGCATCTCAAACTCGGCAAACATCGTCTGGCGGAACATGGTCGTCCTGAACATATCCAAATAGTAATTAAGTAAAAACATTCTGGTTTCGCGGTCCTTAGCCGTTTTTAAAAGGTGCTTGATAAGCAAAACCTCGTTGACGGTAGAGGCGACCTCGGCGACAAAAATCTGATAATTATGCTTTGAGTGCGGCTGGGCAAGGTTCGAATAATAACTGTGCAGGGCGTGACCCATTTCGTGGGCGATGGTAAAAATATCGTGCGTCGTGCGGCTATAGTTCAAAAGTACAAAGGGATGCGCCTTATAGCACGAACAGCTGTACGCGCCGCTCCTTTTGCCCTCGTTCTCACAAACATCGATCCAGCCCTCGTTTTTCGCCTGCAAAAGTAAATTACGGTATTCCTGACCCATCGGCTTCAGCCCCTCTAAAACCAATTGGTAAGCGTCCTCATAAGGAACGGACATATTCACACTCTTGACTATGGGCACGTACATATCGTACACGTGCATGACGGGCAATCCTAATGTCTTTTTGCGCAGGGCGACGTATTCGTGCATCGCCTTTTGACCCTTGCGCACCGACCTTACAAGGTTGTCGTACACCTTCATGGGTACGTCGTTTTGATAAAGCGCCGCCTCCATGCTGCTGTCATGTCCTCTAGCCTCGGAATAAAAATTGTCCGCCTTTACACTATTTGAGTATAAAACGGCGGTGGTATTGACCACTTTCTTGATCGCGCCGTACATACCCTCGAACACCGCCTTGCGCGTCTTGGGCTCGCCGTTAGAAAGGTAATAGCTGTATTTGCCGTGCGTAAGCTTGGCCTTTTCGCCGTTTATTTTAAGAGTAGGCAGGGGCAAATCCACGTTCTCAAGTATCATAAACGCGTCCTGATAGCCCCCCAAGGCTTTACCCGACATGGCGAGTAGCCGTTCTTCTTTATCGGATAGGATATATTTCTTTTTGCGGGATATTTCCTTCAGCGTATAGTCGAAGTCGGCAAAATCGGGACGGTTTATCACAGCGCTCAGATGCGCCTCGTCCAAAGCGGAAATTTCGCTGCCTACAAACGACGACGCCGCGGAAAAGTCGTTGGCAAGCGCGGCTATACGGTCGGTCATGCCCACGTACTTATCTACCCTGCCGTCCTCGTCCTTGCGCATCATCGCGTAAACGTATAATTTGGTGATATCGGCGGACAAGCCATCCTGTAGCCTTAAGCACTCCAAAAGCTTATCTGCCTTGCCAAGCTGACCCTTAAAGTCCTCGATTTGTTTGTATTTTCTTTTTATACAGTCAAAATCTATTTCCCAATCGGCATCCGAGGCGTATATGTCTTCTAGGCGCCATTTGTACTTGTTTTCCGTTTCCGCTCTTTTCATACTGTCTTTTTTCTCCGTTAACGCCGATTTGGCGCGTATTTTGTTAAATGCCAAAAGATTGTACCACAAATTGTCACGTTATGCAACCAAAAAAGGGCTTCTTCAAGTTTTATTTTTGCAACAAGAACCTTGTTTATGATGATTGTGACGTTTTATTTATGGCGCTTTTTGGGCATTCCAAAAGTGCCATAAATATTAACGGAAATTATTTTCTTAGCGTTTTTATTGTTTGCAAAGCGTGTTAAAATATGATACACTATTATCTCAAAAATGAGAGGTGAGTTATGAATGAAATAAAATGCACAAATTGTGGTAAGATATTCCAAGTCGACGAGTCGGGTCTTGCCGACATCGTCAAGCAGGTGCGCGACCGCGAGTTCGCGGGTGAACTTGCTAATCGCGAGGCGGCGTGGAAAACAAACAAGGAAAACGAAATCGCGCTTTTGCGGGAAAAAGCCAAAAATCATTATGAATCGGAATTTGCCAAGCTTAAAAACGAATTGACACAAAAGGACGCGGTTTTGGTCGGCGAAATGGCGCGAAAGGACGCCGTTATAACAGAACTAAACGAAAAAATTAAAACCGCCAAACTGGAAGAACAGTTAAGCCTTAAAGAAACGCTGTCGCAGGTAGAAAAGGAGCGCGACCACTTTAAAAACGTTTTGGACTCTAAGGACACCGAAAAAAACCTATCCGAAAAGCTGTTAAAAGAAAAATACGAAACGGAGCTGAAAGCGAAAGACGAGCAAATCGCTTACTATAAGGACTTCAAGGCGAAGCAATCCACAAAGCTTGTGGGCGAATCCTTAGAAAAGCACTGCGAATATGAATTCAACCGCCTGCGCGCTATCGGCTTTCAAAACGCGTACTTCGAAAAGGACAACGACGCAAAAACGGGCAGCAAGGGCGATTATATATACAGGGAAAACGACGAAAACGGCAACGAAATAATCTCGATTATGTTCGAGATGAAAAACGAGGAGGATAACTCTCAAACAAAAAAATATAACACAGATTTTTTGGACAAGCTCAATAAAAACCGAATGGAAAAAAATTGTGAATACGCGGTGCTTGTGTCTCTATTGGAACAAGGCGAGGAATTATATAATAACGGGATTGTGGACGTGTCGCACAAACACCCAAAAATGTACGTTATCCGCCCGCAGTTTTTTATCCCCGTAATCACATTTTTGCGAAACGCCGCGCTTAACGCCCAAAAATACAAAGCCGAGCTTGCGGTAATAAAAAACCAAAATATCGACATCACCCGCTTCGAAGAAAAGCTGTTGAAGTTTAAGGAAGCTAGTGCGAAAAACTATTCCGACTCCGCTAACAGATACAACGACGCGATAAAAAGCATAGACAAGGCGATAGAAAACCTGCAAAAAACCAAGGACGCGCTGACTTTATCCAAAGAGCATTTGGGCTATGCCAACGACAAGGCGGAGGAGCTGACAATAAGGCGGCTTACTCACGGCAACCCCACGATGACGGAAATGTTTGCGGAATTGCGCGAGAAATCTGAAGGGAATGCGGATTAGAGCGCGCGGTTGACGGTCGCTTCTACAGTTCTACAATATCCACAAGATTTAGCTTATTTGCGTTTTTTCATAAAATTTCACTTGCTTAATCTCTTAAAACGTGCTAAACTATGCTCCCCTCTAAATACCAACCGCCAACCCTTATTTTTTATTCTCTAAAGAAAAACGGGAGCATGCCTGTCCATGTTTGTAAAGCTTTCCCCTGCCAAAGCGCAAAACCAAAAGCTCACCCTTGACAGTCTTTTTGTCACGGATTACCTGCCGTACGCCCCCGAAACCTGCGTAAAGGTGTACCTTATGGGGCTGAATTTGACCGTCAACCCCGACAATTCGCCCGAGATGATTGCCGCCGCGCTCAACATAAAGCCCGACGAGGTGCTGTCCGCCTTCAAATACTGGGAGGACCAGGGCATAGTCTCTATGCTGTCCTTGAGCCCACCCCTTGTCGAATACAAGGAAATCGAAAGCGTCCGAAAACGCATCCTCACCTACAGCAAGGCAAAATACAAGGCGTTTAACGACCAGCTCCACGCCATGCTGCCCGGCCGCGTCTTTTTACCCGCCGAGTACAACGAGTATTACGCCGCAATCGAGACCCTGCACGTCGAGCCCGAAGCCATGCTTGCCGTCATCGCCTACTGCGTGCGCCTGAAAGGTGACACCATCGGCTATCCTTACATACTGACGGTGGCACGAAACCTCGCCGCCGAAGGGTGCCTTACCTTTGAGCGAATTAACGAGCGTTTGAGCGAATTCGACCTTTACGACGGCGAAATCAAGGCGATAATCAAGGCCTTGGGGCAGCGGCGCAAGCCCGACGTTTACGACAAACGTTGTTACGTCAAATGGACAAAATCGTTAGGTTTTGCGGCGGAAACCATAGTTCAAGTTGCAAAGGGCATAAAAAAAGGCAGCATAGAACGGTTGGACGCCGCGCTGACAAGGTATTATGAAAAGGGTGCGCTGACCGCCTACGAGATTGAACAATACGAGACCGCCCGCGAGAGGTGTGTGACTTTGACCGCCGCGATTGTGCGCGTTTTGGGGAAATATTACGAGCGGCTGGATTATATTATCGAAACGTATACGCAAAAATGGTTAGATTACGGCTTTTCGGACGACGCGCTTGTCGCTATCGCTGACTATTGTTTCAGAAACAACCGTCGCGATTTGGAGTCCATGGACGCGGAGGTGACCGCTTTTTACCAAAAGGGCGTCACGACGGTGGGCGGTGTGGACGAAATCAAAGCGGAGGCGGTTGCCGCCGATATTGACATTCGCAAGCTTTTGGACGCGGCGGGCGAGCAGCGAAGCATCAGCGCGTGGGACCGCGATTATTACCGCACATGGACTTATTCATGGAAGTTTTCTTTGCCTGTTGTCGAATATGCCGCCTCCTTGGCGCGTGGCAAGGGCATGGCGTACATAAACGGCATATTAAACTCGTGGCAGGCTAAAGGCGTTTCGACTGTGGAAGAAGCCAAAAAAGCGGGTGCTAAAAGCGATTCCCCTTCCGTATCCGCACCCACCACAAAAACTGCGGAGGAGCTTTTGGCGGGAGTTAATACGTTGGATATAGAGAATTTATAATGCTCAATGCGCAATGCGCAATGTCGGTCAATTTTTAATAAAAAATATCCTTCATTGAGCATTGCGCATTGAGCATTGAGGTACATTATGAACTACAAAAAAGCCATAGAAGAAATACAATTACGCCGCAAAAACGACCTTCTGTTTAACGAACAGCGGATAATTTCCGCTATGCGCGAAAACGCGGATTTACGCGCCTTAGACGTGCAAATCCGCGGGTTAGAACGTGACGAAAGAGCAAACGGCGATAGCGGCGCGGGTAAACAAACAAAAAAACTTGAAACGCTCAAAAAACAGCGGTCTGAAATGTTTGCGCAAATGAGCATTCACGAAAACGTCCCGTACACCTGCCCCAAATGCGGCGACACGGGGCTAATTGACGGCAAAATATGCCCCTGTGTCATCAGTATGTCTTCGATTTCCGAAAACCCGCAACACACCTTCGCGGACAGCGACCTCAACGTTTTCGCCCCGTCCGACCGCGAAAGGGCGGAAAAAACCTACCGCGCCCTGCTTGCCTTTTGCGAAAAATTCCCCGATACAAACACTAAAAACCTTATACTCGTTGGCAAAACGGGCACGGGCAAGACCTTTTTGGCGTCCTGCGTGGCGGCGCGGCTTGAAGAGCGCGGCTTTTCCGCGCTTTTCACCTCGGCTTTCGGTTTTGTCAACCGAATGCTGCGCTACCACACAGCCCCCGTGGACGAAAAACTCGATTATCTACTCCCCCTAATCGACTGCGACCTCCTGATTATCGACGATTTGGGCACGGAAAGTGTGCTTAAAAACGTGACGGTGGAGTATTTATATAATGTCTTAAACGAGCGTATGCGCCTTGCCCGCCACACGCTGATAACCACCAACCTTGACCAGGAAGCCCTCGCCGCGCGTTACGGCGAGCGCATAGTGAGCCGCCTTTGCGACAAACGCCTCTCCGTCACCGTCGTCCCCGCCGAACATGATTTGCGGCGGAGGTAATTGAGGGGCTAGGGTCGTAGAGCGCGACGTCCTATACAAATATAGATGTTGTCACAAACCCCACCGCCGCCGCCAAAAAAGTGAAGGGCATAAACACCCCGTCGCTCAAAAAAAACATTATGACCAAAAACACGGCGGCTAACAGCCCCATGCTTAAAAACTCCAATACTATTGCGGCGGGGCGGCCGATTTTCTTCTCCATGTTAAGCAGCCCGACAAACCACAGCCGCGCCACCACCCCAAGCAAAAGGCAACACAAAAACAACGCTACGCCCGGCATTCCGCGCCCTCCTTCCGCCCCAATACGCGGTGTTTGCAATCCGTCATTGCGAGGAGCGAAGCGACGTGGCAACCCAGCTTAAATTTTACCTTATTTATTTCGGATTACCACCGACAACTCATTCCTCGTCGCCTTAGTAATGACAAATGGTCATATTTTATTCTGGATTACCAGGTCGTTGCTCGCCTCCCTACGCTTTGCTTGCGCAAAGCGGGCAAATCGCAAGCGATTTGTCGGCTCGCTCGTTCCTCGCTCCTCGTAATGACGGTTGCCGTATTGCACTTCGTTGTTCCGATTTTTCACAGTCCGGACCGGTCAAAATCCTATGGGTAAAGCATAGATCAAAGCCCGAAAGCCCCGCATGACTACCACGCTTTACTTAAAAATCCTCTTCAAAATCGACGTCTTAGCGGCGGTATACCTAACGGCGTCAATCACTCCCGACACCACAAGCGTGCCGTCGTCGATGTTGAATCTCTCAATCTTAAACTCTCGCCCCATAATACTCAGCCCGCCTTCACTCGTCGTCAGATTGATAAAGGTGTCGGCGGAATTGACCACCTTTTCGACGCCCGTCATGCTCGCCCGCGCCCGCCCCTCGACGGTCAAACTGTGCGGCCGCTTGGGCTTATTGTCCGTTTTATTGTCCGTTTTATTGTCCGTTTTTTGTTCCATGGCTTATTTATATTCGGCGGCAGCGGCAAAAATGACTTTTTACAGTGCACAACGCACAATGAAACAACGCACAATGAAGGTCGGGTTTAATTGAAAAATTGACAACGCAATTGTGCTTTGTGCGTTGCTCATTGATAAAACCCAACCTTCATTGTGCGTTGTGCGTTGTTTCATTGCGCATTGCAACAAAAATTACTCCAAAAAAGGAAAGAATGATGCTTAACATCGTCCTCCACGAGCCCGAAATCCCCCAAAACACGGGCAACATAGCCAGGACCTGCGCCTGCACGGGCAGCCGGCTGCACCTTATCGAGCCGCTTGGCTTCGATATTTCCGAAAAAAGCATAAAGCGGGCGGGGCTTGATTATTGGGACAAACTCGACCTCTCCGTCTATAAAAATTTGGACGAGTTTTTCGCCAAAAACAGCGGCGAATACTATTTTTGCACCACGAAGGCAAAGCAAAAATACACCGACGTGCCCTACCCCGACGGCTGCTATCTGTTTTTCGGCAAGGAAACAAAAGGCCTGCCCGAAAGTTTAATATTTGCCGACCTGTCCCGCGCCGTCCGAATCCCAATGCGGGAAGGCGTACGGTCGCTAAACCTTTCCAATTCTGTGGCGATAGTGCTGTACGAGGCTTTGCGGCAGCACGGGTTTTACGGAAGCAAGTAGTGCGGGTCGGTGGGCAGTGGTCGGGGGTCGGTGGAGTCGGTTACACTATAACACATGACGAAAAATACTTGCAATACTAAGTAGCTTTCTGATTTGACATAGATTGCGAGCAGATTTTTTAGGGGAAAATCGTCAAAAAATTGAGTTCGTGGCAGCGCCACGTACGAAATTTTTAAGAAAAACAAAGTTTTTCTGTTGACGATTTTAAACAAAAAAGATGCCGCAGGATGTGTCAAATCAGAAAGCGAATTAGTACAACCCGTTTTTCTTGACAAGCCGCGCACAGTTTGGTATAATTTCCCGCAAGGGGGCATCCCGTCAGCCTTAACCCCTTAAATCGGACAAAACGCAACCACAACATACGGAAGGATGGCAGAGCGGTCGATCGCGCCGGTCTTGAAAACCGGATTAGTGAAAGCTAACGGGGGTTCGAATCCCTCTCCTTCCGCCAAGTGCGTTTAAATCCGAACCCACGTGGTTTGGATTTAATTTTTAAAAGGTGTAAATAATGAGCAGAGAAATAAGTGAAGAAGTGCAAAGGAAGTTATATGCAGAATCAATGGGAAGATGCATGAATCCTGCTTGTCAAAACGAATTATTTCGCTGTACTGGTGATATAATTGAAAAGGCTCACATTGTCCCTTACAACAAAACAGCTGACAACTCATTTGAAAATTTAGTGGTATTGTGTCCTAATTGCCATACTGACTTTGATAAAAATTCTGCATTTACACCTGAAGAAGTTCTAAGTTGGAAGCATGTTAGGCAACAGGAACTAATTAGTTTTTTTGGAAAAAAATACGGCAGTTTTTATGAGTTGAAACAAGAAGTTGAGCCTTTGCTTTTAGAAAACAAAACAATTTATGAGGGGTATTATTTAACTGACAATAAAAATTTATGGGACAAGTTTACACCTAAAATTTTATCAAATAACAGAAAACTTAAAACATTGCTTCAAAACAATTTGAGTTTATTCCAAAAACATTCTGAGAAGCAATACTCCAACTTAGAATTAGTTAATAATTTCATGCAGCATATGGATGAGTTTGAACAAACTCGCCAAGATGAAGAAAAAACACGTGGAATTCTTTTTCCCACTGAAATTAATTCGATATTTGGAGTAGAGCCTGTCAGAGAGCCGTTCCTGCCAAGGACAGAAAGTATAGAGGATTTGATAACCAAATTAGAAATGCAAGGTAAATTCAATGGAATTACTTTAGGGACAGAGGAACCATATATTATATTTAAAGACAATACTAAAAGCGACAAAATATTTTTAAACGACGTTCCTAGGTTAAGGCAACTATTATATGACTACAAATGCACTAAAGCATTTAAGGTGCGGTTTGAGGGTTTAAACTATATACTGAAGAGTATTCGGAATCAAGGCATTGAGTATAAATTTTTGAAATATAACAATCTGAGAGAGATAGTCATGCGCGGCAAAAAAATAATTTTTATTTATGAGTACTGTCTGAGCAAAGCGGAATTAACAAGATTGTCTCCAGAAAGAAATAGTGTTATTGTCAATTTGCATAATTGGAATGGAGAAGGCTGTATCTCAGCCGAAGCGCGCAGCTACTCCAGGAATGTAGGTGTTGAATTATTAACTACGGGTGATTTTCATGCATACCTTAACAAAATCAAATCTCGAAAATAGAATTTCAAAATTCATTATTGAAAACAAAGCGTTATTTCGTTATTGTAATAATGTTTACTTGTTCGGCTCAGTTTTAACTAAAACCGCAGTTCCTTACGATATTGATTTATTGCTTGTTTATTCGTGTTCTGCAGAAGAGATAGTAGACGAAACGAAAAAAATTCGCTCCGTTTTAGAAGATGAACTAAAACTGCCTGCAGACTTGACAGTATTGAGTCATGAAGAATTGAAAACTACAGGCTTTTTAAAAAAGGTTATAAAATATCTAAAGGTTAAATGAGTGCTTGATTATATCAACCTAAAATCAACCTAAAATACCCAACTCCAATCCTGACCGTCACAAAAAGTTCGAATACGTTATCGGTTACTCCGCCATAGAAGAAATAACCCTTGCCAATTTGTATGGTAGCATAGAGTTCGGATTCGCCACCACACAGTCCGCCAATACTTTTCTCCGCATGGGAAATATTTTTGACCAAAAAGATGCCGCCGGTTGTGCCGTGTCGGGTTTTTGGAGCAAGTCTATCAAAAGGATCGACTTTGATAATCACAGGCAGTATAGAAGAAATCCGTTTTGTCAACAGCGAAAACGGATACCATATCGTCGTGTTAAAATCCGGCGGCGAAACATTTGTCGCGACTGGGTCTTTTCCGCCTATTGCCGAGGGGGAGACACTGCGCCTTAGCGGCGAATTTGTCATGCACGAAAGGTTCGGGCGGCAGTTTAAGTCCGAAAGCGCAGAGCGTATAGAGCCGACGGGGGCGGAGGCTGTTTCCAAATTTTTGAGCGGCGGGCTGTTCAAGGGGATAGGCCCGAAAACCGCCGAGGCGATAACAAAGGTTTTCGGGGCAAAATCGCTGGAAATCATGGAGAACCAGCCGCACCTGTTGTCCAAAATCAGGGGAATTTCGCCACAAAAAGCGCAGAGCCTTGCCGAGGAATACAAAAAGCACGTCTCCGCCCAAAACACGGTGATGTTTTTGTTAGGCGTCGGCCTCGGACTTAACCTTTCGCTTAAAATTTTTAAGGAATACGGCGGGGACGCCAAGGCAGTGGTATCGGCAAACCCGTACAAGCTGATAGAGGACATAGACGGCGTGGGCTTTGCCACCGCCGACCGTATAGCACGGACGCTGGGCATACAAATCGACGCGCTTTTTCGCCTTAAGGCGGGCGTTATATGCACGCTCAAGGACAGCGCGGACAAGGGCGGCAATACGTTTTTACTGCGGGACGAATTGGTTATCGAGGCGGCAAGGCTTTTGGGGCTTAAAGGCGGCAGTATCGAAAGCGGAGGCACAGGCGAGAGCAATGAAGACGGGAACGGCGGAAAAACCGACGGTTTGGGCGCGGACACCACAATTTCACGGCAAAACGAAACGGCTTCCTGCGGCATACTGGACGCCGCGATAGACG
>WRDI01000039.1 GCA_009783515.1 Bacillota bacterium | reverse complement strand
GCTTGGTTTCGGCTAAAGTAAATCCGATTAAGGCCTGACCCGCCAAATTTAATGCGTTGGCATATTCCGTTCCTCCGACGGGCTGAATGGCGTTGATCGCCCTTTCTATATCCGTCTTTCGCGTAGCTGCCGTAAGCGCGATATTCACCGATGCCGTGTAAGAAAAGGATATTATCCCTACATAATCCCTGTCGCTAAGCGCGGCTACGGCCGCTTTTGCCGCGTCCTTTGCCAGCTCCATCCTGGATTTGCTGCTTCTCATGTCTATTTCGCTCATACTTCCGCTACGGTCTATTACAATCACCAATGCAAGAGGCGGATAATAGTCTATGCACTGTACGGGCAGCATCTCCTGGTACAAAGAGGGGATTCCATCCGGGTTCATGTCTAACCTGCCATAAGCGTTTGCCTCCGAAAGACCGTACTTGTTCCCGCCGACGGTCAAAAGCCCGCCGCCAAAGTCGTGGACGTAAGTATGCAGCATCTCGATAAATCCGGAAGGAGCCAATAAAGTCATGTCTTCGTTGGATATGTTGACAAGGATAATTTGGTCGTATTGCGACAAGGTGCGCAAATTCGTAGGCGCATCATGGATATCCACCGCCTGCACCACAGAAAGACTGCCCTCATTATTTAATAAAGTAAGCAATTCTTTCGATTCGTTGTATTTGTCAATAATCAGTATCTTATCGTATACATTCAAAAGGATATAACGATAGTAGTGATTGTTTTGCTTTATAGTGTCAACCTCGCTGGTCACCTTAATATAAAGCTGGTGTTGCCCGGATCCCAAAAACGTATGCTCCATCGGAATGACCTGATTGCCAAAAACTAAATCCACGTCCACGGAACCGCAATCTACATCGTTATCATATAGCGTCAACGAAACCGTCCCTTCAACCGTGCTGTCAATCTGTACACTTAACAAAAAAGCGGTGCCGGCCGCAACGCCGTAATTAGGCATTATTATATTGCTGATCTGAACCTCGCCGTCGATTTCTTCATCAAAGCAGACAATATCTACCTTTATGTCTTCAGCAACCAGCGCAGATATGGCAACTATGGCAGAGCCGTCGGTTTCGACACCGTCGGTAATGACAATAACTTTTTTGCCGGAGTGTTCATACTCAAACTTCCCTTTCGCGAAAGCCAAAGCCTTACCGATATTGGTGGCGCTTGTGTCCATCTCCGGGGGATCGCTTAAGAACTCCTCGTATTTCGCGGACACCCATGCGGCATCGCTGCTTACCCGGCCGGTCACATAATGCGACTCCCGGGCAAAAGCAATAATCCCGACCTTGAAGACAGAGTCGCCGTTGGCGGCAAGAATATCTTGGATAAATTTATTTTTTCTGCCTTCGACGGAACTGTTAAATTCATCTGCCGTCATTTCATGCTTGGCCTTCGTATTGCTGTTGCTGAACGATACGTCGACCAAGATAAGTATCTCGTTTTCCTCGTTCGGTATCTCATAAGTAAAGGTAAGACCGGTAAGCACGCTTACGCATAAAACCGCAACAATCAGGTGAAGCACCAACGAAGTAACGCGCGTCCTTGTACGCCTATACTTTTTGGGTACCCGAAAATAAAACCACAGCGCAACGGCGGCAAGCGGAACAAGCGTAAAAAAGAGCCACGGATGCCATTCACTTTCAAAAACAATTTTAAGGTTTGACATTTTTCACCTCACAGGATTTTTATTACAGCCCTATCCGACAATCTAAGCTGCGGGTATATTTACGACGGATTCACGAACGATAAAAGAAAATTAGCTTTGGACAAACGCAAAAAAGGCAGGTAAGCTACCGCAAATGACGGTCGGCGGGCAAAAACTAATACTCTCTTCTTGCAAGCAACCGCTCGGCAAGTATTAAAGCGCACACAACCGCCGCCAAAAAAATATAGATATCATAATCAATAGACGGCGGAGGAGGAATAAGGGGCATTTCAAACTTTAAAACTTTAGTAAAATCGCTTTCCGAAGCGGCTACCCTAAAATAATAACGCTCCTTAACCGCTGTGTCCGAAACCAAGCGCTGCGTCATAGTATACGTGTTCGGCGTCATCGCGGTGATATTATACGGAAAGCTTGTATAATATTGATTCTCTCCCCCAAAGGGCGTGACGGTTATAATCGGTTTTGTTTCCTCTAAAACAGCGTCGCTTTGGTCAAAAACCAGTTGATCGCCTATATTGTAAACGTATCTGCTAAGTGTTGGCGGGAAAAAACAATTCATCAAATTAAATAATATGGTAGCGAATTCAACGCTTACGGAAAGGTCCGAATAGTATGAGGTGAAAGACAAAACCGCAACCTTCGAGTCCCGGGTATTCTTGACTAAAAACATCGGATCCCACGTTTCGGGCTGTTCGGGGTTCATTTTATGATACATAAGGGGAGTGTAATCTGCACCGTAGACAATTCGCCTGTGCTGCCTAACCTCAATATTGCGCGGATTAACAGAGCTCATAAACTGACTGGGTTCTCCCGGATAAAGTTTAAGGAAATCGGGATGGATTAAGTTGTTGTCGACAGAAACGCCGAAACTCAATCCCGAGTCCATGGGCGCTTTCCCATCCATGCCGTCAATGCCGCCGACAGTAAGGAGAACAGCCCCGTCAGTGGGCAGGGTTTCGGGCATCTGGTATTCAAATATGTACAGATCGTAGCCCTTAAGTTCTTTTATGTTTTGTTCTCCTAAGTCAAAAAACGACGTCATAGTGCAGTAGACATCCCACCGGCTTGCAAGCGCCAACGGCAAACTTGCCAAAACCCCGGTATAAAAGTCACTGGCAAAAGGAGACACGTAAATTACTTTCAGCTCTTCCTTTACGCCGCCGTAAAGGTAATAGTGGTTGTCCCAGGCAAAGGAATCGTCGGCGTCAATAAAAATATGAATGCTGTGGTACGAATAAATACCCAAGTTATTGAACCGGACAACATCCAGCTTATTCTCGGCACAAAACGCCACCGCATCGCAATTCGCATCGCCTAACGGCACAAACAACGTGTCCTCGGCGGCGCCGTTGACTCCGTAAGCGGCAAGGGTAACCGGTATGTTTCTATCGGCGTTATAACTTATGACGTCGACCGCAAACCTATAACTGTGTTCCTCATAGGTCACTTTCACGTCAAGTATTGCCGCATTCCACTCGGTATTCTCTTCGTATATCTTTACATCTCTTTTAGAAACGTCGACAACATTAACATTGCCCACATCCTCGTATAGCGTCGCGGTGTACAAATAAACGTCCGACAGGGGGTTTTCAGCAAGATAACCCTCCGCCAAAAGCATCGCGCCGTCAATATCCGCTTGCCCAAAGGTGCAAGCCACCGGCAAACCTAAATCTTCTGTCTTTTCAACAAGTTTATCCATTGCCTTGTCAAGGTCTTCGATTTTAGCTGCGCTCAGCAAAATAGGGTCTGCCTTTGTGCCCGCCAATATCACGGTAACAAGCTTTCCCTCTTCTATCGTGCTCCGTCCCAGCGTCTTTATTTGCGACACGGCCCTTTCAAAGCGCGTTTCATCGCCGCCCTGACCCGCCAGCATACTTGCGGAAGCGTCCAGTATCATTATCCTTTGGTCCTTGGGCGGTTCGACAAAATCCGCCAAAAACGGCCTGGTGATCCCAAAAGCGCATATCGAAATAATCAAAATCTGACAAATGATAATCAATACATTTCTCAGTTTGCTAACGGGAATTTTTCTTCTTTTATACTGCAAACTCAGCTTCCAAACAAACGTACTCGAAACTGCCTTAAGCTGATAATTTGGCTTTAGTATGTAAATTATGAGAAGTATGACAAGCCCTAAAAGACCCAAAAGACCCAACGGGTATATCCAGTCCATACACTCGCACTCCTTAAGCTATATAATATTTTTTTGTACCAAGCCTGCGGATGTTTTCCGCAGGCTTAAAATCGTCAGATATTAGGTTATTATCTATGGGTTATTATTTCGGCAATCCGCCAAAATATAACTGCAAAAGCACTTGTAATTCCGGAGAAAGCTCGCCACCGGCGGCAAGAATCGCGAACGCCTGGTCAAGAAAATCCTTAAGGACATCCGGGTCGCGGTAGTACAACTTACCGTTTATTATCAGGTTAGGGTCAAATTTCACGTCTTTACCGGTTTCGCATTCGGTGTCCGGCGTATCTTCGTCGCTTTCGTCATCGCCTTCGTTGTCATCGTCGCCCTCACCCACCGGCTCAAAATGGGCGACGTCGAAACGGTCCTCGTATACATTCACATCGTGTATACTGGGCTCTTTCGACCCGCTGACAATCCAATCGACAAACGCATATCCGGGATAAGGCCTGGCTACAATCGGGGTTGCGTTTTCTCCTTCAATCACAACCTGAAACGCATCGCCATCAATATAGCCTCCGCCGTACGCGCCGTATTCTACCACCCAGTACGTAAACTCGCCGTCGTTAGGGCGGCGGACGTCCGGTTCTTCGTCAATCGGCGGCCGGTCGGGGACGTCGACATACTGGAGCGGCTCCTGAAAACCGAAAACCGAGCCTATTGTTACCGATGTATAGGTTGCCGCGCATGCAAAAGCAACGATAGTGGGCACAAGCATAAAGGCGGCAAGCTTAAGCAATTTAGGGCTTACCTGTTTCAGCTTTGCCTTAGCGTCCTTACGCTGAACGGCGGCGACAAAGGAATCGTCGTTTTCAAACTCTACCATCGTTATAAGGCGCTCGTCCAGCCCCAGCCTGTCTATGCGCTCTACGATTTGCTTTGTCTTAGGTCTGAAAAACAAAAAGTAAAACGCCGGAGTCGTCACAACCGTCGCGGCAAGGAAAATCCCCAGCGACACCAAAATGACTGTGGCGGTAGCCTCACTGTAATTGCTTGTCGTCGCGAAATTGTTTGCAAAAAGCGCGACGATAACAAAAACGGAACCTGCGGCAAGACCCGCGATCAAACCCAAGACCAAAGCCTTGATCACTCCCCCGATGGCAAGTCGGCTGTAGTACTTTCTGAAGAGTTTTTTGCTGTCCATTTTTTTCCTCCTTTTTGCCCTGCTGTTTTTGGCATGGCGGTTTTTTATTATCCCGGTAAGTTGACAAACAGCCGTAGGCGGCTACTTGTTCGATCACCGTTTTAATACATTATACTATATTATTATGCACGTCGGAGTAATTTGTAAACCACAGATTTTACAACTACACCCCTATACTCTACGGTAGTATACCACGCTTTAACAAGGATGTCAAGGGTTTATAGGTGAAAAAAATCATTTTTATTGTGAAAAACTTTACTTTTTAATCCGCCCCTCTTATCTTCACCGTTGAAAATACTTTTTTATCGACCCGTAATCCCCAACCCCTGCGGTGCGCCAATGGTCGCCGCCCTACGACTTAACCCCAACCTTACCTCTCCCCTCTATCCTCTACCCTTATATGTCACAAAGCAAGACCGCGAACACTTATTTGCGCGGTTTAATACCCGATCCCTAATGCCAAATCCTAATCCCTGACTTCTGATCCTTGACTCTTGTCCATTATACTTGACTTGTATCGCAAAATCATATACAATGTGTATTAGTGTTGAATTTTGCCCAAAATTTTATACGCGTGGGGTTGGACGTGGGCTCGACTACGGTCAAGGCGGCGGTGATTGACAATCGCGGCGGCATTATTTATACCGCTTATGCACGGCATTACTCCAAAATTACAGAAAAAGTATGCGATATTTTATCGGAAATAAGCGGCAAATTCGGTGTTTCCCTGCCCCTTGCGTTTTCGGGGTCGGCGGGCATGGGCATCGCTCAGCGCATAGGCATACCCTTTATACAAGAGGTTTTCGCCACTAAGGTCGCCTTAAAAGACGCAAACGCCGACGTTGCCATTGAACTCGGCGGCGAGGACGCGAAAATCCTGTTTTTGTCGGGCGGCCTCGAAGTTCGCATGAACGGCACCTGCGCGGGCGGCACGGGCTCTTTTATCGACCAGATGGCGTCGCTTTTGGGCGTCACGGCCGACGAAATGAATTCCCTCGCCAAAGAAGCCAAAAAAATATATCCTATCGCCTCGCGCTGCGGCGTTTTCGCAAAGACGGACATCCAGCCCCTCCTCAATCAGGGCGCGGACAAAAGCGATTTAAGCAGGAGTATTTTACGGGCGATAGTCAATCAGACGTTGGGGGGCCTCGCGCAGGGGCGGGCGATAGAGGGCAGCGTCGTATATTTGGGCGGACCGCTCACTTTTTTTACCGAACTGCAAAAATGCTTCGACGAGGCTTTGAGATTAAAAGGTGTCTGCCCGAAACATTCCTTATTTTTTGTGGCGAAGGGGGCGGCTTTGCTTTCCGACAAAACGTTTGGCCTGCCCGACCTTATTTCAAATATCCAAAAAACGGGGAAGACAAACTTTAATACTTTGCGACCCCTGTTTAACTCGTCCGCAGACTATGATGAGTTTAAAAAACGGCACGACATAAAAACGCCATACGCCGACATTGCCGATTATGAGAAAAACGGTAAAAAAGCATACATAGGGATTGACGCGGGCTCGACCACCATAAAAATGGCGGTAATCGGAGAAGACGGCGAGCTGTTGTTAAGTCATTACCAAAGCAACAAGGGCGGCGCGATAGAAATTGTGCGCGGTTATTTGGCGGAAATTTACTGTAAATACCCTTTGCTCAACCTTGTTTCGGGCGCGTCTACGGGCTATGGCGAGGATTTAATAAAAAACGCATTCCTTCTGCCCGTCAGTGTGGTGGAGACGGCGGCGCACTTCACCGCCGCGAAAAAACTGATGCCCGACGTGGATTTTGTAATCGACATCGGCGGGCAGGATATGAAGTGCTTTAAAATTAAAAACGGTGCGGTGGATGACATATTTCTCAACGAGGCGTGTTCGTCGGGGTGCGGCTCGTTTTTGCAGGTTTTCGCCGAGGGCTTAGGGTGCGGGATTGAGGAGTTTGCAAATCTGGCGGTAGCGGCGCAAAACCCCGTGGACTTAGGCTCCCGTTGCACGGTTTTTATGAATTCCGCCGTCAAACAGGCGCAAAAGGACGGCGCGAGCTTATCCGACATCTCCGCGGGTTTGGCTGTCAGCGTGGTCAAAAACGCATTGTATAAGGTAATCCGTGTACGGGACAAGCGCGAACTCGGCAAAAATATCGTAGTCCAAGGCGGTACATTTTTAAGCGACGCGGTGCTTAGGGCGTTCGAGCAGGAAACGGACGTCGGTGTAATCCGCCCCGACATCGCGGGAGTAATGGGGGCTTACGGCGCAGCGCTTTACGCCCTGTCCGCGCCCGACACGGGGATAATCGGCAAGGACGAACTGGCTGAATTTTCTTACCAAACAAAGGCGGCGGCGTGCGGGCTCTGCCTCAATAATTGCAGTCTTACGGTCAATTTGTTTTCGGGCGGGCGCAGGTTTATCAGCGGAAACAGGTGCGAAAGACCCGTGACGGGCAAATTACAGGACGAAAGCCTTAATATTTTCGACTACAAACTGAGTGAATTATCAAAATACATGCAAAAAGCGGGAAACCTTCATCTATCGCCGCAACGTAGCAAAATAGGCTTACCCATGGTACTTAATTTCTTCGAGCTTCTTCCCTTTTGGCACACATTTTTCGACTGTTTGGGCTTTGACGTGATAACCACCCCCTTTTCGGACGGAAACACCTTTAAGGAAGGTCAATCCGCCGTCCCCTCCGACACGGTATGTTACCCCGCAAAACTTGTACACGGACATATTAGGCGCCTAATCAACCTTGGTGCGGATAATATTTTTTATCCCTGTATGTCGTACAACCTTGACGAAAAAATAAGCAACAATCACTATAACTGCCCCGTCGTGGCGTACTACCCAGAAGTTCTGAATTTGGAACAAAATCGGTTAATCCGTTGCTTTATCGACCTTAACGACAAAAAAGCCTTCGCCAAAAAGATTCACGCGGTTTTGAGTAAACGCTTTGACCTGCCTCGCCGCGAGGTCAATTTGGCTGTCAAAAACGCATACGGAGAATACGCCGCCTATATGCGAAAACTCAAACAAAAGGGCGCGGAAATTATCGCCGCCGCCGCCGCGCAAAACAAAGACGTGATTGTTTTATGCGGCAGACCCTATCACGCCGACCCGGAGGTCAACCATGGCATCCCACAGCTTATCACCGCGATGGGCAAGGCGGTAATTTCCGAGGACTGCCTCCCCCCTTTGGTGACCGGCACGTCGGTACTCAACCAATGGACATACCACGCGCGGATGTACAGCGCGGCAAAATACGTCGCCGCCCATCCCAATATTCATTTGGTTCAGCTTGTGTCCTTCGGCTGCGGACTTGACGCCGTGACCGCCGACGAGGTGCGCCGACAAGTCGAAGAAGGCGGACGGCTGTACACGCAACTAAAAATCGATGAAATCACGAATTTGGGAGCAGTGAAGATTAGGCTTAAGAGTTTGTTTGCGGCGCTGGAAGATGAATAATGCGCGATGCTCAATGCTCAATGCGCAATGACGGATAAATTTAAATAATAAGCCCTAAATGGTAAGCATTGGTACGCTCAAAAAAAACGCAACCGACATTGAGCATTGTGCATTGCGCATTGCGCATTCAGACAGTCAGATATTACTTCAACAAATAAGGACGCCCCAGCCATGGACACGATAAAAAAAGACTACGCAAAATTCACCAAGGGCATGAAAAAGACGCATACCATCCTTGTGCCCAATATGCTGCCCGTGCATTTCGAGCTTATTTTGTCGCTTTTCGAGCAAAAGGGGTACAAATTTGAAATATTAAAAAGCGCGGACCCCGCCCTTATCGAAACGGGACTGAAATACGTCCACAACGACATTTGCTACCCCTGCCTGTTGGTGATAGGGCAGTTTATCGACGCGCTTTTAAGCGGACGATACGACTTGAGCAAAATCGCGCTGGCGATAACGCAGACGGGGGGCGGGTGCAGGGCGTCCAATTACATCCACCTTCTCCGAATCGCCCTTAAAAACGCGGGACTCTCGCACATTCCCGTATTAAGCATAAACTTTTCGGGCATGGAGAAGGAAAACAGCCTCAAATTTAGCCTGTCCAACCTTAAACGCGCACGGGGGGCGATTGTTTACTCCGACATGCTGTACATGCTCGCCAACCACTATAAATCTTATGAAGTCAATAAAGGCGATACGGAAAAACTGCTGTCGCACTGGACAAATAAACTCAAACCCATGCTCAAAAACACGAAATATAAAACGACAAAGCGTGTTTTAGGCGAGATTTACCGCGATTTCAACTACATAAAGGTCGATTACGTTCCCAAAATAAGGGTGGGCATAGTGGGCGAAATCTACGTCAAATACTCCTCCTTGGGCAACAACAATTTGGAGGAATTTTTGCGCGGCGAGGATTGCGAAACGGTTGTTCCGGGGCTTATGGGCTTTGTAACCTACTGCATGGCGAATAACGTATTTGACGCGAAATTTTACGGACGCGGAAAACTTATGGGGCTTGTGTATAGGTTGATTTTGAAAAGCCTTGACAAGTGGGAGTTACTCATTAAGGAGGCGGCGGGCGGCGACCCCCGTTTTTGTGCCCCGTCCGGTCACCGCCACCTGTTTAAACTGACCGAAGGTATAATCGACCTTGGCGTAAAAATGGGCGAGGGCTGGCTTCTCCCCGCGGAAATGGCGGAGCTTGCCGAGGCCGGAATCCCCGACATTGTGTGCGCCCAGCCGTTTGGGTGCCTCCCCAATCACATCTGTGGCAAAAGCGCGATAAAGCGGGTGAAGGATTTGTACCCCGCAGCCAATATTACTCCCATCGACTACGATTCGTCGGCGACGCGCGTCAATCAGGAAAACCGCATAAAACTGATGTTAGCGGTGGCAAAAGAGCGTTTGACGGCGGATGAGGCTGTGACGGAACAAAACAAGGTGAAAAACAACGCAAAAGGAACCAAAAAACAGGAAAAATTGGTAGTATAATCGTAATTATCGAAAACGTATTGTCATTGCGAGCGAAGCGAAGCAATCCAGCTAAAATAATATCCTCATAAAACGTGGTATTATTGAATACCCAAAAATTAAAGCTAAATTTAAGCTGGGTTGCTTCGCTTCACTCGCAATGACGTACTAAACAAAACACTTTCTTTAATACAAGAATGTCAAAAAAGCCTCCCGTATCTCTATGGGAGGCTTTTCCAAAATTAACAAGTATATTTTTCCCTATCCCCTCTTTCCTCCCATTTTTCCCCTCCTTTTTTCCCTTTACCGACCACTAACCCTTACTCTTTCCTCACCGACACTATCGTCAGCTTTTTGTCCTGCTCGCTCCCCGGAGAAAGCGCTGTGACTTTCATTTTGCCGCCAAACTTACGCAAATTGATATTGGCGGACGTCTCGACCGTTTCCGAATTCAATAAAGCAGCGGGGCAACCGGAACAGGGCGAAGACTGGTTATTGAACATTCCGTAACAATACTCGCCCTCGCAGCCGGGAAACTCTTTCTTGGTCGTCGAATCCGCCCTGATTATGCGGTACGTTTCATCAATGACATAATTGTATCCGCCGTTAACCGAAAACAGCGTATCGATAAGCTGTTGCGCGTCCCTGCTTTGGATTTCGGCAAGGGTTTTGGCGCGCAAAAGCGAAAGCATACGAACAATCAGCCGCACCGCTTTTTGCTCCTCGTGACGCCAGACCCGTTCTTTTTCTTTCGTAGCAAATACTATGTGCCCCGCCTTTAAGAGGTCATCGCCCGTCGCCGCCGCCATAAACGAGCCCACGCCCTCCTCCTTAAACGTCGCGGCAATAATTGGGTCAAGGTTGTCAACATCCGCGCAGCTTATCACCCCGTCTTTTGTTTCCACCCCTACGGTATAATTCAGCTTGGTTAAAGCCTCGCACATGCGGCAGTACGGCTTGTAAGAGGTGTCCGCCCGCCATTCGTAAAGTACATTGTCCCCCACTCCCGTCGCGACGACGGAAGATAGCGACATATTGCGCGCTACAAAATTAAACACGCTCTCGACCGATTCTTTATAATCGTCCATATCAAGCAGCATTTGGCCGAGCATATTGTAAAAATCCTTGTCCATGGCCGTTTCGCTTTCGATGCGGGTCTTGGGTGCGGGGCGGGTATCCTCCCCTTCTTCGGCAAAGCAAAACCTTGCTTTGCCGCTTAGCTTTGCCTTATATAACGCCTTGTCCGCGTTTTCAAACAGTCCCGTATAGTCCGCGCCGTCCATCGGATAACGCGCCACGCCGCAGCTTGTGGATATCGCGACGTTGTTTTTCAGCCTTAGCTCACCCAAACTGTGATAAATGCTTTGGAGGTGCCGCGTAATTTCTTCCTCGCCGCCGCAATTTTTGATAAACACCATAAACTCGTCGCCGCCCATGCGCCCTACGACGTTTCCGGCAAACAACGCGCTTAGCCTACGCGAAACCGCCCTTATGGCCTCGTCGCCCATAAGGTGGCCGAAAGTGTCGTTGATAAGCTTAAAGTCGTCGATATCTATAAGAATCAAGGTATGCCTCTCACCCTCCGCGCTTTTGCTTAGCGCCTGCGAAACGCTGTATTCCGCCATTGTTTTATTGAGCGAGCCCGTCATCTGGTCTATCTGCGACTTCATCTTCACGTCGTCCATGTGCGAAAGTAACCTGTCCGCGTCGGTCACGCTGGACACCGCCTTTATCGGATTGCCGCCTTTATCGCGCAAAAGGACGCTGCGTTTCCACTTTTGACGGTATTCACCATGCCCCGCATCCATCCTAAAACGTATGTCCTCGACCTCATTACCCATCAAAAGGCGGGTTAAATGCTCTTTATATAATTTCAAATCGTCGCGGTGGACAAAGCCCGCAAGGTAATCCTTACCCTTTTTAAGGGGAAAAACCGATTTGCGCCCGTCGTAATAATAAGTGCCAACGTTATTTAAAAGGTCATATTCGGCAAAGCCGTCGCCAAAATACCCGGTAAACTCCACGGCGCGGTCAATCCCGTCCGCGGCGGCTGTCTGCCGCCCGTCCGCATACTCTAACATGGCTACGCGGGCAAAAATCTCCGCCGCGTTTTTGCTTAAGGCGGAGGCGGTGCCGAAATCCTGCATCTTGACTATGGCATACCCCGCGCCGTCTATGTCGCCGATAACCTTCTTAAAGGTAATTCTGTACCAGTGATAGCTGTCCTCTTTGGCTACATAAATGCGGAAATCCGCCGGTTCGGGCGTCAAAATGCCGCTACCTACCCGTCGTTGCCACTCGGCAAGGTTACCTCGCAAGGCTTCGCGGTCGTCGGGGTGAACAAGGCTTGCAGCCGCTTCCATTTCGTCAAAAAACTTTCCGTTTTCGCGTATAATACTGCCCACCACCACCAAGGGATAAACAAGGTGATGTTCGCCGCTGTCAAGGTTAAGCTCAAACACTATGTCGCCGCCCATCTGCAACATGGCAAAATATTTATAAATCGATGCCTGATTAGAGCGGTTTTTGGCGACCTTTCCACTCTTGTGCGGCGCAGAAACAAACTGGTCCACGCGGGTGGACATCCCGTCGCGGTACATCGCGGCGGTGTCGTCAAACTCCCGCCCGACATTTTGAAGGCACTGCAACAAAAGGGGGGAAAACTGGCCGCATTCGCCGTTCAAAATCATATTAAGGGCGGTCTGGTGGTCAAAAGCGGGCTTGTATACACGTGGGGTGGTCAGAGCGTCGTACACGTCG
>WRDI01000038.1 GCA_009783515.1 Bacillota bacterium | reverse complement strand
ACAAGGAACTTTTGTAACAAGGAACTGTTAAAAAAAATGATAGTAACAAAATTCGGCGGCACATCATTATCGACCGCCGCGCAAATAAAAAAGGCGTGCGCAATTCTTTTGGAGGACTCGCGCCGTCAAATTATGGTGGTGTCTGCCCCCGGTTGCCGCTATGACGGCGACAAAAAGACGACTGACCTTCTTATATTATTAGCCAAAGCGGCGTATATGAGACAAGCCTGTAAGGCGCAGCTAAAAGACGTTTTGGAGCGTTTTTCCGACATTACGGACGAGCTTAATTTGCCGGATTGGGTTTTCCATGCCGTCAAAGAGGACATCGAAGCCCGCGTAAAAAGGATGGATTTGTCGTTTGAGAGGTATCTTGATCTTGTAAAGGCGGCGGGAGAGGATAGTTGCGCCAAGGTTGTCGCGGCATATCTGCAATCATTAGGCGCGGACGCGGCATACCTAAATCCGCAAACAACGGGTATGGTGCTGGAAGGCAAGGCTGGCGGCGCGCATTTTCTGCCCGCACAAAGCCACAAGCTGTCCGAATTAAAGCATTTAAAGGGGATTGGCGTATACCCCGGCTTTTTCGGTTACACCCGCGGCGGCGATGTGGTCACATTCGGTCGCGGCGGCTCGGACATTACCGCGGCGATATTAGCGGCGGCGGTTGATGCAGAGATTTACGAAAATTTCACCGACGTTGACAGCGTTTATGCGGCAAACCCGAAGCAAGTGAAAAACCCCCGGCCCGTGCCCGAAATCACCTACCGCGAGATGCGCGAGCTTGCTTACGCGGGCTTTAGCGTGCTTCACGAGGAATCCGTCGAGCCCGTTCTTAGGGCGGGTATCCCTTTGTGCATAAAAAATATCTACAATCCCGCCGCGGCAGGGACGACGGTGCTGCACAAGCGCGAGGGGGCGGTTAGGGTCGTGGGCATCGCGGGCACTGACGGCTTTTGCATTTTGACTGTGGGCAAGTATCTAATGAATCACGAGGTGGGCTTTGGGCGCAAATTATTCGGGCTTTTAGAAGAGGAATCGATTTCTTTTGACCACGTCCTTTCGGGCATAGACACTATGTCGGTAATATTCCGTCAGGAGCAACTGTCGGACAAGGGGCGGGAGCGGCTTTTTGCGCGGGTTAGGGAAGAACTAAACGCTGATTTTACCGATCTAATATCTAGCACCGCCATAATCATGCTTGTGGGGGAGGGCATAATTTTTCTAAAGGACATCGTCGCCCGCCTGACCTCCGCTTTGCTGAAAGAAAATATTTATATCGACGCGCTTAATATGTGTGGCGGCAACCCCGTAAGCATGGCGATCGGCGTAAAATCCGTCCACCTTACCGCTGCCGTTCAAGCCCTTTACGGCGAATTTTTCGGTTGATAGGTTTTTTTGGTTTAGGGGACGGACAATCGTCAAAACGGTTGTGAAAATTTTTTATTCGTGCTATAATTTTAGTATGCTGAACGAATACATAGAGAAAAAATTAAGCATAAAAAAAGTCGCGTCGTTTGCCTCCGCAATTTTTGCAGGCGTTTGTTTGGGCTTGGTGTCCGCTTTTTCGGTTGTTTTGGGTACAGTTTCTTCAAACCCCGCGTTAAGCAAGCTGATTTACGGGGCGAGCTTTACGGCGTTTTTGCTTTTGGTCGTGCTTAACGAAATGGAGCTGTTTACCGGCAACACGATGCTTTTGGCGGCCGTCCACAAAAAAGGCAAAACCAAAAAAGTATTGCTCAACCTGCTGTTTGTCTATTTGGGGAACTTTGTCGGGTGCGTTTTTATCGCATACGTTATCAAACTGACGCCCGTCCATACGGCCTTTGCAATAGAAGAGTCGCTTTACAAAATTTATAAGGCAAAAACCTCGCTTAATATCGGAATGATAGCGCTACTGGGCGTGCTTGCCAATTATTTAGTATGCATGGGCGTTTTTTTAGCGTACAAAGCAACCGGCGCGGTCAATAAATATCTCAGCCTTTTCTTCCCGATTTGCATTTTTTGCGTTTTAGGTTTCGAGCACAGCATAGCGAATATGTTTACTCTTTTTTACGCCGTGTTCGTAAACGGTAGCGATATCGGTCCCGTATTTTTAAATATTTTGTTTGCGACGCTTGGCAACGTCGCGGGCGGCGTCCTGTTTGCTTTAACTACAAAGATAAAAAAAGAAAAGGTTATCAGTAGTGCCGATACTCATTAGACTTACTTTGCAAGCTTCCGCAGCGTGTTTAAGGGAGTCTGTCAGGCGCAATAAAACCTTGCGTGGTGCGTACGCAGCGCGGCCGAACCGTGGGGCCGCTTGCGGTTTGCCCGCTTTGCGTTGCAAATCCTGTAGAGGCAAAAATTGCGTACGCACCACGCAAGTCCTTATACCGACAAAAATATGCTCCTTAAGCTTGACCGTAACAAGTTTCGTAACGAGTCTATCGATATAGTCCGACATAATACTTGACGAAATCCGCAAAAATTGATAATATATAGCGTATGATAACAAACAATATGATAATGGCGGCGGTGCATGACGGGGCTGTCGCGGGCTCGGGTAACGGCGGTATAATATTCATGCTTGCTTTGGCGCTCTTGGTCGGTATTTGCTTTGGCAAGCTTGCAAAACTGGCGCATTTGCCTTCGGTCACGGGTTATATTTTGGCTGGCATAATTTTCGGCCCTAATTTGTTGGGGTCGCTTTCGGCGGGCGGTTTTACTTTTGGGTTAAGCCAGGGGTTTATCGAAAACAACATACTTTATGTCATCGCGTTCAGTTTTATCTGCTTTTCGTTAGGCATAGAGATAAAGCCCAAAACGATTTTCAGCTTGGGGAAAAAGGCGGCGGCGATTTCGCTTGTGCAGTCGCTTTCGGCGGTAATTTTGACGGGCGGCGCGCTTGTCATTGTCGCCGTCCTTTCGCAACAAAAAGTAATTACGATAGAGGTCGCCCTGATTTTGGGAGCGTTAGCCGCTGCGTCCGCCCCCACCGCAAAGTACATGATAACCCGCCAGTACCGCACGGAGGGTGAAATTACCGACATGATGATTCCCGTGGTCGCGCTTGACGACGTGTTTGGGATTGTACTGTTTTCGATAATTATGTCGGTTGTACCCGCATTTGACGGTCACGGCGTATCGGTATATTCCTTGGTGTTTGCGCCGCTAATCGAGATTGTTGCGTCCATTGCTGCAGGCCTTGCTTTGGGCATTGCGCTTGGATATCTGACAAAAGTGTTTAAGATTCAGTCGGCGAGGGTGGTCGTCAGCATCGCGTTTATACTGCTTGCCGTCGCCGCCGCCGAATTATTAAGCGAGGCGCATATATATCTTGTGCCCGCCGCGGCGGAAGGGGGACACGGGGAGGGGCATATCGGTCTGTCCGCGCTACTTATGACGATTTTTATGGGCGGGGCTTTTTCGTTTGTCAACCACGAACACGGCATACGAAAACGGCTTGACAGCTGGACGTACCCGCTGTTTGTGGTGTTTTTCGTGCTTGCGGGGGCGCGGGTGAGGCTGACCGATTTTATAGAGCCGCTTGTGTTGCTTGTTGCCGTCATATATATTGTTTTCCGCTTTTTGGGCAAGTATTTCGGAAGCTATGCGGGCGCGGCGATGATAAGAGAAAGCAAGAATATGCGACGGTTTTTGGGCGTGACCTTGCTCCCGCAGGCGGACGTGGCGATCGGGCTTGCAGCTTTAGCAGCGGACGTACTTTTAAAAATGCAGGGAGTGGTGTTTATCGCGGCGATTATATTTGAAATCGCGGGCCATGTTTTGATAAGGATCTGCTTAAAAAAGGCGGGCGAAATCCACGGCGACATAGATTCGGTCGCCATGCGCATCCGCCGCCCGCATGTAGTGTACTTGAAGGACGAGGAAAAAGAATAAGATAGTTCGCAATGAATGTTCGATGCACAACGCACAATGAATGTTAAGTATTGTAAAAGAGCGCACACTGTTTTTCTTGTGGCAAAGGGTGTGCGCATCTTATATGTCGTCTTATATGTTTTTGTGATTTGGATTGCAAAGGATACCAAATTATAATCAAATTTAACCGTCCCTGACCCCTGACCCCTGACCCCTGACCCCTCCACTATGCGCTGAGTGCTGTGCACTGTGCGTTTTTAGATATGTCGGTTTTATCGCTATACACTGCATTGCCGCTCCCACCTTAATAAGCCGCCCTTCGCTCACCGCTGTGATGCGGGTACCTAGGCGCGCCGCCTCGAATTTGTCGTGCGTGACGTAAACAAAGGTTGCGCCCGTTTTCTTGTGCAGCCGCTTTATTTCCGCCCGCATAGACGCCTTAAGCGCGGCGTCGAGGCTGTTTAAGGGTTCGTCAAACAAAAAAACGCGAGGACGGACGGCAAGCGCGCGCCCGAGTGCCACCCGTTGCTTTTGGCCGCCCGAAAGCGAGGATGGCTTGCGCTCTAATAAATCGGAAATCCCCAAAGCGGCGGCGGCGGCGAGCACCTTTTCACGGGTAGTATTTTTGCTTTCTTTTTGCACAATCAGTCCGAACGCGAGGTTGTCAAAAATGCTCAAATGGGGAAAAAGCGCCGCCGATTGCATCACCATGGCCGTGTTTCGCTTTTGCGGCGGCACGTCGGTTACATCCTCGCCTGCGATGAAAATTTGCCCCGACGTGGGTTTTTCTAAGCCCGCGATAAGTCTAAGAAGGGTGGTTTTGCCGCACCCCGACGGTCCCATTATGACCAAAAACTCCCCGTCCTGTATGTCGAGGGAGAAGTCGCTGACCGCTTTTATACCGGAAGAGTATATTTTGGTTACGTTTTTAAAGCTCACGCTTGACATGTATTTATTATAACGCAAACAAATGAAAAAGTCAACAAAACTTAGAACCTGTCCTCACGATTTTAAACGATGGACATTAGGGTCTTTATACAAAACAAAAGACTGTCAGTCCTCAAGCCCCAACAAATAATCTGTCGAAACACCAAAGAACTTGGCAATGACTTTCAATTCGTCAATGCTCGGCGCACTATTTCCGCGCTCCCAGCTGCTTATTGTGTTGGGCGCGACATTAAATATTTTTGCAAGGTCAAACTGTCTTAGGTTTTTCTCAAGTCGAAGTTCCTTTAATTTTTCACAAAAAATTTTATTCATCACCGAAATGGTAAACTAATTTGATCGCAAAAAACTTGCAATCGCAAGAATCTTGCAGTATAATGTATAAAATTTAGTTATTATAAGGAGCAAAAATGATAAAATGCGATTTTGACTTATGTATATACAATCGGGACAAAAAATGCTTGTTAAGGAGAATAAGTGTATCGTCTGTGGGCTGTTGCGAGGATTGTATTATTCCGGATCTTCCAAAAGACGTGCTGGAAATGTGCAAAAAGGATTTGCTTGGTAAATTTAATTTGATTCATGAAGAATGGAAATCTTAAGAGATATAAAAAAACCAAAGCAAGATATATTTGACAATAAAAATGCAAGGTGGTATAATCTATAAAATAGCGAAAGTCAAAATAGCGAAAGTCGCAACAAGGAGGTTATATTGAATCCCAAGATTAAAAAAGCGACGGCCATCGTGGGGTTGGTGTTTATGGGGCTGTTTTTGGTGTCCATGTTTATGTTTTTGGTCTGGCAGGAGCTTTTGGGCGGGCGGCTTTGGCTGGTTGCTTTGATATGCTTTGGCGTCGCCGTCGTGAGCTTTTGCGGCATTTATTTTACGCGCGGTTTTCCATCTCAGCAGGCGAAAGAAGCCGAGATGGTAAGGCTTCGCGAGGAGTACGAAAGGAAAATGGCGAAAGAGGCGGCGGCGAAAGAAGGCGGGGAGGCGGAGCAGGATTCGGGGGGAGAGTGTTGAGAGTTATGAATCCGAAATTAAGGTATGGGAGAGCGGGCCGGTTAAATTTAACCAACGCTGACCCCTGACCCCTGATCCCCGATCCCTCCTCTCTTCACCCTTTCCGCAACATCCAACTTGCACAATAACGCCAACGCCAAGCAAACGGCGGCGGCAGCGACGTAGTAAATGGAGGAAATCGAAAAATACGCCCCGAAAAGCATGATAAACGCGACGCCCAAATATCCCTTGGCGCGCTTTGGGAGGAAAGCCGCCGTTAAAAACTCTCTCAGTTTGCGCGTTTTTATGGGCTTTTCCTCGGCAGGCAGGCGGTCAAGGCTTTTTAACAGGCGGTAGGTTTTGTCTGCGCCGAACAGTTCAAACCTTAGTCCTGTGAATTTTGTTTTCAGGTCAACGGGAAATTTTTCGGACTTAAAGCTAAGTATTACCAACGTGTCTGCACTTTTGCGTAAAGCTTCGCTGTAAAATAAAACTGCCTTTTTAAGGGTAAGCGGTTCGGTGACGCAAGGGGCGACCATCGTCTTGTTGATAGTTAGGAAAAACCTGCTTTTGTTGGCCGTGTACCGCGACCGCAACGCGTTGTAAAAATAGTCCAAAGCATAGGTGTCGTCGTGAAACATAAAGTGCTGTGCACAAAGCGATGCACCGTAAGCCTCTTTTTCCTTTTGTAGCGTCTTTTTATGCCTTAAATTTGCGAGAAAGCAGACACCCAAGGCGACGGAGGTAGCGACGACGATTACAAGATAAATTTCACGCACAAAATAGAGTGTGACGACAGCCGCAAACAGCCAGGTGACGAGTAGCAAAAATAAATTATCCAAAAATCTTGCTAATTTTGATTTCATATTCAATGATTATACCCGCTATTTCTTTAGTTAAACGTGTGGTTTATAGTGCGCAGTGCGCAGTGAAGGATAAACTTTAAAGAAAGTATAAGCAGGAAAAATATAAAATTAAATGACCGGCACTGTGCACTATAGAATAAATATTCATTATGAGAACTAAAATCCTGCAACTGACAACCGAAAATATCGCCCTTGCCGCCGCCGAAATTCAAAGCGGGGGATTGGTCGCGTTCGCCACGGAAACGGTGTACGGTCTTGGCGCGGACGCATTTAACGCGGCGGCGGTAAAAAAGATTTTTGAGGTCAAGGGGAGGCCGCCCGATAACCCGCTGATTGTGCATTTCGCCGATTTTGAGGGTGTCGAAAGCGCCGGATATTTCGATTCCCGCGCATTTGCCGTCGCCAAAGCCTTTATGCCGGGACCGCTGACCGTCGTTGTTAAAAAGAGGGAGTGTGTGCCCGATATCGTCACTGCGGGGCTTAGCACGGTGGCGATAAGAATCCCCGCCTCGCCACTGGTGCGGGAATTTATAAAGAAATGCGGCGTGGCGATTGCCGCCCCCAGCGCGAACACATCCACCCGCCCCAGCCCGACGACGGCGCGGCATGTTTTAGACGATTTGTGCGGCAAAATCAAGTATGTTTTGGACGGTGGGGACTGTGATGTGGGGCTGGAATCTACAATAATCGACTTTTCCGTCACTCCCGCAAGGCTTTTGCGGGCGGGCGGAGTCGCGCTTGAGGAGCTTGAGAAGCTAACCGGCAAAATAGAAGTTTACAATCATGGCGAGGGACAACCGCTGAGTCCGGGGATGAAATACCGCCACTATGCGCCCAATGCACGTGTGAGGATTTTTGAGGATTTGAATGGACTGAAAGAAGGGTGCGCAGCGGTTAAAGACCTTAAAACATTGGTTTTAGGAGTGAATTTGGGCGCGGGACTAAATGATTTTTTGCAGGACGGGGAGTTTAAAAATATCGAAGCCGTGGATTTTAAGGACGAAATCAATTATGCTGCGGGGCTTTACTCGCGATTAAGGGAAGCGGATAAACAGGGCTGCAAAATTATTTTAGCTTTGCTGACCAACGGGCAAGGGATAGGGCGGGCGGTGAATAATCGGTTATTTAAAGCCGCTGAAGAGAAGGGCGCGATAGATAGGTAAACGTAAGAGAACCACCCCGCCTCCTGACCACCCCGCCCCGTATCGGGGAAGTATTCGTGGGGCACCCCTCCGAGGGAGGGGAATGGAAGCATTCGCGGCTTCGCTACAAACATAAAACCGTGCCATGAAGCGTTTGGGACCTTACTTCGTGAGCCAGTGGGTATATTTGCATTACGCTCTGCCCCCATCAGGAGGGGGGAATTTAAGAGGAATTGTTATATGAAAAGGACAAAACGAACTGAAAAAGCGGCAAACGTCGAAGCTAGCGTCCAAGATGACAAGGCTAGCGGCAAGAGGGGTGTCAAGGTCAAGGGCGAACCCACGAAACAACCCGCTGTTAAGCCCAAAAAGCCGAAACAAATAAGGGTTTTGTTTGTATGCACGGGCAACACCTGCCGCTCGCCCATGGCGGAACAGCTGTTTAAAAAATTTTTGCGTAAAAAAAAGGAGCTGTCGCATTTTGACGTTACATCGGCTGGGCTTTTTGTCGACGAAGGAGTGAAAATAAACGCCAATGCCGAAAAAGCTCTCGCCGCGTTGGGGGTAAAGCCCAAGCCCCATCTCTCGCGCCAGCTTACCGAATCAACAGCCGCGGACGTCATAATTTGCATGACTGCGGGGCACAAAGCGGCAATCGAGACGCACCCTTGCGTATTAACCGTCGGCGAACTGACAGGCGGCGGCGACGTTCCCGACCCCTACGGCTGCGATATGGACGCATACATGGCTGTGGCGCAGTATTTGGAGTATGCTTGCGTGGATATTTATGCAGCGGTCAGTGGTCGGTTTCCAGTGACCAGTGGAAGTCGGATCTGAGGGATTAGGGTCGGGGATCGGGTCGTAGGGCGCTACGCTCCGGCGCGCCGCTTTTAGGGGTGAGTTTGAAGTGCGGAGTTTGTATTTTTTTGTTTTTTCATGTATAACATGTATAATATGTAAACGTGTGACCGAAGCTGGCCATTGGTCATTGGCCGTCAACAATACTGCTAAAAAAGGAGAAATGCAACATGATAGCAATAGCCTGCGACCATGCGGCGATAGCGCTTAAAAATCAGATAATTGCGCACTTAAAGGGCAGGGGAGAAGCTCTTACCGATTGCGGGGGCTTTAGTGACAAGTCGGTGGATTATCCCGATTTTGCCCTTAAAGCCGCCCTGCTTGTAGCTAAAGGCGAGTGTACGCGCGGCATACTGATTTGCGGTACGGGCATAGGTATGAGCATAGCTGCGAATAAAGTCAGGGGCATACGGTGTGCGCATTGCACTGACGAAATTTCGGCCGCCATGGCGCGGCAGCACAACAACGCCAATATGATTGCCTTGGGCGCGCGGATAACCGCGCATGACACCGCCTTGCGCATGGTGGATATTTTTCTAAACACCCCTTTTTCGGACGAGCCGCGCCATGCCAAAAGGGTAAGGAAAATTATGGATATTGAAGAGAATAGAGGTTAGAGAATAGAAGGGCGATATAATATAGTTTGCTGTTTTGTTGCGTATTGATTAGAATCATTCCGATAATAACGAGGAATCTTCATCGCTCCGCTTTGTGCTTTAAAAGGCTTACCGCCACTCTATCCTCTGTTCTCTAACTACGGCCACTGGTCACTGGCCACTGCATTCCCTCACCCGATTTTTATGCCGTTTTCAATTTTTCGCCACCCGCAAAAACGCTACTGTGGTGTACTATTATACACAGGGGAGGGTTTGCGATGAGAAGGGCGATTTTGATTTTGATTCTTGTTTTTATCCTCGCCTCGGCATTCGGCGTCTTTGCCGCGTGTCAGGCGGTTATGACAGTGCAGTTCGATACAAGCGGAGGGTCGCCCGTCCAAAGGCAACTACTTGCGGGCGGGAGCTTTGCTATCCGTCCCGACGACCCTGATCGCGAAGGATATACATTCGAAAATTGGTATGCAGACGAGGAGTGTGCGTATCTTTTTGATTTTGAAAAAACAAAAATTACCAAGAATACCGTAATTTATGCGGGCTGGACAATAGGTGAATTTACTATTGATTTTGTCACCATAGGTACCGCCGTGCCTGCTCTTACGCTTAAGTTCGGCGAGCCGCTGGAACTAAGCGAAAGTTATCTCACCGGTTACCGCTTTACTGGCTGGCATATCGACGCCGCGTGCACAAAAAAATTTGAGAGTTTGGCTATGCCCGGTCAAAACCTGATTCTTTACGCGGCATGGCAGTCGGATCCGGGCTATTCCGCATTCAAATTTGTCGAAAACGAAAGAGGCTACACGCTTGTTTCGGTCAAGGACATCAAGCTAAACATTTTGCCGCTGCCGGATACTTTCAATAATCTGCCGGTCAATCGGGTGGGCAAATTCGCCTTTGAGGACGCAAAGAGAGTGTCTGAAATTCATTTGCCTGACAGCATCGAATTTGTAGAGGAATCGGCTTTCGAGGGGTGTTCTGCTTTAACACGCGTGGTTATACCGGTCTTAGAGGTTTTAAGCCCCCGGCTGTTTTACGGGTGCGCGGCGTTGGAGTCGGTCGGTTTTGCTTACGGGTTAAAGTCTGTCGGGGCGGCGGCTTTTTACGGCTGTTCGTCTCTTGAGGATGTTTTACTACCGGAGGGGCTTGAAAGCATCGGCGACAGAGCTTTTTACGGCTGTGCAGCCCTGACCGAAATTGTTCTGCCCGGCAGCTTGATTTATATCGGCGATAGGGCATTTTCGGGCAGTAAGCTGACGTCGGTTACGCTACCGGACAGTCTTTTGCAGCTTAATGCCGACGTTTTTTATAACTGCGACAGGCTGGAAGCGGTAATTTTGGGAAATAAAATAGAGAGCATTGGCAGCGGCGCGTTTGAAAATTGCATTATGCTGTCCTCGCTTGACCTTCCTTCCGGCATCGCGCGCCTTGAGTCTCGCGCCTTTGCTTCGACGGGGCTATCGTCTCTTACGTTGCCCGACAGGTTAAGCGAGATCGGCGATTATTTGTTGTTTAATTGTGCCGCGTTGACCGAGGTGGAAATTTCTGGCATTTTGTGTATCGGCAACTATATGTTTTCTAACTGCCGCCTGCTTACGAAGGTTAATCTGTCTCAAAATCTGCTTAGCATAGGCGACGGCGCATTTGAAAATTGCGCGTCGCTCAAAAACTTAGCTTTGCCGGCCGCTTTGCAAAGCATCGGTATTTCGGCGTTTCGCGGCTGCGCCGTCGGCGAGCTAGCTCTGCCGCAGGGCATAAGCGAGGTTCCCGAATCTGCATTTGAGGACTGCCTCTTTTTGAGCCGCGTCGTTCTTCCCGCAGGGCTTTTGAAAATAAGCGATTATGCGTTTTCGGGCTGTCTTTCGCTTAGCGACATCATTCTTCCCGCGCTTGTGGCGGCGATAGGCTACCGCGCCTTTTCGGGTTGCGGTCTCATCGACAATTTTTATTTCGGGGAGGACTTGCGCGAAGTGGGCGGCTATGCCTTCGACGGCACGGGCTGGCTTAACAATCAGGGCGGGGACGTTTATGCGGGCAGAGTGTTTTATCGCTTTGGCGGAGGCCCTTCCGTGACGTTTAAAGCGGGCACCGTCGCAATAGCCGGTTATGCGTTTTTGGGTAATAACCGTCTGGCCTCGGTTGTGATACCGCAAAGCGTAGAGACGATCGGGGACAGCGCGTTTCGCAATTGTACCGCGCTTGTAAGCGTGAGCCTCGCGGCGTTAAAAGTGGGGGAAGGGGTTTTTTCCGGTTGCATTTCTCTTGCGTCTGTCGAACTAAAAGAGGGCTTGGTCGCGATTTCGGACGATATGTTTTATCAATGCGTCTCGCTTGCGGAAATAGCCGTACCGCCTTCCGCGAAAGAAATAGGCGCGAGGGCTTTTTATGGTTGCGACCGGCTTATGGATGTGGATTTTGTCGCCGCGTCAAGCGTTGTCATTGTAAAGACCTCGGCGTTTGAGTTGTGCGCAGCACTCTCGGAAATCGAACTTCCCGACTCTGTCGCAGAGATTATGAGTTTCGCTTTTTTGGGAACTGCTTTAAGAAAATTGGCGGTCGGAACAGGCATAAGAATTATCCGTGAACAGGCGGCAGTAAGTGCGCGCATGGTCGAATCTATGAATGGGTCCGGTTCCGTTGAGGAACATGGGGTACTCACCGTCTTAATGAGGGGTACGCCGTCGGTCAGGCTCAGTAGCTTTGCGATTGGGCCGTGGCTTAAAATAATCCTGCCGGATAGTTTTTATTCGTTGATAAAATCGGGCGGGCTGTCCGCGGGATACGAGGGTTGGTCTGTTTATTCCCCGTATATTTACAAAAACAGTACGGTACGCGGCGATTGGGTAATAGAAAACGGACGGCTTACCGCGTATTTGGGTAGCGCGGCGGCGGTAACGATTCCCGACGACGCAACTGAAATCGAGCCGTATACCTTCAGCGGCATGGGTTTTGTGTCTTCGGTTAAGTTCAATCCCGCGCTTAAAACAATCGGCGAGCGCGCTTTTTACGCGACCTCTATCATCAATTTGGAAATCGGCGACGGCGTAACTTCTATCGGCGCGAAAGCATTTTGGGTAAGCGGCTATTTGTATCGAATCAACATTAGTGTGCGACCGTCCATCACCCACACGCCCGCGACTTTAGGGACAAACGCATTAAAAATAAGGGGCTATCACAGCGCAGAGGCGGACGGCGATACTTTTTATAGGTTTGAAGGCGACGATGCGGTTTACGGTGCAAACGGCAAACTCGCGGTGTATAAGGCGGGGCAGGAGGCGGCGGCCACGGCGGCTTTCGTCGGTTTAAGCGGGACAGCGTTTGAAAGGAGGATAATTTTTATCAGCCGCGCTGACCTTTTGCCGCAGTACCGCACGGTTTGGGCGGCGTATGGCGAGTTTTTGACTGCGGGGTAGTGGGATTTTAAATTACAAATTATAAATACAGCGTGGATAGTGGAGTTTCGGACAAATTTATTAAAAATAACCTTCATTCTGCATTGTGCGTTGTGCATT